>JAKQII010000112.1 GCA_029557535.1 Acidobacteriota bacterium
GGGGCGAAGGGCCTTGTTCAGGTCGAATTGCTGATCGATGTCGATGGCAGCGTGCTGACGGCGAAAGGGCGGACCGGCAATAAGGAGCTTTGGCCCGAAGCCGAGCGTGCGGCACTTGCATCCAAATTCAATCGTCCGACATTCGGCGGAAAGCCGGCGAGGGCGATCGGGTTCCTGGTTTACAGATTCGGCCCGGCGGAAGACTAGGCATCATCACGCTGCAGACATGACCGATCCGATCGACGTGCCGGAATCCGGAAAGATCTACGCCTGGAGCGATGTCTCGAGACTCCATCGTTCTCGCAACGGCATTTATCAAAAGAACGGGCGGCTCGTCTCGCTGCTGACCGATTTTGGCCGCATCAATCCCTGCTATCCAGATTTTCACGGCGATTCGCGCGACATCATCCACTATACCGGTTCGGGCAGACGCGGCGATCAGAAGCTGGACGCCGCAAACCGGGCGTTGATCGATGCGATAAATACCGGCCGCTCAGTCCCGCTTTTCAATAAACTCGGCGTCAATCGATGGGAATTTCTCGGCTTTTGGCACGTCACCGACAGCCGATATATCTACGACGAAGCACGCGGGCGGATGGTGTGGAAATTTATGCTCCGGCGATCGGCCGACGATCAATTGCCAGCCGGCGAGATTTAGGGCACAATACCTCGCGCATCCCCACAGACAAACCAAAAGGAGACACCAAGATGAACGTCGTTCGCCGCTTAGCCGTATTGCTTTTTCTGCTCTCGATCTCTGCCCTCGCCGTCTCGGCTCAATACACGTGGTCGCCCGAGCTTCAGGTCAAGGTCCGGGCGCTTGCATCGCCCGACATTTCGCCTGACGGAAAATGGGTCGCGTATACGATCAACGATGCAGTGATGGCGGCCGACAAGAGCGAGTTCGTCACCCAGATCTGGATGGCGACGACCGACGGCAGTCAGAACTATCAGCTGACATTCGGCGAAAGATCGTCGACCAATCCGAAGTTTTCGCCTGACGGCACGATGATCGCTTTCACGTCGAACCGAAAGGATAACCGCAACTATCTTTATGTGATGCGTCTCTCGGGCGGCGAGCCTGAGCAGGTGACCGAGATCAAATCGAGCGTCGCTAACTTCGAATGGTCGCCTGACGGGAAGTCGTTCGCCTTCACGATGACCGATCCGAAGACTGACGATGAGGAAAAGAACGACAAGGGCCGGAACGACTTTCGCTGGATAGATGAGAACGTCAAGCTCGCCAGGCTCTATTACGTACCTCTCGCCAAAGGCGCCGGCGGCAAACGCGAGATAAGAAAGCTTACTGCGGTTGACCGTCATGTCACCGGTTTCGATTGGTCGCCCGACGGCAGGCGGATCGTGTTTGCCCATGTAAGTTCGCCGGTCGTCGACCATTGGCCGACGTCCGATCTCTCGATCGTCGATGTTGCCACCGCGACGGTCTCGACGCTTGCGGCGACCGCGGCGGCCGAGGCCGCTCCGAGCTTTTCGCCGGACGGAAACTGGGTCGCTGCGTCGGTCAGCGATGTTCCGGTCAGATGGGCGCAGAGCAACCGGCTCGCGGTCTATCCCGCCGCCGGCGGTGCACCCAGGTTGATGGCCGCGAGTTTTGACGGCGGACCAAATGTCATCGGGTGGACCCCTGACGGATCGAAAATAATGTTCTTCGAACCAAAGGGAACCGGGACATCGATGTATGAGGCGACCGTCGCGACCGGTGCCGTCCGTGATGTCCAGAATTCCGATGCGGTCATCTCGTCGGTTTTTGTGAACAAAAACGCCGACCTTTTTGCCTTCGTTAGCCAAAGGGACGATTCGCCGCCCGAGCTGCATGTCGTCCGATCAGGCGCGTCGACGACGACCGTTGTTTCGAATGCGAATGCCGACCACGCCCGCTACACCCATCCGAAGACCGACGTCGTCAAGTGGAAGAGCAAAGACGGCCGCGAGATCGAAGGCCTGCTGACTTATCCGATCGGATATACGGCGGGCACGAAAGTGCCGCTCATCCTGAACATCCACGGCGGCCCGGCGGGCGTCTTTCAGCGCAGCTATGTCGGCGGACGAGGAGTCTATCCGCTGGCATCCCTTGCGGCAAAGGGCTACGCGATACTGCGGCCTAATCCGCGAGGATCGAGCGGATACGGCGTCGCCTTTCGCCAGGCGAACATCAAGGATTGGGGCGGAATGGACTACGAAGATCTGATGACCGGTGTCGATCACGTGATCGCGATGGGCGTTGGCGATCCTAACCGGCTCGGTGTCATGGGCTGGAGCTACGGCGGCTATATGACGTCGATGATCATCACAAAGACCAACCGTTTCAAGGCCGCTTCGTCAGGTGCTCCGGTGACCAACCTGATGAGCTTTAACGGAACGGCCGACATCCCGTCCTTCGTCCCCGACTATTTCGAATCGGAGTTTTGGGACAACCCCGCGATCTATGCCAAACACTCGGCGATGTTCAATATAAAGAACGCAAGAACGCCGACGCTGATCCAGCACGGCGAGGCCGACGTCCGTGTGCCGATATCGCAGGGCTACGAACTCTACAATGCGCTTAAGCGTCAGGGCGTCCCGACGCGAATGATCGTTCTGCCCCGGATGCCGCACGGCCCGAACGAACCCAAAATGCAGATCGCCGCAATGCAGAGCAATCTGGATTGGTTTGATAAGTATCTGAAGTGATCGACGCGTTTACAATACGGGAGCAGATCGATATTTCTATGAGAATACTTGTCACAGTTTTGCTTGTCGTCTCTTTCGCCGTCACGTCCCTTTCGCAGGG
>JAKQII010000113.1 GCA_029557535.1 Acidobacteriota bacterium
CTCCGAAGGTGATGATCGAGACCCCGAGGTCGGACGAACGCTGGATATACCATGTGTTGTTCGACGAACGGAAGACAGCGACATCGCCCTTGCCGTCGCCGTCGTAGTCCGCCGGGACGGGTGTGTCGCCCGCTCCGCCGAACGGGAACGAATAGAACGATCCGTCCTCAGATCTCAGAATGAACCACTCGCCCGTGGTCGGACGGAAGAACGCCACATCCGACTTTCCGTCGCCGGTGTAATCGACCGGTGCGATCGCGTCGGTAGAGGTGCCAAACTGCAGTGCCGGAACCTGTCCGTCAGAGCTTCTCCGATACCACCACTCAGCCGGCCCCGGACGAAAGATACCAACATCCGTCTTCCCGTCTCCGTCGAAGTCGAACGGCGATCGACGTGACGCGAACGGTGCTGCCCAGAATCCGCTCTCGATACTGAATGCCGCACCGGTCGATTTTGTTCCCGCGACAGCTTGGCCGATCGTACCATCGATAGTGAAAGTTCCGCCGCTGGCTCGGCCGCCGCCGCCCGCGATGACTGAGCGTTCGATCACGAATGTTCCGCCCGATTGAGCCGCGACCGATGAGGATAGTGCCGAAATACAGATAGCCAACAACACGATCGATCGGCAAATGGTCGGACGGGTCGGCAATTGTCTTGCGGCGTGAACCTTCAAATCTTCGAGTTTCATTTGTCCTCCTTACAGACCTCCGCAGTCGGACCGGCCTTACATATCAGCTTCCTTAACTGATCGATCTGTGTCTGCAATCGGCGATTCTTTTCTTTTTGTTCATCGACCTGTTTCGAAAGGGCTTCGATCTGGGTCTGTTGTTCCTGTATCGCATTGACCGCGGCCACGGCGACGCGGTCGTATTTTACTCCCTGGACCGTTCCGTCGGCCTCGTACGTCGCAAGCAACGGTTCAGCCTCTGCAACTTCCTCAGCGATGAAACCAACGTCTCTTACCCGACTGTCCTTCCAGGTGAAGGAAACAGGCCGCAGTTTGTTGATCAGGTCAAGCCCGGGCTTGAAGTCTAGCACGTTTTCTTTGAATCGTAAACTAGAAACGCAAACCGCTATCTCCTGGCCCGGATTCAAGCAGATCGGGATCGCACCTATGCCGCCCAGCCCGGTCCTGATGACCCCATTTACGGTCAGGCGCTGTGAGGTGTTGGTGATCGTTGTTCCGGGAGGCGGCGGGTTGTTGATGAATACTCCGCCACTTTCAGAAATTCGAAGCCGTCCTCCGCTTACACCATTCGAATCGACCAAAAATTCGCCAAGGTCGCCAAATTTTGCAACGTAACCGCCGAAATTCAGCGTTTGAACGCGGAGGCCAAATACGCCGCCGTTTACGTCGAGTCGGGCCTGCGGCGAGGTCGAGCCGATGCCGACGTTATTGTCGCTGCTGTTTATCCAAAAGGCGTTTTGCGCAAGATTTTCGTTGTAGATCTGAAACTGGCCAGGATCGACCGCTGCGACCGACCACTTCAGCTGATTGTTCAAACTGAGTAAGAGGCCGGCGTTTATATCTGAATTCACCTGAGCGCGAATTCCGCCGAAGCCGGTGATATGCAGTTTGCTCAGCGGCGTAACCGAGCCGATCCCGACATTGCCGTTTTCGAGTATCGTAAGCCGGCCGCCAAACTGGCCCGGGCTATCAACGGCAAATGTACCATTACCGCCGAATGACGCAACGGTCCCGCCGACAGCATTTGTCTGAACTCGCAGGCCGGTGTTTGATGGGTCAATGATCTCCGTCTTAAATGTCGGAGAGCTGGTCCCTACGCCGAGCCGTGTACCGACGATCCCGTTGCCGCCGATATTGAAGTTTGAGGCTGCCTGCTGGACGGCCGAATTGTGGATATAGTTTCCACTACCGGCAGGAACGTCGGAGGCGAGAAGCGCCGAACTAGTCCAGCTTGTCCCGTTGCTTCTCAAAAAACTTCCGGACGTCCCCACAGACGATAATCCCGTTCCGCCGCGGGCTATTGCGAGAGAACCCGATGTTATGTTCGAAGCATTGAGGTTCGTGAGGTTCGAGCCGCTCGCGTTCAGGGCACCCGTTACGGAAAGAGCCGCGCTTACCGAAACACTTCCACCGACACTCAGCGAGTTCGCAACAGTAAGACTGTTCCCGATCGTTCCGTTTCCACTGATGTTGAAATTGGACGAGGCCTGCTGCGAAGAAGAGTTTTGTATATAGTTCGCACTGCCGGGAAGAGGGGTTCGAGAATCGGAAAGCCGCGCGTCGCTGGTTTGAACAAACTGATTCGCGGCGACGCCGCCGAGGTTGAGGGCGTTGGTCGCCGTAGCAGCGTTCGTCGCATTCGCAACCGAACCATTTATCGTTCCATTAACGGTAAGGTCGCCAGTGATGAGTCCGCTGCCCACGACGTGAAGCCGCTGTGTCGGCGATGCCGTTCCGATACCGACATTGGTGCCGGCTGTCGCACCGTTTATGCCGTTGATACTGCCGAGCACGAGTGAATTATCGGTTTGAACCAAAGCCCTCGCCCCGATCGCTGTAGCGTTGGTCAATCCGGCCGATCCGACATTGGCCGAAAATCCGAGCAGAGTAGTTTGGTTGCTGCCCAGATCGCCAACGCCGGTGTTTGCTCCGAAAAACGCGTTCTCATTGCCCTGGCTCAGCCTGCCAGAGCGAGTACCAAAGAGAGCATTGCGGTTTCCGGCTGTGATCGAGTTGCCTGCCTGAAAGCCAAAAAGCGAATTATCGATACCGGTGTCTATCGCCGGTCCGGTGAAATATCCAAAGAACGAAATGCCGAGGCCCGCAAGCGCTTCGCGTCCCGAATCGCGGCCGACGAAAAGGTTGGTGTCGAATATCGACATCATTCGATTTGGGCCAATATCGAATCGGTTGGCGCTCAGGCTCGATGTCACCGAACCGGAACCGATCAGGTTAAAGCTCCCCGGCAGTTGCGTCGTCGAGTTCTGAATATAGTTCGAGCTTCCCGGCGCGGGCGGCCGCGCGTCGGACATTCGCGGGTCGGTTGTCAGAACGTACTGATCGGCCGCGACGCCTCCGAGCTGCAGCGCATTCGAAGCGGTAGCGGCATTTGCCGCGTTTGCTGCATTTGTCGCGTTCGCTGCGGTATCGGCGGTTGCGGCAATGAGGCTTCGCTGAGCATACGGCGCGCTTGATATCTGCTGTCGAGGACTTAGCGTTGTGATGCCGGATTGCCCGCTGAGCCTGACCCTGATCTCCAGAAATCGCGCCGATCCGTCAAACTGGCTTCCGAAATCGAGCTTGACCGAGAACGAACCGTTCGTAACCGCGACCGCATTCCTAGCGATCGTCGGACCGATCTGAACGCCACCGGACAGCGAATCGAAGAGAGCGAATTCAAAATCATAGTTTGCGTTTGCGGCAGCGGCGCCGTCCTTCAAACTTCCCTGAAACGCGAACTCGGTCGTTTGCGCCGAGGCTGTACCGACAAAGATGGTCACTGAAATTATAAGAATGATCGTCGATCTCATAGCGATTGTCTCCTTTCCCAAAATTGACCCGTATCTCCTGATCAGCTGTCTCATCTGTTTCGATCACCGGACATTGCAGGCAGATCAGATTCGATATTCACGATCGCGTCCTGACCGCTTGCCAAAAGGTCATTCAGACAGATCATCAGCACTTCGTTCTCGAAAAAATGAAGAGCGCCCGCCTCTAAACGACGAAAGATCTCGCGTTCGCTGAGGCCGGAGATCAGCGAAGCCACTCGCGATGGCGCGACGAGCACCTCTTGCGCACACCCGAAACAGTATGCTCGTGCGATCTGTGAGCCTTCGCGGTGAACTATCGTCTCTTCGATCTCAAAAGTGATCTCGGCTCGCTGTTTCATTAAAATTCTTGCTCCCTGCGATTCTTAGGACTAAAATTGCTGAACCCGATCTTGTCCTGCGTCGGTTCGTGAAGCGTGGTCGCCGGCATGTTTGTCCGATTCGCTCGGAAAAATACTGTCGTTTTGTTCGTAATTTCCTGACGTTTTTATGACTTAATGGAAAATACTGAAAACAAACGGTTTAATTATGAATTCGGCAGCTTCGTCCTTGACCCTGACGAAAGGGTCTTGTTCGTTGACGGCGAGCCAATACGTTTACCGGCGAAAGAGTTCGAGACGCTGATGCTTCTGGTCGAGCACAACGGTCGCGCTCTTTCGAAAGAGGAAATGATCTCGGCGCTATGGCCCGATGCATTTGTCGAGGAGGGAAATCTCGCCAAGCAGATCTCCAGGCTGCGAAAGATATTGAAAGCTAACGGAACCGAATTGATCGAAACGATCCCCAAGCACGGTTACCGTTTCAAGGCCGATCTTCGCCGTGTCGCT
>JAKQII010000114.1 GCA_029557535.1 Acidobacteriota bacterium
ACCGGGTTGTCCTCACTGATGTACTCGTCCAACGAAACCGGAAACAACACCTGCTGCTCTCTGGCAACTCCTCGGATATATCCCATACAAGGAATATTCTAACCCGAAATGCTAGAATCGCTACTGTTTTGACACGGCCTCTGACGCAGGCGGTACTGACATCACCCGGTCGCTACCGCTCCCGGTTCGGACTCTTTTGCCGGAGGTCCGTTCCGGTCATTTCAGGGGGTTTTTCGATTCCAAGAATGCCGAGGATCGTCGGGGCGACATCCTGCAAGGCGCCGTCCGAACGGAGTTTGACGTCCGCCGCCGATTCGTCGATAAGATGAAACGGAACTTGGTTGGAGGTGTGCGAATTGTTGATCGCGCCGGTAACGACGTCGGTCATTTCCTCGATGTTCCCGTGATCGGATGTTACGATCGCAACGCCGTTCGTCTCGCGTATCTTCTCGAGAATGCCGCCGAGACAAGTGTCGACATACTGCACGGATTCGATCGTTTTCCGCAGATTCCCCGAATGCGCAACCGCGTCGGGCGCCGCGATATTGACAATGAAAACATCGCTCTGAGCTTCATCGATCGAGTTCAGCAAACTGTCCGTGACCTTGAAACAGCTCATCTCCGGAGTCGTCTCGACCGCCGTCCGCTTCAATGACGGCAGCATCAGCCTCTGCTCGCCGTGAAGGGCGTTCTCGACCCCGCCGTTCAAAAAATAGGTGATATGCGCGTACTTGTCGGATTCACCGATCCGGGCGTTCTTTACACCGTTTTCGGCAAAGACCTCGGCAAGTGTGCGTTCCTCACGTTCGGGGCGGAACGCGACCGGTACGCGGAATGTCCGGTCGTATTCGGTAAGACAAACGGTATCGATCAGCGGCTTTGTGAGCGCCGGATTGCCGGTCTCGTCCGGGATTGAAATCGCGCGCACTATTTGCCGCATTCGGTCGCCGCGATGATTGAAGAAGATGACGACATCGCCGTTCCTGATAGTCGCTACCGGTTCGCCGGAATCGCGTTCGAGGACGATCGGCTGAATGAATTCATCGGTGATTCCGCGCAGAAATGAACTTCGAATAGCCGAAACTGCATCCAACGCACGTTCACCTTCGCCGTGGACGAGCATCGTGTAGGTTCGAACGGTCCGGTCCCAGTTCGCGTCGCGGTCCATCGCGTAATACCGGCCGCAAAGCGTCGCGAGCTTGCCGATACCGATATCGGCCATCTTAATCTCGACCGCCTCGGCATAGATATCGGCCGTCCGCTGCATGACGTCGCGGCCGTCGAGGATCCCGTGCACGAAAACGTCTGTCAGTCCTTCGCGCTTCGCCATTCGAAGCAGCGCGAAAAGCGTTTCGGGCGACGAATGAATCTCGCCGTCGCTCATCAGACCGATCAGATGAACCGCGCCGTTACGGGAGCGGGCCGCATCGAACGCATTCTTGAGCACGCCGTTGCGGAAGAATGAACCTGATCGGATCGCATCCGAAATTCTCGAAACGTCCGTCTTCACGATGCGTCCGGCACCAATGCTCAGATGTCCGACCTCCGAGCTTCCCGGAGCGTCCGGCGCGAGCCCGACGCGTGTTCCGGATGCCGCCAGCAGCGTCATCGGATATTTTTCTCGAATCTCGTCGTAATACGGTGTATGCGCTAGCGCGATGGCGTTTCCTTCCTGCCGCGGCGAATAACCCCAGCCGTCTAGAATGACAAGCGCAAGCGGTCGTTTCGTTCTGTCTGTCATGGACGACTCTGATCGCAAACTGGGGAGTCGAATGTCTTCAATACGCATCGGTTGCCGGCTTTTCCATCCAACGTTCAGGATGGACGAGTTCTTGGAATCCGAACTTCTCGTAAAGGGTGTGTGCGTCCCGCGTCGCCAGAATCCATCGTCTGAATCCCTGCAGCTGAGGGTGATCGACGATGACCCGCATCAGCCATTTGCTGAGGCCGCGTCCGCGGAATTCTCCTATGACATAAACATCGCCAAGATAGGCAAATGTCGCAAAATCAGTTACAACGCGTGCAAACCCGATTTGATTTTCGCCTTTGTAGAGTCCAAAAGGCAAGGAATTTCTTATCGCGGTCTCGGTTTGTTCACGGGTCCGGTTCCGCGCCCAGTACGATTCTTCGGCTAGAAACCGATGGATCGCGTCCACGTCGAGCAGCGACGGATCGGTGCTGATCGTGAATTCTTCCAGTTGGGCTTCGTAGTGGTTCATGTGCTCAGGAACGGCTTTTTGATCAACTCTCGGAACTATCCGGCAATCGCGAATTCGGCAACGAACTGCTCGACCTGCGCCGCTGAATGGAGTCTGATGACGGTGACGTGGCCGCCTGCGCGCGCGATCTTCGCTTCGCAGTCGGTCCGATCCGAATTCGGGTAACGCCAAAGCCACCAAAGAAACTCAAGATCGAGCTTCTCATTACATCCGTCCGCCATGTCGGGACGATTTGTCCCGCGAAAACTCAGCCGACGCTTGATCACACGATAAAAACAAAGATAGCGCGGCATGTCGAGAAAAACCACGGTGTCGGCGCGCGACAATCGAAGATCGAGCGAACCGTCGAAGTTCCCGTCCATTATCCATTGATCCGACGCGATCAAAACCGCGACGTCTTCGATCCATTCGGCCTTCGGCGTCTGATGCCAACCCGCACGCCAATAGTGCCGGTCAAGGTGAATTAGCGGAATTCCGGAAATCTTGCTCAATCTTCGCGCAAGCGTCGACTTTCCGGCGCCGCCCGAACCGATGATCAAAATCCGCTTCATTGTACAAAAAGCGAACGAGAGAGAACGCTTCCGACTCCTCTCCCGTCCGATTGTCGAATTCGCCGATTATCCCTTGATCTGGTACAACGCCGTGCGGCCGGGATATTTCGCAGCGCTGTCGAGGTCTTCCTCGATCCGGAGCAACTGATTGTATTTCGCGATCCGGTCCGAGCGCGACAGGCTTCCGGTCTTGATCTGGCCGGCGTTCGTCGCGACGGCGAGATCCGCGATAAATGAGTCCTCGGTCTCACCCGAGCGGTGCGAGATGACGGCCGTCATGTTGTTCGTCCGCGCGAGTTCGATCGCGTCGAGGGTCTCCGTCAAGGTTCCGATTTGATTGACTTTGATCAGGATCGAATTGGCGCAGCCGAGATCGATGCCTTTTTGGAGGAATTTGGTGTTCGTCACGAAAAGGTCGTCACCGACGAGCTGGACACGTTTGCCGATCTTGTCGGTCAGGTACTTCCAACCGTCCCAGTCATTTTCGGCCATCCCGTCCTCGATCGAGATGATCGGATACTTGTTCGTCCAGTCGATCCAGTAATCGGCCATCTGCTCGCTGGTCAACTCGCGCTTGTCAGACTTCTTGAAAACGTATTTTCCTTCGACGAAGAACTCGCTCGATGCGGGATCGAGCGCGATCATGACGTCCTTGCCCGCCGTGTATCCGGCCTTTTCGACCGCCTCGAGGATCGTCTCGATCGCTTCTTCGTTCGATTTCAGGTTCGGCGCGAATCCGCCTTCGTCGCCGACGCTGGTCGCGTAGCCGCGCGAACTCAGGACCTTCTTCAGATTGTGAAAGATCTCGGCGCCGGCACGGAGTGCTTCCGTGAACGATTCGGCGCCGACCGGCATGATCATGAACTCCTGGAAATCGACGTTGTTGTCGGCATGCGCGCCGCCGTTGATGATGTTCATCATCGGCACCGGCAAGGTCTTCGCGTTGACGCCGCCGATGTAGCGGTAGAGCGGAAGTTCCTGGAAAGCCGCCGCCGCGCGGGCGTTCGCCATTGAAACCGCGAGCAGCGCGTTCGCGCCGAGGTTCGATTTGTTATCGGTTCCGTCGAGCGCGATCAGCGCCTCGTCGACAAGCGTCTGGTCAAGCGCGTCGAGGCCCTCGAGTTCGTACGCGATCTTTTCGTTGACGTTCTCAACGGCTTTCAGCACGCCTTTTCCGAGGTAACGAGCCGCATCGCCGTCGCGAAGCTCGACGGCCTCGTTCTCGCCGGTCGACGCGCCCGAAGGCACCGCCGCGCGTCCCGACGTGCCGTCCTCAAGAATGACTTCCGCCTCGACCGTCGGATTCCCGCGCGAGTCCAAGATTTCCCGCGCCCAAACTTCTTCGATAAGACTCATATGAGTAGATTGCTCCTGAAAAACGAGTTTATTAGCAAAGAAACAGTTTAAGGGGGAAAAGGGGAAAAGGGAAAAAGGGGGAAAGGGAAAAAGGGGAAAGGGGGAAAAGTGGACATGATGGGGGGCGCTGGACAGTCAGAACCGGGAGCGGCCGCCAGCGGCAGATCGAAGGCAGGCGAGTCAGAGTCGGTTTCGGAAGCGACCGATTCAAACTTTTGAGTACGCCTTTGGAATGATCTCGATCGCAAGATCGTTCGAACGGATCGATATCGGGTTGCCGTTCTTTCCGACGGAGCGAACTGGACCCCGGTGTCGCCCGAAAGGATTTGTGCATTTATCGATGGCGGCGACGTTTAATCGAACTGTGCATATATGGCAGTCAATGATAGATATTCACTCAGATATTGTTGCTACGGGTTCCGTCGTTCCATCCGCACTTTCAGGATCCGGCGCTTTTCGACCTTTTCGATCCTGAAGACGTGGCCGTTGAAAGGAACAACATCGCCTTCTGAAAGAATCCGGCCCGACTCGCTCATCAGGAACCCGGCGATCGTCGTGTAGCCTTCGGAAAGGGGAAGGTGAATGTCGAGCCTCTTGTTGAGATCGCGGACGGCGAGCCCGCCGTCGAGTATGAACGCGTCGCCGACCGTCTGGATCTGCTCGTTGACCTCTTCGTCGTGCTCGTCGGAAATGTCGCCGACGATCTCTTCGAGCAAGTCTTCGAGCGTGATGATGCCTTCGACGCCGCCGTGCTCGTCCACCACGAACCCGAAGTGGAATTTTGCGCGCTGCATCTGCCTGAGGACGTCCTCGAGCCTTGCCGTATCGACGACATACGTCGCCTTTTGCAGCACCTTTTCGATCTTAAACAGTTTCGGTCTCAGCAGAAACGGCATCAGGTCCTTGCTGTGAATGAACCCGGCGATGTCGTCGAGCGAACCCCGGAAGACCGGAAGCCGAGAATATCCATGCTGACGGAACGCCTTTGCGATCTCCTCGAGCGTCGACGTGTACGGGATAGCGACGATCGCCGTCCGCGGTACCATCGCCTCGCGGACTGTCGTTTCCGAAAATTCGAATACCTTGTCGATCAGCCGTTGTTCTTCTTCATTGAGATGGCCGCTTTCCTGCGAAAGCTTGACGAGCTGCCGGATCTCGTCCTCGGTGTAGACCGCACTTTCCTCAAGCGACGCTTTCAGCCCGATCAGCCGCGCTATCCCGCCCCCGACCTTGTTGAATACCCAAAGCAGCGGTGCGAATACCTTCGCGAAGATCTCGAGCGGACGCGAAGCAATGATCGCGAACGATTCCGCCTTCTCGAGCGCAAACATCTTCGGCACGAGCTCGCCCAAAACGATATGAAGAAAACTGACGAACGCGAACGAGATGATGATCGCGGTGATATGGACAACGTACGCGAGGGAACCTTCCGAAGCGATCTTCGCTGCCAGAGGTTCGATGATCTTGGCGACGGTCGGCTCGCCGACCCACCCAAGCGCGAGCGAAGCAAGCGTCACGCCGAGTTGTACGGCGGAAATGAAAAGCGTCGGGTCTTCGAGAAGCCTCAGTGCAGCCTGAGCGCCCTTGCTTCCCTCGGAAGCCTTGGTCTCAAGGCGCGTTTTGCGGACCGAAACAAGCGAGAACTCTGCGGCGACAAAATACGCGTTGACGAGGACGATAAGCATCATCAACGAGATCTCGAAACTGGCTTGCGCGATGGATATCGATGCGGCGTGTTCCGCGGCTTGCAGAAAGAGCGGGAAAGTACTGTCAGGGTCCATTCGGTTTCCGGCTTGGGACTTGGGATTTTTTGTTCAGATTCCCGACTGAATAATCTCCTCTGAATTTGATCGGCTCCCGCAGGAACGGCACCGATTATAGCATAACGACGGGTTCCCGATTCAAAGTTCCGACATGGCCGAATCGATGATTTCCGCGATCAACATCCGACACGAGCCGCATCCGGTTCCGGCGTTCGTACGCTCCCCAACCTCTTCGACCGATTGCGCCCCGCATCGTTCGATCAACTCTTCTGAAATACCAAAGCATGTGCAGATCAACGCCTTCTCACCAGGAAACTCTTCGAGCTGCGTCTGCCGAAACCTGGCGAATGCCTCTTTGAGGGCGTGCCGCGCGACTTCAGCGCACCGCATGCGATCCGCGGCAAGTTCTTCGAATCCCGAGAAATTGCACTCATGAAGTTCGGTCAGTTTGGCGTTGGCGACTGCCGCGGCGCAGGTTTCGGCGGCGGCGATCATGTATCCGCAGCCGTTCGAGCGGAATCCGATCGCGCTTATTTTTTTGGAGTCCGGATCGATCGCCAATTCGAATCTGACAAACGCCCCGCACGCGAAACTCGCATCGGTCCCAACCGCATTCGCATCCTCGATCGGACCGGCAAAACGCGGCGCGAATGCAAGACGGGCGATCGAGTCGGGGTAAAGGGACATAAGGAATTCCAGAATTCCAAATTCCAAGATTCCAAGATTCCAGGTTCAAGAGTTCAAGAGTTCAGGAGTTCAATCTCGTTCAAGGCAGGTTTCTTGACACGATTTGCCCAGACCTTAACGTGGAATCTTGGAATTCTGGAATCTTGGAATCAAAGTTCAGATCTCCTTCACCTCGAAATATGTCTTGATCGCCTTGTATTTCGCGCCGTTTTCGAGGATGTCGAACGCCTGGGCAAAGTTCTCAAGTCCGACGACCTTGTGGGTCATCATCCGCGCAAGCCAGCCGGGATACATCGCCTCGCAAACCGCAAAATCGCGGACGCCCATCTCGAAA
The DNA here is from genome assembly GCA_029557535.1 of Acidobacteriota bacterium. GTDB lineage: Bacteria > Acidobacteriota > Blastocatellia > Pyrinomonadales > Pyrinomonadaceae > JAFDVJ01. The sequence continues at coordinate 6,911 of JAKQII010000114.1, forward strand.
TGCTCGCGGTTCGCGTTCACGGTCCCGACCATCGCGCGGTTGCCGAGGACGAATTGCTGATTGATCTTGTCGGACGGAACAGCGTCGGTCTTACGGTCGCCGCCGGTCACGGACGAAAGGATCAGGATCCCGTTTTCATTTAGCGACTGCATCGCGTCGAAGATGATCGGCGAATATCCCGTGCATTCAAAGACGAGATCGTATTGCCCGTACTTCGCGACCGAGTCCGTCACGCTCGTTTTTTGCGTCGAATCGTAAGTTGCGCCGATCGCACGGCACAATTCCGCATTGAGATAGTCCTCGGGCAGTTCCCAACCGAATCCGTGTACGTCGTAACCGCGCATCCGCAGCGCCATCACCGTCAGCAGGCCGACGTTTCCCGTTCCCAGCACCGCCGCGGTCTTCGGATGCCAGATCTTGAGCCGTTCCTGAATGTCGGAAGCCTGTTTGAGGCCCTTTTCGATGATCGAGAGCGGCTCGAGAAGGACGGCGATCTCGGCGAGTTTCTCCGGGATCTTCACCAAGTATTCGACGTTCTCGGCATAATACTCGGCCATGTAGCCGTGAATCCGCGAGATCCCGCGCTCGAAATACTTCTCATCCGTTGTGAAATCCTGCGTTCCGATCTTGTCGTAAATGCTCCTCCCGGGTCGTCGAACTGTCGCCACGACGAAATCTCCGACAGCTACCTCGCGGACGTTCTCACCAATCTCGACGACGCGTCCGAAGTTCTCATGGCCAAGCACGAGAAACTCGCTTCCCGGCGGCGCGACGCCGTATTCGCCGTTGTTGATCTCGCGGTCTGTTCCGCACGCACCGACACGCACCACCTCGACGAGAACACCTCGCCCGCCTTTCACATCACCCGCCGACGGTTTGTCCATTTCGACGAGATGAACGCTATTCTCTTTCTTCGGAATGACCGCAACAGCTTTCATAAAAACTACTCCCGATAATCTCCGATCTGACGCAGGATCTTCGCGATGAGCCCTGTCCAGCCGGTTTGATGGCTGGCCCCGACACCCGAACCGTGGTCGCCGTGAAAATACTCGAAAAACAAGGGATAGTCGCGAAAATGATCGTCGGTCTGGAATTTCTCGTAATTACCGAAGACGGGCCGGAATCCCTCTTCGTTGCGAAGAAAGATCGCCGCCAAACGCTGCTCGAGTTCCTGCGCGACTTCCCACAGCGTCAGCTTACGCGCCGAACCGGTCGGAAATTCGACCTTGAATTCATCGCCGTAGAAGTAGTCGAACTTCTGCAGCGCCTCGATAAGAAGATAATTGACCGGCATCCAGATCGGACCGCGCCAGTTTGAATTGCCACCGAACATTCCGGTGCGCGATTCCGCCGGCTCGTACTCCACGCGATATTCCGTTCCGCCGGCTTCGAGAAAATACGGATTGTTCCGGTGAACACGCGAAAGAGCGCGAATTCCGAAATCGGACAAAAACTCGCTTTCGGAGAGCATCACGCGCAGGACGCGGCGCAGGCGTTCAGGATTGACGAGAGCGAGAAGAAATCGCGCGCACTGTCCGGGTCCCGTCATGCACGCGATCTGATCGGTCAGATCCGGACGGTTCTTGAGGAACCACTCGGTGCGGCGCTTGAAGTCGGGCAAGGCGTCAAGAACCGCGGCTTCGATCGTTTCCACCGCGAACAACGGGATGAGTCCGACCATCGATCGCAGTCGCAATGGAAGGTCGTAGCCGTTCGGCATATGAAGGACGTCGTAATAAAAACCATCCCGCTCGTCCCACAATTCGGTGTTCTCTTCGCCGAGGTTGTTCATCGCGTCCGAGATGTAAACGAAATGCTCGAAGAACTTAGTTGCGACGTCTTCGTAAACGCGATCGTCGCGGGCGAGCTCGAGCGCGATCGCCATCATGTTGAGGCAGAACATCGCCATCCAGCTCGTGCCGTCGGATTGTTCGATATGACCGCCAGTCGGCAGCGGCTTGCTGCGATCGAAGACACCGATGTTGTCGAGTCCGAGAAATCCGCCTTCAAACACGTTATTGCCCTCTTCGTCCTTTCGGTTGACCCACCAGGTGAAATTAAGGAGCAACTTGTGGAATATCCGTTCAAGAAAGGCCCGATCGGCGCGACCGCGCTGTTTCGCTTCGATCTGGTAAACGCGGAGCGCCGCCCACGCGTGAACCGGCGGATTGACGTCGCCGAACGCCCATTCGTAAGCCGGGATCTGGCCGTTCGGATGCATGTACCACTCGCGGAGCAGAAGCACGAGCTGACGTTTTGCGAATCCCGGATCGACAAGCGCGAGCGGGATCGCATGAAACGCCAGGTCCCATGCGGCATACCACGGATACTCCCATTTGTCCGGCATCGAAATGATGTCTTCGTTATAGACATGAGTCCAATCTGCGTTACGTCCCTTCAGACGCGATCGCGCCGGCTTCGGATACGCCGGGTCGCCGTCGAGCCATTCTCTGACGACATAGTGGTAGAACTGCTTTGACCACAGCATTCCGGCGAGCGACTGTCTCATCACGAGCCTCTCGTCGTCGCTCAGGCTCGCGGGGATTACGTCTCGGTAAAACTCGTCGGCCTCCTCGATCCGCGTCGCCAAAACCTCTGCGCATTCAGCAGCGAATTCGTCGCCGTCGGCGTAAGGCCGACCCTGATCTTCGGATGTGAGTCTCAGCCAGACCGATTCTGATGCGCCACTCTCGATCTCAAAGGTGTAATGCGCCGCCGCTTTGGTTCCGGTCCGGGCTGGATTCACCGCGCTTTCGTCCCCGCGCGTCACGAAGCGGCCGATCCCGTCCTTGGCGTACGTCTCCGGGTTCTTGCCGCCGTAGAGTGCCGCGAAGTTTGTCTCGTTCTCGGTGTAGAGCAGTTGCGGCGCATCTTCACAAAGAAGCGCGTAGCCGCCGACTTTTTCACACTGTGCGGAGATCCCCGCTATCGAGTCGGCGGTCCCGCCAAGTTCCGACAGGCGCGGTTTCGGCGGATGATCGAACCAGGACCAGCGATTGCGGAACCAGAGCGTCGGCAAAATATGAATTGTCGCCGTTTCGGGGCCGCGGTTGACGGCGGTGACGCGGATGACGAGATCGTCGCAGTCGGCCTTCGCGTACTCGACAAAGACGTCAAAGTACCGGTCTTCATCGAAGACGCCGGTGTCGATCAGTTCGTACTCGGGGTCGGACTTTCCGCGGCGCTTGTTTTCATTGCGCAACTGAGCGTAAGGAAACGCTGCTTGTGGATACTTGTAGAGGAATTTCATGTACGAGTGCGTCGGCGTGCTGTCGAGATAGTAGTAGCACTCTTTCACGTCCTCGCCGTGATTGCCTTCCGGACCCGTGAGCCCGAACAGTCGTTCCTTCAGGATCGGATCGCGTCCGTTCCATAACGCAATCGAGAAACAGAGATACTGACGCCGGTCGCAAATGCCGGCGAGGCCGTCCTCGTTCCATCGAAAAGCACGCAGATGTGAATGATCGAACGGAAAATAGTCCCAGGCCGAACCGTCCGGCGAATAATCTTCGCGTACGGTTCCCCAAGCCCTTTCCGACAAGTAAGGCCCCCACCGTTTCCAATCCTGCTCCCGGGCATTCGTCCGTTCGAGACGGATCAGTTCGGCATTTTCGTCTGACATACTTTTTCGAAGTTTGTCAGATTTTCAGCACCGAGTCTAGTTTTTCCACCTTCGTTGTCACCACAGAATTGTCTGGACGAGGCCTGAAATCTCTGGTAAATTCGTCGGGTATTGCATCGCAACGTCAGCAAAATAATCCCGCAACAGCGCCGTTCACTGAAATCCGGTGTCGATTGGCCATTTTTTGAACGAAACCGCGTAATTTGTTGGATATACTAGTCTTTCCGATTCGGATTCGATTCGGATCTGACGGGATCATCAGTCAGGATGAAGGCGCAAAAGTTAAAGTCGATCTCACGGCAGCAGTCCGAGGAAGTCGGTCGCGCTGTCGAAGAAAAGCTTGCAGCCGGCTTCTCGGCACAGGCTGAGCAACTCCTCGTCGAGTCGCTGGAGAACTATAAGCACGCCCCGGACGACCTTGCGAACTTGCGCCGACTCCTTTCATACACTCTCGAAACACTCGGACGCTACAACGAAGCTCTCGACGCCATTAGTGACTACGAGAACGAAGAAGTTCTTCAAAAACTCCAACTTGAGACCCAACTCCGCGTTATCACTCAACTCGCGATCGGATACAGCAACAATTCCGACTATCCGAAGGCAGCGACGTTGCTCAAAGAAACGCTCCAGAAGGCGCAGTTCGCCGAACTGACAAGTGTTTTGGGCGTTATCTACAATGCGTTGTCGCGCGTCTACCGGAAACTGAACCAGCATTCGATCTCGGCGGGTTACGCGACCGAAGCGCTGAACAACTTTCGCGAGAACGGCGACTGGTACGGGATGGCCGAAGCCTACCAGTTGATCGCGACCGCGTCGTATCAGGAAGGTAATATCGAGCGCTCGCTTGAGAATTACGAATTTGCGATCAAGATTATCGGCGACCGTGCCGCGCCGTTCCTTCTCGGACGAATCTATTCCGATCTTTCGGGCGTTTACTGGCTCCTCAGACGTCCGCAGGACGGGATCGCGTGTCTCGAAAAATCGATCAAGTTCTTCGACCAGACGGATCATCGACTGAATTCGGTGATCGCATACAACAATCTCGGCATGAACCTAATGCTGATCGGTGACTGGTCGCGGGCCGAACAGAATCTCAAGGTCGCGCTCGAGATCGCGACCGAAGCCAATCACGCGCACGTCGCGGGCGTCCTCGATTCGCTTGGCGAATTGCAAATGCTCCGCGGGAAGCTCGAGGAAGCGTGCGAGATGTTCGGGCGCAGCATCGACTTTGCTCTCGAGCGCAAGCGCGAGTGGTACGTGATCCAATCACTGCGCAACCTGGGTCGGTGTTATCTGGCGGCGAACCAACCGGACAAAGCGATCGAAGCAACGGAAAGAGCGATCGAGATCTGCCGTGTCGTCGGTGAAAAGCATATTCTTTACATGGTGCGGCTTGTCCTTGCCGAGGCGCATCTGGAACTGGGCGATCTCGAAAAGTGCGAGGAAGAATTGAAGTCGATCGAGGAAGCGGAGCCGACGAACGACTTCTTCGTGCTCGGGACGATCCAGCGGATCCGGGGTCTTTCGGCGCTGGAGAACGGCGACGAACAAACCGCCGCTTATCATTTCAACCGCGCCCTGACGATCTTCGAAACTGCGGAAGACCTTTATCACATAGCCTTGACGCGATTCCTGCTGGGGCGCACCGTATCGGAGTCCGATCCCGCAACGGCCATAAAACATTTGATATCGGCGAGCGAGGTCTTTCGCAAATTGGGCGTCGACGGATTTTATGAAGGTTCGGAAAGGCTGATCGCGAAGCTCAAAAGCGCCGGCGAACCCACCAAAAAACCCGGCGTCAGCGCGGGCTCGCAATTGCTCATGCTCCGGCTTGCCGAGGCGACTGCGTCGCGCGAACTGCTTTTCCGCGAATTGGTTGCGGTGCTTCGCCAGGAAGGGAAAGCGCGACGTATCATCGTCACCGAAACCGGTGAGGGACGCCGCCTGTTTCCATTCATTTCGCAGGATTTCACGCCACAGGAGGCGGCGGAACTCGTCGACAACCTGCAGCAGGCGATTCTGAAGGGCAAACTCGAAGATTTCGCAAAGACGAAGAACATGGCAGTCTTCGATCTAAAGGCTCCGAACGCCCCGCCGGCGATGCTGTTGCTCTTTCCGCGTTCGGGCGCCGTTCTCAACGACGGAGGTTCGATCGAGCCGCTGCTGCGCGTTGTTTCGCTCGGAATGGATGTCTGCGCTCTGCGAGACAAAGACCGCTACAAGCAGGTCGACACCGAGGCGAGCCCGTACATTTCCAGCAATCTCATGCCGGGCTTCATCCATTCGTCGCCGGCGATGACCGCGCTTGTCGAAGAGGTTTACAAGATAAGATCGTCGGACGTAACGGTGCTCGTCACCGGCGAATCGGGAACCGGCAAGGAACTCGTGTCGCGCGCGATCCACGCGATATCGAACCGCAAGGACCGCGTCTTCATTCCATTCAATTGTACGGCCGTACCGAAGGAACTGGCGGAAGGTCATCTCTTCGGATACCGTAAAGGCGCCTTTACGGGCGCTGTCAGCGACTCGCCCGGCATGATCCGCGCGGCCCATGGCGGCACGCTTTTCCTTGACGAGGTCGGAGATCTCCCGCTCGACGTCCAACCGAAACTTCTCAGATTCCTGCAGGAAGGTGAGGTTCAGCCGATCGGCGAAAAGACCCCGATCAAGGTCGATGTGCGCGTCATCGCGGCAACGAACATGCTGCTTGAGCAAAAGGTCGCCGACGGCAGTTTCCGCGAGGACTTGTATTATCGGCTTAATGTCATCCGGCTGCGCGTACCGCCGCTTCGGGAGCGGAGAACGGAAATCCCGCCGATCATCAACTATTACATCAACCATTATTCGTCCCGTTTCGGAAAGCGCGGAATCACGATCACGCCGCAGACGATAGATCTCCTGATGGTGTGTGAATGGGAAGGAAACGTCCGGCAGCTATGCAACGAGATTCAGCGCATCGTCGCGCGGGCCGAGGACGGCGACGTGATAACTCCGAACAGCCTTTCGGCCGAACTCAAGCGCAGCGCCACACCGATCGCGCCGCTCGACGGTCTTGAAAACGTACGGACGATCTCGTCGGTCGGCGGATTCGGCGGTTACAGCGTTGGGAAGCAGGGATCGACTCTTGAAGAAGCCGTTTCGGAACTCGAAACTCAGATGATACAGGATGCGTTGCGTCGGCACGACTGGAACATATCCCGCGTCGCCCGCGAACTCGGACTTACCCGCCGCGGACTCTACCTGAAGATCGAGCGATACGGAATCGAACGAGCAGCCTAGATTGGAGTTCCGCCTTCAGGCGGCCCTTCCATTGCGGATTGCGGATTTGGGATCTGGGAATCCAGATTCCAGGATTCCAAATTCCATGATTCCAACATTCCTGGCGCTCCACGCCGGGGCATGAAAAACAATGAAGCTGCGAAGGCACGTCTCGAACCTTGAATCTTGAATTTCGAATCGAAGCGCTGGAATCATGGAATTTTGAAATCCTGTCCGCGTTTCCCCCTCACGATCTCAACCGAACAATGCGCCCGGGTGACGATCGCCGACGCGACGCTGCCAAGAAGATATTTCGTAAGCACATCGTCGAACCGCGTTGCGCCGAGGAAGATCGCGTCAGCGCCGAAGGTTTTCGCTTCCCCGACGATCAGGCTCTTCGGATTTCCCTCAACGATTGCGAGCGATGCCTTAAGGCCGGCCCCTTCAAGTCGGTCGGCAACCGACCGGCCAATCCGTTCGACGTGCTCATCTTCGATCTCGAATGATTTCCGGATCAAGGCGGTGTCCTGAACCAAAACGACCCGGACCTCGGTACCCGGCGCCCACTGCCGTTCCGCGATCGACGCCACGGCACGGTCCGCGCCCGCGGTACCGTCGTAACCGACGATCAATCTTGCCGGCGACGGTTCGACCTCGACCCTTCCGCGCGCGACCCGGACCGAGCACGGCGCCTCAGTCACGATCTTCTGCGCGACGCTTCCGATCAACAACTCCTTCAATCCAACGACGCCCTGGGCGCCGACGACGATGAGATCCGGCTTGAAGTCTTCCGCTCGAAAGAGGATCTCCCACGCGGCCGAACCGTAAGTCGCTTCGGCCGTTATCGTCCAGTTCGGGAACATCGTCCCCACACGTCTGGCGGCCGCTTCCGCCAAATCGCGGGCCGCCGCGAATACCTCGAGGTTCTCTTCGTAATGCGCCTTGAGTTCGGGAACGACGAAAACCGGGGGTTCGCCGTTCTTCTGGGGCGGGAGCCAGACTTCGGCAACACTTAAGACAAGCGCCTCGACAGTCTGAGGCAATCCGGCGGACCGCAGATCGTCGAGCGCGGCGTCCGCAAAATTCGATCCGTCGTACGCGATCAAGATTTTGAATGTATCTGACATTTTCCGATCACCTCCGAACTATTTGTTTCACTCTGCTTAAATTATCCGACTCCGGGCGATCGAACACAATCGCCGCGCATCTGAAGCGGTCGGGCAATTTTCAAAGTTCTGTGCTATCTTTTGGTTCGAAGCCAACCGACCTAGTAGAAATCGATGCCAAATTTCGACCTGACAAGTCAATCGCGGTCACGTATTCCGTACGGCGGCATTGTGAGGAGCATTCCGATTGACCCGGTCGGAGATGATCGAGCGTTGGTTCGCTTTGCGGTTGAATGATCTGAAAGATGTTGCGGACCGTCCGTCCGCAATTCCCGTACCGTGCATGCGTGTGCCCTGGGTGGCGGCATCGCTATCCCGAAGAATCGAGGGCGTTCTGGTCCTGAAGTACCCCAGCGTCGGTATGTGTCGCAGCGCATCGAATGAACCTAGCTGCCCGGCTTCGATTCCGATTCATCAAAGCAAGCAGACCGATTAATCGATACGATGAGTGAAAAAAAGACTGAGAACAACGAGTACGCATACGAGCAGGAATTGAGGACCGACCTCGATGACCACACCCGCGACAAGCCGAAGGGGATGGCGCTTCATACCAAGATTCTCCTCGGCTTGGTCGTCGGTGCCGGCGGTGGCGTAATCGTCAACTACATAGTCGGGGGCACGAACGAGAATCTGGTTTGGTTCATTAAGAATTTCACGGAACCGATCGGACAGTTGTTCCTCAATTTGCTGCTGATGATCGTTGTTCCGTTAGTGTTCTCGTCGTTGATCGTCGGCGTCGCCGGGATCGGTGACATTCGCAAGCTCGGTCGGATCGGGCTGAAATCATTCGGCTACTGCGTCATTATCTCAGCGATCTCGGTCGTCATCGGACTGACGCTCGCCAACACCATCCAGCCCGGCAAGCGCATCGCACCCGACATCGCCGAGCAGATGAAGACGCAGTTCGGAGGGGATGCCGAGAAGCGGGTTGAGGACCAGAAGAAACTTGCCGAGGCAGCGAAGAGCGAAACCGCGTTGATGCAGGTCGTCAAGACCATCGTTCCGAAAAACCTTTTTGGCTCGATCGGCGGCGAGAATCCGAACATGCTTCACCTGATGTTCTTCGCACTGATCGTTGGAATCGCGATCACCCTTTTGCCGGGAACTATCTCCGCGCCGTTCGTCGGGGTCATGGATTCTCTTTTCCGTATTACCTCGAAGATCATTGATATGGTGATGAAGCTCGCGCCATACGCCGTCGCGTGCTTGATCTTTACCAACGTTGCGAGGTTCGGGGTCGAACTTCTTGGGGCGCTCGGATGGTTCGTTGCGACCGTTCTCGTAGCGCTTTCGATCCATATGTTCGGCGTTTACTCGCTGTCGGTGGCGTTGCTCTCCCGGATGAATCCGATCGAGTTCTTCAGCCGCATAAAGACGGTCATCGTGACGGCGTTCTCGACTTCCTCGTCGAACGCGACGCTTCCGACGGCGCTTCGCGTCAGTGAAGAGAACCTCGGAGTTCCCAAAGAGATCAACAGCTTCGTACTGACCGTCGGAGCGACGGCGAATCAGAACGGAACGGCACTATACGAGGGCGTCACGGTTCTGTTTCTGGCACAACTCGCGGGCGTTGAACTGACACTCGCTCAGCAGTTGATGGTCGTATATCTGGCGATCCTCGGCGGCATCGGAACCGCCGGTGTCCCGTCCGGTTCGATCCCGTTCATCATCGGGATCCTGGCGATGATCGGCATCAACCCGGCGCTGATCGCGATCATTCTCGGCGTCGATCGAATTCTCGACATGTGCCGCACGACGCTGAACGTCGCCGGCGACATCACGGCGGCGACATACGTTGCCCGGAGTGAGGGTGTGAAGCTTCTTGGCGGAAGGTAGCCGGGCGGCTATCGCTGATCGATATGGCGCGGTCTTTGATCCGCGCCATTTTATTGCGTTTCGATCCCGTTTGGGGTAAATTTCAGGGTATTCAAGGTTTCCGCGTCGCTCGGCCCGTAATTATCGGGGCGGTTCGCGCATCAAATTCCGGTTTCAAGGAAGATCCGACATGAAATTCAAAGTCTTTGTTTTCGGCAGAGGTCCGTTTGCGATCCTCGCGCTTTTATTGGTCCTCGCGTTCGCCGCTCCTCACGCTCCCGCACAGTGGAAGGCCGATCTGGCGAAGGGTCTCAAGTACCGGATGATCGGCCCGTACCGCGGCGGACGCGTCGGTGCCGTCGCGGGCGTCGCAAGCCAGCCGAACGTCTTCTATTTCGGCGCGACCGGCGGCGGCGTCTGGAAAACGACGGACGGCGGGCGGACATGGCTGCCGGTCGCAGACGACTACCTCAAGACCGGATCGGTCGGCGCGATCGACGTTTCAATGTCGGATCCAAACGTCGTCTACGTCGGTATGGGCGAGGAAACCGTCCGCGGCAACGTCTCTCACGGCGATGGAGTTTATCGCTCGGATGACGCCGGAAAGACCTGGAAGTTCATCGGACTCGGCGACACGCGGCAGATCGGACGGATCCGAATCCATCCGAAGAATCCCGACATCGCTTACGTCGCCGCGATCGGACACCTTTGGGCGGGCAACGACGAGCGCGGCGTTTTCAAGACGACCGACGGCGGAAAAACTTGGAAGAAGGTGCTTTTCCGCAACCGCGATACCGGCGCCAACGACATCATTCTCGACCCTTCGAATCCGAACGTCGTTTATGCGTCATTCTGGCAGATCCGCCGGACTCCGTGGGGATTCGATTCGGGCGGACCCGGAAGCGGATTGTTCAAATCCACCGACGGCGGCGAAAACTGGACGGAGATCACGAAGAACAAGGGACTCCCGAACGGCGTCATCGGAAAGATCGGGATCACCGTTTCGCCGGTCGACACAAATCGCCTTTGGGCGATGGTCGAAGCGGCCGACGGCGGGCTTTTCCGCTCGGACAATGGCGGTGAAACCTGGCAGCGCGTGAACAATGACCCGCGGTTGACGCAACGGCCTTGGTATTACTTCCGCGTCTATGCCGATCCGGTGTCGGCCGATACCGTTTATGTCCTGAACGTGCAGTTTCACAAGTCGATCGACGGCGGACGCACGTTCACGAACGTCGGAACACCGCACGGAGACAATCACGATCTTTGGATCGCCCCAAACGATCCGAGCCGAATGATCGAGGGCAACGACGGCGGAGCGAACGTCACGTTTGACGGCGGCAAGTCGTGGTCCGAACAGGATCAACCGACGGCTCAGTTCTACCGCGTCGCGCTCGATAACGAATTCCCGTACAACATCTACGGCGCCCAACAGGACAATTCGACCGTCAAGATACCTTCACGAACGGCAGACCGCGGCATCAGCGAAACACACTGGTACGATGTCGGCGGCGGCGAATCCGGCTGGATCGCGCCGCACCCGAAGAACTCCGACATCATTTTCGCCGGCAGCTACGACGGACTTCTCACGCGCTACGATCACCGCACGAAACAGATGCGCGAGGTCGATGTTTATCCCGAAAACCCGATGGGTTCGGGCGCTGAAGGCATGAAGTACAGGTTTCAGTGGAATTTCCCGATCCTCTTTTCGCCGCACGAACGCGACGGCAAGTATGCGCTTTATGCAGCTGCGAACGTCCTTTTCCGATCGTTCGACGAGGGTCAAAGCTGGGAGGCGATCTCGCCCGATTTGACCCGCGACGACAAATCGAAGCAAGGTCCTACCGGCGGTCCGATCTCGAAAGACAACACGAGCGTCGAGTACTACGACACGATCTTCACTGTCGCCGAATCGCCGATCGTAAAGGGAGTCATTTGGGCCGGAACCGACGACGGTCTCGTGCAGCTTACGAAGGACGACGGCAAAACGTGGAAAAACGTGACCCCGAAGGGCCTGCCGGAATGGATTCAGATCAATTCGATCGAGGCCTCAAGTTTCAACGACGCCACGGCTTTCATCGCGGCGACCGCATACAAGCTCGACGACTACCGTCCTTATCTTTACCGGACCGATGATTACGGCGAGACGTGGAAAAAGATCGTCAACGGCATCCCCGACGGCGCGTTCACGCGCGTGATCCGCGAAGACCCGAACACAAAATTCCTGTATGCGGGGACCGAAACCGGAGTCTATTATTCGGCCGACAGCGGCGCGACCTGGAAGTCGCTTCGCCTGAACATGCCCGCGGTTCCGATCACCGATCTCGCGATCCAGAAACGCGACAACGATCTGATCGTGGCCACGCAGGGGCGTTCCTTTTACGTCCTCGACGATCTCTCGCTGCTGAAACAGATCGAGGAACTTGAGGAAAGTACCGTCCATCTTTTCAAACCCGAGACGGCTTACAGGACTGCCGGATTCGGCGGCTTCCCGATCCCGCCGGGAGTTCCGATCGGAGCCAATCCGCCGAACGGGGCGGTATTCAGCTACTACCTTCGCGAAAAGCCCAAAAAGGACATCACGCTCGAGATCGTCGACGATAAGGGAAATTCGGTTCGCAAGATCGTCACGCGCGTTTCCCGCGACGGAGCGCCGTCCGGACCGCCATCGTTCGGCGAACCACAGCTTCCGATGGAGATCGGGCTGAACAAGTTCGCGTGGAACCTTCGCACGCCGAACGCGACCGGGCTTCCGGGATTGATCATGTGGGGCGGAAGTCTCAACGGCCCGAAGGTCGTTCCGGGAAACTACACGGCAAGACTTAGTGTCGACGGCAATCAGTACACGGCCCAGCCGCTGACGATCAAGGCCGATCCGCGTCTTGCAACCACGCAGGCGGAATTTCAAAAGCAGTACGATTTCATGATCCGCGGACGCGACAAGCTGACGCAGACGCATGAATCGATCCTTGAGATCCGCGACATCCGAAAACAGCTTGATGAGCTTTCAGGACGGCTGAAGGCGGATCAGAAAGAACTCAAGGACAAGGCCGCCGCGATCGCCAAGAAACTGACGGCGGTTGAGGAAGAGCTGATCCAGACGAAGATCAAGTCGTCGCAGGACGCGCTGAACTTCCCGATCAGGCTGAACAACAAGCTGGCCGCCCTGAATTCTTCGGTCGACGGCGCCGATTACGCGCCGACGAATCAGGCGTACGTGGTTTACGATGATCTCGCGCGCCGGATCGACGCCCAGCTCGCGATCTTCAACGAGATCAAGTCGAAAGACGTTGCCGAGTTCAACCGTATGTACAACGAGAAGGGACTGCCGGTGATTTCTGTGAGAAAATAGTAAAAAACTCCCGCAAATCGTTACTATCATTACCGAAGGAGGTGTATGGAAATGGGGAATGTCATGACGATGCCGAAAATGAACACGCCGTCAACATGCGGAACTCCTATTTCAGGGGCCTTGCGGCACTCTTTGGAGTCTAAATTTCAGACGGATCTCTCAAACGTCCGTGTCCATGAGGGCAACGAAGCAGTCCATCTCGGCGTGCGTTCGTTTACCAAAGGGAACGATATCTATTTCGCTCCCGGCCAGACGCCGCCGCCGTTGGCGGCACACGAAGCCTGGCACGTCGTGCAGCAGGCAGGAAGCAGTCGGGGCGGCAGGAATAACGAAAACCAAGAAGACCGGACACAGGCCCCGACATTAGCAAACGGTCTGGTTGAAGTGGCCGAACAATCACAAGAAGTCCGTTCGAGTCGCTGACCTTTGACGGCGCATTCGGCACGGTTTTACCCGGCGGCGTGGTATTTTCTTCGTTAGTTCGCAGCTATCTATGTTCCCAATCGGCGACGACAACTCGGAAATACACATCACGCCGTACGTCAACTACGTGATCATCGCCCTCAACGTGCTGGTCTTCGTACTTCTACAGGGACTGGGTGGCAACGAGGCATTTACCTACGCCTTTTCTCTTGTTCCGAAGGAGATCACGACCGGCACCGATCTGGTCGGATATCAGTTGATCACCGACGGGCTCGGTCAAGTCGGAAAGATTCCGCAGTACGCGACACCGCTCCCCGTCTATTTCAACTTCCTCAGCTCGATGTTCATGCACGGCGACATCGGCCATATTCTTGGGAACATGCTCTTCCTGTGGATCTTCGGCGATAACATCGAGAACCGGATAGGTCATATCCGGTTTGCGGTCTTTTATCTGATCTGCGGACTCGCCGCCGCTTTTGGACAGATTCTGATGGACACCGGATCGGTGATCCCGATGCTCGGTGCATCGGGCGCGATCTCGGGCGTTCTCGGCGGCTACGTGCTTCTCTTTCCGACGAATCGGGTGCGGGTCATTATCGTCCGGTTCATGGTTCAGACGGTTCCGGCGTGGGTCGCGCTCGGTCTTTGGATCGGAATGCAGGTCGTCCTCGGCTACCTGTCGTCGTCCGGCGGCGGCGGAGTCGCATACGCGGCGCACATCGGCGGATTCGTTGCGGGATTTGCACTGATCAAGGTATTCGCGATCGGGAAAAAGTAAGGAGGAGATCGATGGGACTTCGGGAACGGGTGATGCTGATACTCCGCAGCAGCGACGCCCAAAGGATCAGCTTTTCGATAACCGGAGCGTCCGGAAGCGCGATCACCGTCAACGGTGCGATGCTTGGGCAGGTCGCGCAGGCGATCGAAGACGGGACGATAACCGTTCAGTCCGGCGGGGTCGGCGACGGTTGGGCGAAATACAGCGCGAGAGCTGAGGGTTCGGACGCCGCGAACACGCTCTATGTCGGCACGAACAATACCGGATCGCGCGATTTTGCCGGGCTGATCGTTCACGAGGCGGTGCAGGCGGCGTTTGACCTGGCACGGACGACGATCCCCTGGATCGACAACGAGGTCGTCGCCTACATTGCCCAAGGCTACTATTACCGGAATTCAGGATTCCGGACGAGCCGGATGGATCCGCTCGGGATGCCTTATCTTGGCCGGATGATCGTCGATGACATTCGTTCGGGCGGGGACGCCGGCGACTTTTGGATCGGCGAACTGCGTGCGTCGCTGCTCGCCGATCCGACTTATCATTCGTACATTCGAGGAACCTTCACCGGCGACGGCTGATCGGGTTTTGCATTTTTGTCGAACAACATCGGATAATCCGTTTTCGACGTTTCGAAGATCATGCCGCAAGACCGTTCCCGACAGGTTTCATTCCTCAAGCTTCTGCTTCACGCGGGATTCTTCGTTTCGGGAATCTCGACCGTCCTGATCGGGCAGGTTCTGCCCGTACTCTCGACGAAATTCGCACTCAACGACGAACTTACCGCGAACTTCTTTCCCGCTCAGTTTGCCGGATCGCTGACCGGGACATTTCTGACGAACTGGTTCGGGAACAGAGGCCGATTTCTCGCCGCGAGCTACATCGGGTGCGCGCTGATGGCGATCGGCGTCCTCCTGCTGAACCTCGGCAGCTATGAGGTCTGTCTTCTCGGATTCGTCGTCAACGGTCTCGGCATCGGACTGACGCTGCCTGCGATCAACATGCTCGTTCTCGAACTATCGCCGGAAAGCACGACCGCGTCGCTCAACGTACTTAACTTCTTCTGGGGCTTCGGGGCGATCGTCAGCCAGCCGTTCGTCGATCTTCTCGGCCGCGGAACCGACATCCTCGTCCCGACCGGGCTTTTGTCGGGTATGCTCGCGCTGATCGCGGTCGCTTTAGCCCTTTCGCCGTCAGGGATCGAGAAGAAGCCGATGGCGGTCGCGGAGGACGATGACGGCGGATTGCTACCGATCTGGACAACTACCGTCGCATGGATCATTGCAGCCTTCAATTTCATCCACGTCGGTTTCGAGAGCGCGATGGGCGGCTGGCTGAAAACGTACACCCAAAGGCTCGATCCGATTGCTACCGGCCTGTTTCCGCCGATCCTCATCTACTTCATCTTCTTCGTCGTCGGCCGCGGCGTCGCGCCCGTCTTCTTTCGGTTCCTCAACGACAATCGGATGATCCTGGTGAGTCTGGCGCTGACGATGACCGGCGTCGTGCTTTTGCTCTGGTCGTCAACCGTCGCCACGCTCGGCATCGCGGCCGCGATCGCCGGATTCGGAACATCTTCGATCTTCCCGACAAACATGTCGCGATTCACGAAGACGTTCGGACCGACGGCTTCGCGTCGGGCAACGCCCTTCTTCGTCTGCGGGACGCTGGGCGCGGCGTGCACGACCTGGTTGGTCGGACTCGTTTCGACCAAATTCGACAGTCTCCGATCGGGTATGTTCCTTTTGTTGTTCGGACTTGCGGTCCTTGTCCTGCTCCAGACTTATCTCACTGCACGGCGCACTTCCATGGCGTGATCCAATCAAACCGGGAATAATTTCGTCGGAACACTGATCCATGCAATTGCGTTTCATTGAGCTATGAACCTGAGAACGATCAGTTGGATCATTGCCGCATTCGTGGTCTACGCGGCGAGCGTCGCCGCTCTTCTCCGCAGTCCCGTCTATTCGCCGGAGGAGGCGATCTTCGCCTTGATCATCTTCGGCATATTCTTTCCGGGCGTCGCATGGTTGCTGACATGGCGTGCCCGAAGGCTTGATTTCAGCTGCACGCCCGGAACACGAGAGATGATCGTGGTCGCGGCCTACGTGGCCGTTGTCTTCATCTATCTTGTTTACGGCGTTTCGGCGATCGACAGCCTCGTGCCCGCCGTGATGGCGGCGAGCCCGAAGGCGCAATTCATTTTGGCGACCGTCAAGAAATTGCTGGTTTTTGTAGTCATTCCGTATCTTATTTTCTCGCGCATTTTCGGCTACACGCTTCGTGACTTCGGATTTCGCCGCGAAGCGCTGACGGCGCTGGTCCGCTCGCATCTACCCGCTCTGATCGTCCTCGGCGTGCTGCTCACCGCACTGCAGTATTTCATCGGAAACGGCGCCGCACCGATCAGAAAGGGTGAATTTTCGGGATTCGAGATCGCGCTCTCGCTGCCGCTCTGTTTTGCCGCGCTGTGTCTTGAGGTAGGAGTTGTCGAGGAATTCTTCTACCGGTCGTTCCTTCAGTCCCGCGTCGCCGGATTCTTCCGGTCGGAGATAGCCGGACTGGTCGTAACGGCGATCGTCTTTGCGGTTTCGCACGCGCCGGGAATGATCTTGCGACAGGCCGGCACGGTCGACGGTCTCGGTACCGCACCGATGGCTTGGGAAGCGGTCACGTACACGATCGCGACGATCTCGCTCGTATCGTTGATGTTCGGTATCCTTTGGATCCGAACGCGCAATATCTATTTGCTGATCGCCGTTCACGCGATCACCGACCTGCTGCCGAACCTGCCGGAGTTTATCCGCACCTGGCGGCTGTAAGTTCGCCCGTTGGAATAAATCATTTGCGAATCCGGCTTCACTCAATGCAACTTTCGACCAAGGAGTGAAGCATGAAAGCAGCTAACGAAATTACCCATGGCGGCATGAGCGGCGCCCCGCGATGCGCCGTCATCCTTGCGGGCGGCGACGGATCGAGACTGAGGTCGCTGACCCGCGTCATCACCGGCGACGAGCGCCCCAAACAGTTCTGTCCGCTTCTTGACGGCGAAACACTGCTGGACGTAACACGCCGACGTGTCGCGCGCGGCGTTGCCGCCGAGAACACATATTTCAGCCTCAACGCGCGGCACGAGCGTTACTTCCGCTCCATTCTGGCCGACACGCCGCAATCGCGTCTTAGCATTCAGCCTGAGAACAAAGGTACAACTCCGGCGATACTTTACAGTCTGCTTCAAGTCGCTCGCGAGCATCCCGACGCAACCATCGCGCTATTTCCGTCGGATCACTATTTTTCAAACGACCATGCGTTCATGACGAATGTTGAGAAGGCATTCGCCGCCGCCGAGATCAACCCGGCTTCGCTCGTCCTGCTCGGGATCGAACCCGACTCCGCAGAGACGTCATACGGCTGGATCGAACCGCATGAATCCCTGTTCGGGCCGCTTTCTGGTTCGGTGACGCGCGTCCGGCGATTCTGGGAGAAGCCGACGCCGAAGACGGCGCGCGAGCTGATGATGCGCGGATGTTTGTGGAACAGCTTTGTAATGGTCGGTAAAGTTTCGACGATCCTGTCGATGATCCGTCGTTCGTTGCCGGACCTCTTCCGACTCTTCGCCGCCGCGCTCAAATCTAAAAGTGCGGCGCAGGAAAAAACTGCGATGCGTTCGGTCTACGTGTGGATCAATGAGTCGAACTTCTCGACGGAGGTTCTCGAGAAATGTCCGGAAGAACTCTACGTAATGCGGGTCGGCGACATTGCGTGGAGCGACCTTGGGGAACCGCAGCGCGTTCTGGGAACGCTCAATGGCTTGGGAATGACGCCGGATTGGATGGCCGCGACCGCGGCGTGATTAGCTCTCGCCGTCGATCCAGACTTCCTTGATCCACGTCGCGAGGTTGCCCCACTTGCCGGATGTTTCGCCTCCCGACCAGAGTTCGACCTCGCCGTTGCGGTTCATGCAATAGTAATCGCCGTTGTCTTCGCAGAACGGAAGAACACTGAGCGGGATCTCCATCTCGTCCCACGCGTATTCGGCGATCTCGACAAGGTCGAGATAATCGCAGTCAGGAGTAACGATGGCCGGTTCGAGGGAACCGAAATTAACATCGCTGGCTTCGAGAAGATATCGGCGGTAGTCGCTGTGAAACGTTACGTTGAGGCGTTTTTCCGCTGCGCTGACCTCGTCGACCGTTGGCAGCCTGAACGGCTCCGGCACGTCTTCGTTCAGTCCACGCAACTCGTCGATCACGTCCGTTAAATTCATAACTACTGGTTTTGGATAGGCAAACCATGTGAAAGCGTCCGATTCGGTTTGTCAGAACTTTTATAATCCAAATCATCGGTTGTTGGCAATGATTTTCTGATTCGGCGTCAGTCACCGAGCATTCGGTCGTAGTCGATCGGCGACGTCAGATCGTCAAGATTGAGCCGCGTCATTCCGCCGGCATCCGAATATGCGGGCATGGCGGCCCGGCGCTGTTCGCGGATACGGAAAAAAACGTAGCCGCTGATCCCCCCGGTCACCAGAACAAACACGACGCTGATCACGATCAGGAGCGCGGTCGAGATGATAACGTCCGCCGTCGAGGTCGCAAGGTAGCGTTCGGCCTTCTTCATATAGTTCGGATCTTCGCCGAGCCATTGAACGGTCTTCTCATACTTGACCTGATCGAGAAGCGCCGCCGCGGCCTGGGGATCCTTTGCGTCGAATACGAATGCGTTGTAATTGCCGATCCGGCGGTAGACCGTCGGCGGATCGCTCGGGCGCGAAGAGAGCCGTTCGAGAAATGCGGTGTCCGCGTCGACGCTCGCCTGCGGTGTCGGATACTCAACTATCAGAAGTCGTCCGACCCCGTCGTAGTTCGCTGTCACTGCCTCGGTGCCGCCGGCGAATTCGATCAGATCGAGCACTTCGCGCTCGCCGACGGCAATCCGAAGCCGGTCCCGAGTACGCGCGAGAACGGCAGTCGGCAGTACCGACTCCCAATCAGGAAGATGCCTCAGCAGTTCGGGAAATTCCTCTTCGTCGACAACCCGGATCGCCGTCTGGGCAGACGCAAACGAAACGAAGAGCAGAAAGGACAAAATCAGGGGAAAATAGGTCTTAATCAACATCTCGTGACACCGCCGCGAATTCGATACTAGCACGCCCGGCGCGAATCGGTAAGAGAGCCTGTATGGCGAAATCGTATACCATCTGGCTCAAAAGCTACACGTTTTGGTTTGCGAGACTGGGATTGGATGCGCCGGTTTGTCCATAGTATGTCCGAAAAAAACGCACATTACGGCTTTTTTCTCCACATTTTGCCCGAATTTACGACACTAACCCGCTTTGGCACGCCAATTGAATTCATGTCGGCGGGGGGAATTGAGATGGCTACAACAGAAACATTAGAGCTTTCGGTACTTGGTGGGTTGGCTGCGACTGATGTCGATGAGTTCGAGATTGTCGAAACAGCAACTATCGAAAACGTCGGAAAAGCAAGCGACATCGAGCTTGCGAAGTCGGCCGCGATGGGCGACATGATGGCCTTTGAAGAGCTTTATCAGCGCCATCATCGCCGGGTCTATTCGATTTGCCTTCGAATGCTCCAGAGTCCGTCGGAGGCGGAAGATCTGACGCAGGACGTGTTCATCCAGCTTTACCGCAAGATCGGAAGTTTCCGTGGCGACTCGGCGTTTACGACCTGGCTGCACCGGATGACCGTGAACCAGGTCTTGATGCACTTCCGCAAGCGGACGGTGAAGTTCGAGAAGACGACAGATGAAGGCGAAACGCCGGTTCAGATCGTGAACGGAACCGAGAATCACCGCAAGATGCCGATCGTCGACAAGATCGCTCTCGAGCACGCGATCGCGCAGCTTCCGGACGGTTACAAGAGCGTCTTCGTGTTGCACGACGTCGAGGGTTACGAGCACGAAGAAGTCGCGCGTATCCTCGGATGCTCGGTCGGAACCTCGAAATCGCAGCTCCACAAGGCGCGTCTCAAGCTGCGCAAACTGCTCCAGAAGAAGACGAACCCGCGTCTGATCTGGTAATGCGAATCTGAATTGCCCCAATGGTTTGAAGGCCCGTCGGAATCGGCGGGCCTTTTTGAATTGGCAAAAGTGACTTAGAAATCCGAGCTTTCTTTGATGATGATGTCGCGACGCGCAAGCTCCGCGACGAATGCGACCGGCTCGATCGCCTTCTCCTGCGGCGTCGCGCCGCGCTTGAGGACGTCGCCCTTCGCCATCATCTGGGCAATGATCGAAGCCGGAAACGCGGTCGTGCGCATCATTGCGCT
Organism: Acidobacteriota bacterium; assembly: GCA_029557535.1. GTDB lineage: Bacteria > Acidobacteriota > Blastocatellia > Pyrinomonadales > Pyrinomonadaceae > JAFDVJ01. The sequence continues at coordinate 27,612 of JAKQII010000114.1, forward strand.
CATTTTTGTCGCCGGATCGAATTTGTCGACGATGTCGTATCGGAGTTTGTGTTCCCGACCGTTCACGACGCCGGCGAAATCGAGTCGCACGAGGACGTAATCGGGTTTGTCGGCCGGCAGATTTCGGGTCAATAGTTCGCCGAACAAGCGTCTGGGCCGGACCGCCGTTCCGTCGATCTCAACTTCGTCGCTTGAGCAGAGTCCGAGATCGATCATCGTCTTGAATTTCTCGCAATGGCCGGCGTAACGGATCGTCTTGTAATCGAGTTCGTCGATTCCGCCCAAGAAAGTGTCGGGAAGCGTCGAAGTCCCGCCCGAGGTCTGGAACGCCTCGAGCGCCGGGAATCCGTCGAAAGTCAGCGACTCGATCTCGGTCATCGACTCGACTTCGGTGAGTTTGCCGCCGCGGATGACGCGCGCGACTTCGATGTATTCGTTGATGAGGCCTTCGACCGAGAAGACAAGTTGATAATTCAGCGGCGGTTTCGGATCTTGCGGCAGTCCGCCGACGCGAATGTGGATCTCGCGGATCTTGTCGAACCGCTGTGCGCCGTGCATCGCGAGGATCGAAACCATTCCCGGCGCGAGCCCGCAGTCCGGAATTATGTTGACTCCGGCTGCCCGCGCCGCGTCATCCATCGCAAGCTGTTCGTCGACGATATAGTTGTTGCCGCCAAGATCGCAGAAGTTGCGGCCGGTTTCGATCGCGGCCCGCGACAGTTCGGCGTTGTACCAGTAGTTGACGCACGAAATAGTGGAGTCGTGCTCGCCGATCAATTTCATTGCGGCGGCGCCGTTGGAGACGTCGAGCGTGACCGGGACGACCTTGTCCGAACCAATGATGGCCGCGACCCATTCAGCCTTCGAGCCGTCCGCATCCGCGACCGTGATGCTCTCAACATCCGCGGAATTGCGCGCCAGGTCGAAAACTGCGCCAAGGCCCATGCGCCCGGCGCCAAGTACTAAAATACGCATAAATTGTTTGGATTTCGGAATTCGGATTTGGGGCCGGGAGTCTGCTCGATCCGAACTCCAGAATTCCAAATCCGAATCGCGTCTACCATTCGTCAGTTTCGTCCGGAGCCTGGTTCGCAACGATCTCGGCAGCGTGTTCCCAAACCTTCTTCTTCCAGAGACGCAGGGAATCCGTCAGTTGAAACGCCGCTTGCGGATGCGCGGCGTTGCGTTCGAGACGGATAACCTGGGCGGTTACCGAGACTTCGTCATCGGCATTCTCGGTAACAGTCAGATTGACCTTGCTACCAACCGTCGGAAGCAAACGCGGTAGGAAGACAAGAGTGCCATGCGGGCCGACGTTCTCAGTCAAGCCTTCCTCGACGACCTCCCGGCCCGTGTCATCCTTCCACTTGATCCGAACGGGAAACGAGATCACGAATCTCGACCCGTTTCGACGTTCATTCATATTCATTCAACCTCCGGAAATACCGAAAATTCCCCTTTGGAGCGACTTTTTACACTCTTTCGCAATTATTGTCAGCACGACACTTACAGTATACCAAAAGCGCCAATCGGAGCCCGTCGCTTGGATCAGGGGTGGACAGCGGCTGTTTAAGGATGTTAGCATTAACTACGTTTTCAGTGAGGAACTCCCTTGCGACCTATGATTCGCAACAGTTCCTTTCTGCATTTTCAGGGGTCACAGTCGAGATTTTCAGTTCGATTCAAGCATTTAACGAGCTTGAGGCGCGACTTCTGAAAAGTCAGAAAATTGAAAAAGGAGCATTTGAAATAATGAAAAATACAGCTAGAGGAAGCGTGCTCCTCGGCTTGATTGCGTTGATTGCAGGAAGTCTGTTCTTGTATCAACCTACAGCCGAAGCCGTTACAATAGCGATTGAATCGCAGAAAGATAATAAACAGGTAGATCAAGAAAAATCAAATTTTTATCAACAGAATTTTGAAGTGACGGACGATCAGTCGAACAACTTTTCAACGGAAGTAATTAAGGACGCCAGAGACGGCAACAAAAAGGTATTTGAAGGACAGTCTTTCAAGGCAACGGCATATTGCCTTAAAGGAAGAACGGCAAGCGGATCTTCGGTGAGACGAGGAATCGTGGCAGCCGACAGGCGGGTATTGCCTCTCGGCACGAAGATCTCGGTGAGCGCCGGATCTTACAGCGGAACGTACGTCGTCGCCGATACCGGTAGCGCAGTGCGGGGACGGATCCTGGATATCTGGGTTCCGAGCTGTTCCGAAGCAACCCGGTTCGGACGCCGCAACATTAAGGTAACTGTCCTGAAATAGCTTTTTTTCAACTTGAAACCGAATGGCCGCTTTTCGAAGCGGTCATTTTTTGTGCCGTGGTTTGACCGCGCGTTTTCCGTTTGCTAAACTCCGCCTCATTATGAAAATCATTGTCCGCTAAATCTCGCATCGACAATATTTTTGGCCGATCTCAAAAAAGGCCGAGAATTTTCTTCAGCTCAATCGTAATACAAACGACCAGATAGGTTTTTTATGCAACTTGATTCGGTGAACTCCGTTTCGGAAACGGAGAACAACGCTTTTTGGGCCGTTGTGCGTGAGGCATTCGTCGGTTCGACCCGTGACTTCACGAAGGGCTCGATCGGCGTCGCGATATTCATTCTCAGTGTCCCGATGATCATCGAGATGTTCGCGGAGAGTCTCTTTGCGCTCTTCGATATCTTTTTCGTGGCACATTTGGGAGCCGACGCGGTCGCGGTCGTCGGTTTGACGGAATCGATGATGGCGCTCGTTTACGCCGTTGCTTTCGGACTCGCGATCGGCGCGACTGCAACCGTTGCTCGTCGGATCGGCGAAAAGGATCTCGACGGCGCGGCCAAGACGGCGACGCATGTCCTTTATCTCGGCGTCATCGTCTCGATCGCGATGAGCATTCCCGGGATCATTCTCGCCCCGGCGATTTTAAGGATACTCGGCGCTGAGCCGCAGGTGATCGAAGCCGGCGTAACGTTCATGCGGATCATGCTCGGCTGCAACGCCGCCGTCGTGTTTATCTTCCTGCTCAACGCGATCTTTCGCGGCGCCGGCGATGCGGCAATCGCGATGCGCGTGCTTTGGTTCGCAAATGTCCTGAACATAATCCTTGCGCCGTGCTTCATATTCGGCGTCGCATTTTTCCCGCAATTGGGAGTCACCGGTGCGGCCGTCGGAACGACGCTCGGACGAAGCGCCGGCGTGCTTTACGCGCTCTGGTTTCTGTTTCGCGGCGAAAAGCGATTCGAGATTCATCGCGATCATTGGAAGCTTGACCCGGAACTGCTGGTGAGGATCGTGAAGCTGTCGGCCACCGCAGTTTTCCAGTTTCTGATCGGCACCGCGAGTTGGAGCGTCCTGGTAAGGGTCGTCGCGGGTTTCGGCAGCGTCGCAATCGCGGGATACGTCATCGGCTTGCGCGTGATAGTTTTCGCGCTTTTACCGGCGCTCGGTTTGAGCAATGCGGCGGCGACGCTCGTTGGGCAGAACCTCGGTGCAGGTAAGCCGGGAAGGGCCGAACGATCGGTTTGGACTGCCTCGATCGTGAACGCCGTGATTTACGGGGCGATCGGATTGGTCTTCGTGTTTCTCGCTGTTCCGATCGTCAAGATCTTCACGCAGGATCCGGAGATCACCGGCTACGCTGTGTCGTGTTTGCGGATCGTTTCGTACGGATTTCTGTTCTACGGATTCGGGATGGTGCTCGAATCGGCATTCAACGGCGCCGGAGATACCTGGACACCGACGTACATCAACCTTTGTCTCTTCTGGCTGTTCGAGATCCCGTTGGCTTACGTCCTCGCGTACGTCTTCGATCTTGGTCCGCAGGGCGTCTTCTGGGCGATCATGATCGCATTTTCGGCGCTCGCGGTCGTTTCCGCGCTGCTTTTCAGCCGAGGGAAGTGGAAACTGAAGAAAGTTTGAGCCGATAAAAAGGGAAAAGGGGAAAAGTGAAAAAGGGGAAAAGGGGGAAAGTGCAGGAGATCGATATCCTTTTCACTTTTCCCCGTTTTCACTCTTAACCTTTTAGCCTTTCCCCTTTTTCACTTTTCCCCTTTTCCCTTTCCCCTTTTCCCCTTTTTCACTTTTCCCCTTTTCCCTTTCCCCTTTTCCCCTTTTCCCCTTTTCCCCTTTTCCCCTTTTCCCATTTCCCCTTTCCCCCTTTTCCCCTTTTCCCATTTCCCCTTTTTCACTTTTTCCTTTTTACTTTCTAAAGGATGTGCGGAATTGCCGGACTGATCACGAACAACCCTGAAAAGTCGATCGGCCCGATGCTCAAATCGATCGAGCACCGCGGCTTTGACGACGCGGGCGTTTTTGTCTCCGAACCTTTTGGCGACGGGCTGCGGGCGTGCCTCGGACACAAACGGCTCTCCATCATCGATACCTCTGAGGGCGGCCATCAGCCGTTCTCGTCGGCCGACGGGCGTTTGGCGATGACGTACAACGGCGAACTATACAACTTCCGCGATCTACGCTCACGCATGGAATCGCGCGGACACTCATTTCGGACCGAGTCGGACACTGAGGTCTTGATCGAGAGCCTTCGCGAACGCGGAACCGAATGTCTGACGGACCTCAACGGGATGTTCGCCTTCGCCGTTTGGGACGACCGCGAAAGGACGCTGACGCTCGTACGCGACCGCGCCGGGATCAAACCGGTATATTACGCCGAGATTGAAGGCGGTATCGTTTTTGCCTCGGAAATCAAGGCGATTCTCGCGTCGGGATTGATCCGGCCTGAACTCGATCGCGAAGGTCTTCATCAATTCCTGACATTCCTTTGGACGGTACCGCCGCATACACTGTTTGCAGGGATCAAACAACTACCGCCGGGGCATTTTCTTGTTTGGAAAAACGGTCGAACGACCGTCCGCGAATGGTGGGACCTCGACTTTTCATTCGAAGAGGCGGATACAAATGAAAAGCGTTGGTGCGATCGCGTTCTTGAGACGCTCGACCGAGCGGTCGAGATGGAAATGGTCTCGGACGTTCCGCTCGGCGCGTTCCTTTCAGGCGGCGTCGATTCGTCGTCGATCGTCGCGCTGATGTCGAAACATGCGAAACGCGTTTCGACATACACGACAGGGATCTCGGCGGACGATCTCGAGTTTGACATCATCCCGGACGACGTCGAATGGTCGCGGTACGTCGCCAAGCTGCTCCCCGTGGATTACCATGAGACCTTGCTCACGGCCGATGTCACCGACCTTCTGCCGAAACTCGTCTGGCACATGGACGCGCCGGTTATCGACATGGCGATCCCGTCATATCTGATCTCGAAACAATCCCGCGAAACGCAGAAAGTAATGCTCTCGGGAATGGGCGGCGACGAGGTTTTTGCCGGTTATCCGCGGCAGATGGCGATGAAGCTCTCGGGCGCGACGGACTTGATTCCGTCGATGATCCGAAGACCACTGATGCGGGCGATCGATTCCGCGCTCTACGGCGGCGTCAAGGGAAAACTGACGGCTCCGCTGAGAAACGCGAAGAAATTTGCGCGCAGTGCCGGCATGGATTTTGAAGATCGCTACCTCGGATTCGGCACGTATTTCACGGACGAAATGAAGAGACGGATCTATTCGAGAGAACTGGCACCGTCGATGTCCGGGTTCGACGCTTTTCGATACCATCGAGGGTACTTCGAGAGGTCTCGGTCGTGGTCGCCGCTCAACCGGTTGCTTTACGTCGATTTCAAGACCTTCATGCCGGCGCTGAATCTCGACACGACGGACAAGACATCGATGGCGGCCAACCTCGAGGTCCGCGTCCCGTTTCTCAATCACGACCTCGTAACGCTCGCCGAGCGGTTGCCGTCAAATCTCAAAATAAAAGGAATCAAGCGAAAGTATGTTCTCAAGAAGGCGGCTGAGGCGCTGCTTCCGAAGGACGTGATTTGGCGAAAGAAAGCGGGATTCTCGGCGCCGGTCAGGTCGTGGGTGCGAACGTCGTTGCGCCCGATGATCGATGATCTGCTGTCCAAGGAGACGATAAAGCGACGGGGACTTTTTGATTCGGACGAAGTCCGGCGCCTTATCGACCTCAATCATTCAGGCCGCGAGGACTACAACCTTCAGGTCTTCCAATTGCTCAATCTTGAGCTTTGGATGCGGGCATTTATTGATCGCTGACGATCATTTCACGACCCCGCGCGTCGACGTTTCGATGAACTCAACGAGGTAATCGACTTCGGCGCAATCCGTGATCTCATCCCGGATACGTTCAACTGCCTGCGTGGTGTTAAGTTTGGAAGACAACAACAGATGATAAGCGCGGTGAAGTTTCTCGATGGTTTCTTTCGAATATCCGCGGCGCTTCATTCCGATCCGGTTCATCCCGTAGCACTTGGCGTGGTTGCCCTGCGAAATAGCGAACGGCAGCGCGTCCTTGACGACCACCGAATAACCGCCGACGAATGCTTCGCGTCCGACGCGGCAAAACTGATGCACGCCGGAATAGGCGCCGACGTTCGCCCGGTCGGCGATCTCGACGTGGCCGGCGAGCGTCGCTGCGTTCGCCATGATGACCTCGTTCCCGATCGTGCAGTCGTGCGCCACATGCACCTGGGCCATCAGCAGGTTATCGTCGCCGACCTGAGTGAGACCGCCGCCGCCCGCCGTCCCGCGGTGGATGGTTACGAACTCGCGGATGTGGTTGCGCTTGCCTATCCGGGTTGCCGTCGGTTCGCCTTTGTATTTGAGATCCTGTGGCGCATGGCCGATGGAAACGAACGGAAACGCGCGTGTTTCATCGCCGATCGACGTCATTCCGTCGATCACGACATGTGATTCGAGATGAACTCCGCTTCCGAGGGTCACCTCGGCTCCGATCGTGCAAAAGGGCCCGATGTGACAGTCTTCGCCGATAACGGCGCCGTCGGCAATGATGGCCGTAGGGTGAATCAAGGCAGGCATTTCTTGTTACGGGACGTCGATGTCGGCATCGGCTGACGCGGTCTCTTCGTCCGATACGCTTGCCGACGCAGCCGCCGAGGCACCCTCCGCGACGCGCGCGGAAGGTTTCCTCAAAATGAGCCAGACAAAAACAATCACGACGATCAGCGAGAACAGACTCCAAGCGGCACCGGCAACAATCGACGCGGCGAAGCCGATGATCGCCAACTTCCTTTACCCCCGATAGAGTCCGAGCGCGAGCGGAATCAAGCCCAGAGCAAAACCGACCCCGATCCCGATCAAGACCATCTGGCGGTAAGTCACTTCATATGTTTGCTGCATATTCTTCTATTCGGCAGGGCGGTCACCGAGAACGCACATGATCTCGGCTTCCGCCGTGATCTGACCGTCGACGCGCGTCTCGCCGCGCATCTTCTGGACCTTGGATCCGATCCTGAGCGCGACGACCTCGATCGTTAGCGTGTCGCC
>JAKQII010000115.1 GCA_029557535.1 Acidobacteriota bacterium
GGCGACACGACGTTCGACGGCGATGGCTTAGCGACTTTCCCCGGTTCAACTGTCATCAACGCGATGTCGTTTCAAGGAGCGGCGATCGGCGTTGCCGGGCTGATTCCGTCGCTTTCAAACGATTTCGGTATGGCGCGTTACTTGACGAGTGGCGCGCTCGATACGACGTTTGACGGCGACGGAATTCGAAGAGACGATTTCGGCAACCTCGACGCAATCGCCAAAGCCGTCGCGGTTCAAACCGATGGCAAGATCGTCGTCGCCGGAGCCAGCGTTCTCGGCGCAACTGTCGTTCGTTACAATTCAAACGGTACGCTCGATACCTCATTCGCCACGAACGGGGTAGCGGTTGTCGCAACCAACGCGGCCAGCGCGAATGGCATTGTCATTCAGCCAGACGGCAAGATCGTGACGACGGGTGATTCCGGAGGATCAGCATTCGTAGCGAGGCTGAACGTGAACGGCGCTTTCGACTCGTCGTTCGACGGTGACGGGATCGCGACCTTCCTGAATACCATCAACCCGAACGCGGTTGCGATCCAAGCGGACGGCAAGATCGTCATTGCCGGCAACTGGAATTCGAGCGTAGCGCTCGTCCGGCTCACTTCTGTCGGCACGCCTGATTCATCGTTCGGCACCGACGGGATCGTCACCACGCCGGTCGGCTCGAACAGCGGCGCCGCGGCAGTCGCGATTCAAACGGATGGCAAGATCGTCATTGCAGGATCCAGCACTTCGGTCGGCAATACCGATTTCGTCGTTATTCGATACAGCGTGAACGGATCTCCTGACGCGACGTTTGCCGGCGACGGAATCGTTACCGCGAACTTCGGCTCGGGTGAGGATCGGGCGAACGCTCTTTCGATCCAACCCGACGGCAAGATACTGGCAGCCGGCTACACGTTCAACGGCTCTGACAACGACTTCGCGACGATTCGCCTCGACACGAATGGTTTTCCCGACACGACCTTCGACGGCGACGGCAAGGTTACGACCTCCTTTGGCTCCGGAGCGGACACGGCCTCGTCGATGAGAATTCAATCGGACGGCAAGATCCTTGTGGCCGGCACGAGCCACGATCAGCAGTCCCAAAACGACTTCTCCATCGTTCGTTACAACACGAATGGGTCACTCGACAGCTCGTACGGCACCGGCGGAAAGGTTACGACTGATTTTGTCGTCTCCAACGACAACTCTTGGCAGATGGCCCTCGATTCGCGCGAAAGGGCGGTGATCGTGGGCGACGCAGGAAGTCTGTTCGGCGTCACGAGAATTATCGGAGATCTCGGGGCTGGAGGCTTGGCCCCGTATGATTTCGACGGTGACGGCCGAACGGATATAGGTATCTTCCGTCCCGCGGACGGTCGCTGGTGGTATTCGCGATCTTCGGACAGCTCGATCCGAGTTTATACTTTCGGTGTTTCGTCCGATTCGATCGCGCCCGCTGACTTCACCGGTGACGGAAAAGCGGACATCGTTGTCTTTCGACCGTCTTCCGGAACCTGGTTCGTTCAACGTTCCGAGGACGACACATACTATTCATTTCCTTTTGGTGCCGTTGGAGATATTCCGGTTCCCGCGGATTTTGACGGTGACGGCAAGGCGGATGCGGCGGTCTTCAGGCCGTCGACGGGAACATGGTTCATTCAGAACAGCGGTGGCTCAGGCGTATCGATCATCGGATTCGGCTCTGCTGAGGATCGGCCGGTTGCGGCGGATTACGACGGTGACGGTCGCGCGGACATCGCGATCTTTCGTCCTTCAAACGGGACTTGGTGGCGTTTGCAATCGTCAGATTCTCAGGTCAGGGTCTATACCTTCGGCGTATCAACCGACAAAACCGTGCCCGGCGACTACACGGGCGACGGGAAGGCGGACATCGCTGTTTTTCGGCCCTCGACCGGAGTTTGGTACGTTCAACGAAGCGAGGACAATTCGTATTACTCAGTCCCGTTCGGAACCTCGGGCGATTTGCCGGTGCCGGGCGATTATGACGGCGAC
>JAKQII010000148.1 GCA_029557535.1 Acidobacteriota bacterium
CGCGAATAAAATTGCTGCAAGATTCAACTGGTTCCAACGGTCTTGCTCTGCCTGATTCGCGTTCATTGGCGCAGATTCGCGGGCAGAACTTTTCTTCCAATGCGTAATCTGGGTTCAATCCGGACCCATCGCCGGGGCCGATTACTTAGACAACTCCGGCTTGTCCGGTCGAATCAGTCGATCCGATCGGACAAGCCGAATCTTGGTGAATTCAAAATCCTACAAATTCCACGCAACCTGACTCTTGAGGCGCATGATCGAACGTTCCTTTCCGAGAATCTCGAAAACGGCGATCATTGACGGTCCGACGGCAACCCCGGAAAGCACCGCGCGCGCCCCGTTCATGATGACTCCGAGTTTGGTTCCGTTTTCCTCAGCAAAGGCCGCGACGAGATTGTAGATCGGATCATGCGTCCATTCGTTGAGCGATTCCAGACGTTCGCCAAGCTCCGGAAGCCATGTTCGGAGATCCGGAAACTTCTTCAGATTCTTGTCGAGCGCCGCCTGGTCAAAATCGAAGTCCTCGCTGAAATACGCGCGGCCCTGCATCGAAAAGTCCTTGAGCGTGAAGAACCGCTCGCGAATGATATCGATCGTCGTTTCGAACCAGGTCTTTTCGTCGTCTTCGTATTCGTCGCGCCAAAGCTTCGCGGACTTCAGCTCGTCCTTAACGAACGGCAGCAACTCCCCGAGCGGCATCGTGCGGATGTACTCCGCGTTCATCCAGATCGCCTTGTCGTCGGTCCAACGCCGCGGGTTGTTCGAGTCGAAGTTGAAGGTCGCGTTCGACTGATGGATCCGGTCGAGCGAGAACTTTTCGATCAGTTCTTCCATCGAGTAGATCTCGCGTTCCTCACCGGCGGACCAACCGAGCAGCGCAAGAAAATTGCGAAACGCAGCCGCCAAAAAGCCGGCGTCACGATAGGTCGTCATCGAAACGATCTCGCCGTGGATCCGTTTCGAAAGCTTTTTGCCGCCGGGAGCAAGGATCAGCGGCAGGTGCGCGAATCGCGGCGGAGCCGCTCCGAGCGCTTCATAGATCAGGATCTGCTTATGCGTGTTCGTCAAATGGTCCTGACCGCGAATTACATCGGTGATCCCCATTTCGATGTCGTCGCAGACGACCGCAAGGTTGTAAAGCGGATGACCGTCCGAACGGAGGAGAACCAGATCCTCGATCTCGTCATAATTCCGATCGAGCGGACCGTAAACCGCGTCGGTGAAGCTTGTTGTGCCGTCCATCGGGACCTTCAGCCGGATCGCAAACGGCTCGCCAGCCGCCGCACGCGCGTCCGATTCCGCTTTCGGGAGATCGCGATATTCATTGTCCCGAAGATTCTTGACGCCTTGATTGGCGCGGGCGCGTTCGACGATCGCTTCCTTGATCGACTTGTCGCCCGTTTCGATCTTCGGCGTAAAATCGCGGTACGCCTTTCCTTCGTCGAGCAATCTCGCCGCGGCCGCGCGATGCTTCGGCGCATTCTCCGATTGATAGACGATCTCTTCGTCGGGCGCGAATCCGAGCCACGCGAGGCCTTCGAGAATCGAACGGGTCGATTCCTCGGTCGAGCGTGCGATGTCGGTATCCTCGATCCGCAACAGAAACTTTCCGCCGACATGCCTGGCGTAAAGATAGTTGAACAACGCGGTGCGCGCCGATCCAATGTGCAAATATCCCGTCGGTGACGGTGCAAATCTAACTCTGATCATAGATCTCTCTCATCAGGTCGGCGACCTGACGCTCGTTCGCGTCGCCCGCCGAAAATGCGTCGATCACCCGGCGCGCATCATCCGCGGATTTGTTCTGATTCATTTTTTTCTTGCCCTGAAGTTCATCGACGACCAGTTCAAAACCGACCACTGCGCGGGCGCGGCTCAACTTGTATTCTTCGTCGATCGATCGCCAGTTGCCAACGAAATAGTCGGGATCGAACGCTTCAACCATGCGGGTGATAAGCGCGAGATTCTCTTCGGGCGATTCTATTGTCGCCGCGCGGCCGTAAGCGTGAACGGCCGCATAATTCCAGGTCGGAAAGTTTTGCGGCTCGCCGTAAAGCCGGGGCGTCACATACGCATGCGGTCCGCTGAAGATCACCAGTGCCGGGCCGTACGCAAGATCGCGCCACTGCGAATTCGCCCGCGCCATGTGTGCGACCAGAACGATCTGATCGTCGCGGTCTTCGACGATGAAAGGCAGGTGCGTCGCCGTGGGAAGGCCGTCCGACGCGGTCACGAGCGTCGCGAAATTGAACGCCTTCATGAACCGTATGCATTCTTCGCGCTCATTCGCTGCAAAAAACTTCGGGGTATACATCAGTCTTCGTATTTCCGCGCCAGGGCTTTCGGCGCCTTGGCGCGATACGCGATCCGCAAGGCGTGCTCGAAAACGTCTTGCCTCACGCGATCGATCTCAAAATGCGTCGAACCCTTCAGTCCCCAACCGCCCGGAACCGGCCTGATCACGTCTCCATCAACGAAAAGCGACTGTTCGACCGGGGTCAAAGCGATCATCACAAGCCGCTTTTCCACGTCCATGGTCGCAAAGATCTTCTTCCCTATCCGGAACGAAGTCAGATGAAAATGCGGCAATTCGACCGCTTCGTCAAATGCGAGCGCAAGCTCCCTTACATGTTCAACCGTCAGCATCCGTCCTCAAAAACACGAAAAGCTATCAAACGGCATGTTTGATAGCCGACAAATTCAAAATCCAAAATCACCAATCCAAAATCGATGTGGCGGAGACAACAGGATTCGAACCTGTGAAGGGCTTTTGACCCTTAACGGTTTAGCAAACCGCCGCTTTCAGCCGCTCAGCCATGTCTCCGCACGAGCGTTCAAAGCAAGTTTCAATTCTAGACGATGAGCAAACTTTGTCAAGCAACATCGCATCATAGCCTTTGTCCAAAAAAGGCCGAATGCTTGACACATTTGCCATTACCGCAGAAAATATGTTGTTGTTCGGAATGGTCGCTTTGATTCGACGGCCGCGAAGGAGAGTCGCCACCCCAAGCTCAAGCTGACGTTCGGTCGTGTTTGACGGAAGAGATTTTGATGAGATTGTCCGCTGCCCCTAAAACGGAGTTCAGAAAGTTGCTCGTCGCAGTCTTCGCGTTTGCGGCCTTTTTCGTCATGGTAGACAGTGCGGGTGCAACGTCTCGTCGCGCCGGCGGACTCGGAACGATCAAAGGCATCGTCAAAGACCAGCTTGGGAATCCTATTGCCAATGCTTACGTATTGATCACGAGCGTTGAATCCGCGCGCCTTGTAAAGCAGGTTCGATCGGCCGCAAACGGCAATTTTCTTGCTCGTGTCGTTCCCGGAACATACAAGCTTCTGGCAGTTGCGGAAGGTTTCAATCCAACGGTTCTTTCGGATGTCGAGGTGAACCGATCGGGTGAATCGTACTACGGGTTCAAGCTCGAACGGGCAGGGAGCGGAAACACGCTTCCCGAGAAACGGCTCGACCGAAATTCTTCGAAATGGAGCATCCGTGCGTCGGCGATAAGAAATTCCATCTACCAGAATACCGAGGGCGACTCACCGGTTCCGGAACAGTCCGATGAGCTTGCCGAAGAGGAGCCGGACAAAGCGCTCAAACCGCAGACAGCCGTCGAGGCTTTTTCCGCGAATCGGGACGGCGAAATGTTCGGCGGCGTAAATTTTGCGACACTGGTTCCGCTAAACGAGAATTCTGAGGTTGTCCTCGCCGGTCAGACAACGACCGGGGCTCGTTCGCCGCAGCGCTTTGAAGTCCGATACACGCTCCGTCCGAACGAATCGCATCAGGTCCGCGTCAACGCGAGCATCGCCAAACTCGGCTCGGTCGAGATCGGGAAAAGCGAGAAACCGATCGGACAACTGTCGTTGCAGGCGACCGACGAATGGCGCGTGAAGAACGGCGTCATCGTGGTGGTCGGCCTCGACTACTCGCGGTTCATCGGAGCCGGAGACGACTTCTCGATCAGCCCGCGGCTTGGCCTTCAGTACGACATCAACTCGCGAACCAGACTGCGTTCGGCGTTCACCACGCAATCCGAAGAATCTTCGTGGGCCCGCGCGATCGAACTTGAGGGTACGACCGTACTGTTCCGCGAACCGACGTCCATGACGGACGTTTTTGTCGAAAACAACAAGCCTAAACTTAACAAGAGCAGTCGATTCGAGTTCGGCGTCGAGCGGATCCTCGACCCGAGTTCAACGATAGAAGCGAACGTCTTCTTTGATCTGACAAACAGCAAGGGCGTCGGATTGGTGAACGTTCCGTTCGAATTTGCCGGCGGCGAGATAAACAACCTAATCGCGAACCAGCAGGGCCGCGCGCAGGGAGTGCGCGTCGTTTATTCGCGGCGATTGAACGGGCTTTTCAGCACGTCGGCCGGATACGCGTTCGGAAACGGCCAGAAACTGTCCCGGAAGGCACTGACGACCCCGGCGGAGGCGTTTGACGACGCGTTCTTCCAGACGTTCTTCGGACAGTTCGACGCCGCGCTCCGCAGCGGAACCCAGGTAAGAACGATCTATCGGCTGTCGTCTCAGGCGACGGTCTTCGCGATCGACCCGTTTCAAGGCCGGATGATGATCTATGATCCGGGATTGAGCGTTGTGGTCACTCAATCGTTGCCGACGTTGGGTCTGCCGATTCGTGCGGAAGCGGTCATCGATGCCCGCAACCTTTTTGATCTTCCGACCGGAGTCCTGGGCGAGGAAGGAAGCCTCCGACTAGCTTCACAAAAACGCGTCGTGAGCGGTGGAATCATGGTCAGATTCTGACGACTCGTGAAACGGGTATGGAAATCCAAAGTCGGCGTTACGGACTTTGGATTTTTTTGTCTCCAAAATCTTGGATGATGAAGCAAAAAACTGTATCAAAATTCAATGGCTGCGTAAGTTGCTGCAGCGAAGGACTTGATTTTTCGAGTTTATCGTCGGTGACCCGCGCTCGGACCAATTGGAACGCGTATTGCGTGAATTTTTGTTCGGTTTGTTGCGTCATTCACACATGACGGGAAAAGTCCTGACAAGTTGGAGCCTGATCTGGCTGTTGGCGACCGTGCTGTTCGTCGCCGGCGGAGCCCTGAACCTTTCTCAAAGGGCCCTGCAGAAGCTCCCGCCGGTTGACGGCGTCGACTGGGTGATGAGGTCTGACGGCGGGATCTATGCCGAAACGGTCCGTCCCGGATACGCCGCTTCGCGCGCCGGGATCGCGGGCGGCGATCGTCTGATCGGAATCGGTCTTGACGGCGACGAAACCGAGGAGATCACATCGCCGAACGACGTTCAGATGTACCTCGAAACGGTCGGCGTCGGAGGCCATCTTACCTACTTTTACCAACGCCCTTCCTACACGTTCGCGAACAACTTTTACTACGCCGATCTCAAGAACATCGACAGCATTCCGCGTTGGACCCCATCGGTCGTCATGATCGGTGTGGTCGGGCTGATCTGGCTCGGCGTCGGACTCTTTGTGCTTTTCAAACAAGGCAGTCGCTCACCGTTCGTGCTTCACTTCGCAACGGTCTGTCTCGCCGCGTTCGTGTTCCATGTTTATCGGCAGATCGGATTCGGCGAAGACTTTGACCTTGCGGTCAAGCTTATCGACAACATCGCGTTCGCCTTCTTCGTTCCGCTCTTCGTTCATTTTTGCCTTCGGTATCCGATCCGAAGCGAGGTCTTTCTTGGCGACGGACGCTGGAGAACGTACGGAATTTACGTTCCGGCGGCGCTGATTTCGCTGACAATGATCGTCGTCTCCGTGTTTCCGCAGTTGTTCCCTCAAACGGCGCTCGCGGCATGGTTCGGCAGTCTCGATTCGAGGTTCCAGCTGACCAACGGCCTGGACGATCTGAACCTTTATCATTTCATTCTCGGCACCACGTTCGGCGCGGTGGTCCTCGTCCGGCGTTTCTTTGTCAACCGCCAGCCGCTCGTCCGTCAACGCCTTAAGTGGGCAATGTGGGGAACGATCGCAGCGATCGTGCCGATCGTAATGTTCCAGTTCGCCAAACGTATCGTCGTGCTGCCGGATGACGCCTACACGGCGGCGCTGAGAACGCTTCCGCTAGCGCTGATACCGCTCAGTTTCGGCCATTCGGTCGTTCGGTACCGTTTGATGGATGTCGATGTCGTCGTGCGGCGGACGCTGGTCTACGCGATGACGACGATCGCGATCGCGATGATGATCGGCGCCGTGGCGCTCGGACTCGTCTTTCTCGCGGTCGGCGATAATCTTTCGACGACTGAGATCTCGTTACGCGCGCTTATCGCGGTCCTCGCGATGGCCGGGATCGTGATGCTCAGCGAGCCGCTCAAGAACTTCCTTCAGGAGCGCGCGGACCGCTTTTTCTACGGTGAGCGCTACGATCTGCGCCGCGGACTTCTTGACTTCGGACGGACGTTGTCGGCGACGACCGCGCTCGAACCTCTCCTCAATGCGCTGACGGAGCGTCTCCGGCAGGTTCTCGATGTCGAAAAGGTCGCTGTCTTTATTGAGGACGACGAGTCGACGGGACATTACAGGCTCGCGAAGTCGATCGGTCTGGGCGAGTATCGCGTTCCGGGCGATTTCAGGCAGATGATCCGCCAGAAAAGCGCAAAAAAAGGCGTTGTCCGGGCCGACGAGCTCGACCTGATCGAGATTGAGACAGGTGCCGCGAACGGTCATAACGGCGGTTTGGTCAGACAAGAACTTCATTATTTCGTACCGTGCGTCGCGCGCGGGAAGATGATCGCCGTGATCGGATTGGGACGCGCGTCGGACGGTTCGTTGCTTTCCTCGGAAGACATCGACATCCTGCAGACCGTTTCCGGCTATGTCGCCGTCGCGATCGAGAATTCACTTCTCTATCAGGAGCAGGAGAAACGCGCCGAAGAGCTCGCGCTCTTGAAGGAATTCAATGAATCGATTGTCGAATCCGTGAACGTCGGGCTGCTGGCGGTTGACGAAGCGGGGCGGATCACGAGGTGCAATTCAACGTTTGAAGAGATGCTGTCGCTCAAGCGCGAAGAGGCGGTCGGAAAGCGGGTTGAGGACATTTTCGACGAAGGGTTCGTCATGAACCTCGAGAACATCCTTGGTAGCTCGCGTTGGCATTTGACCGAGATCCGCCACGCGTACAAGATGCACACGACGTCCGCGACCGGGAAATCGCTGATCCTCAACGTCGCCGTGGCGCCGCTCCGGTCGGTATCCTCAAGCCAGTCAGGCGGAATCGTCGTTTTCGAGAACGTCACATCCCGCGTCAAACTCGAAGAAACGCTCCAGCAAAGCGAAAAACTATCCTCGATCGGACTCCTAGCGGCTGGTGTCGCCCATGAGGTCAACACGCCGCTGACCGGAGTCTCGAGTTACACGCAGATGCTTTTGGGCATGATTCCCGACACTGATCCGAAGCATGCGCTTCTCAAAAAGGTTCAGAAACAAACCGAACGTGCATCGAACATCGCCAGCAATTTGCTCAACTTCTCGCGCACGGGCGGTTCGGCGGACTTTACCGAACTTGCGGTCAACAAGCTGCTTGACGACACGCTTCAACTGCTCGAGCCGCAGATGAGGAAGTCGAAGATTGAGATCTTCCGCCAATATGCCGACGGCTTGCCGGCGATCTTCGGAAATGCGGGCAAGCTCCAGCAGGTCTTCACCAATCTCGTCTTGAATGCCCGTGACGCGATGTTCGACGGCGGAAGCATCACGCTCGAAACCGGTTCAACGGAAGAAGGTGACGTCGTTATTACCGTTACCGACACTGGCGATGGGATCGCACCCGAGAACCTGAAGAAGATCTATGATCCGTTCTTCACTACAAAGAGCGTTGGGAGCGGTACCGGTCTGGGGCTGGCGGTGACTTACGGCATCGTTCAGGAACACTCCGGTACGATCGAGGCGCATAGCGAAGTCGGGTCCGGCACATCCTTCCGACTGACATTCCCGGTCGCTGAGCGCGAAGTTCAAAGAGCTGTCAGCTAGATCACTTCCTCGCTCCGAGGTTCCAGATTCAATCCAAAGTACCCGGCGGGACACCGATTTCATGAAGCAGGTTTCCGAAATATCGTGCTCCTCGAATGCCGCACTGTACGGCTGCGGGATCTTCACGACGATCGCGATCGTCCGCGGAGAACCGTTGTTTTGGGACCGACATGTCGCCCGCCTGCAGGCAAACGCGAACGCGACCGGAATCTCGATGCCCGGCAATGAAGCCCTGCTCGCCGCCCTCAGATCAAGATTGGCCGAATCGTCTTTGTCCGACGGTCGGGCCCGCATTACGCTCTATGAGAACTCCGCCGCCGGTATCTGGCCAGGCTCGTCGGAACGCGAAACCGCGGTCGGGATCGTGGTCGGACCGCGGCGTAGCCTGCCGGTTTCACTGCGGATAGGGCGCTCGCAATTCAATGTCAACTCAAGTTCGCCGCTCGCCGGGATCAAGTCCTGCAATTACCTCGAGAATCTTCTGGTGCTCGCCGATGCACGGAACAACGGGTTCGACGAAGCGATTCGACTGAACGAGCGGGGCGAAGTGACGGCGGGAGCGTGCGCGAACATCTTTTGGATCAAGGGCGGTCGGGTCTTCACGCCATCGCTTGAGACGGGCTGCCTTGCCGGAACGACGCGCGGGTTCATTGTCGATAACTTCGACGTTGAAGAAGTTCGGGCGGAAATCGACGCCGTCGCCTCGGCAGACGCAATCGTCCTGACTTCCGCCGGGATCGGCGCTCGCCGCGCAGAATTCGAAGGTGTGCGGAACGGTTCAGACGAACTTGCCGACGATCTCATTGATGCGGTGAACCGGCACTTTGGACCCGCGCCGAAATCCTGAGGGAGTGAATCGCAATTCAACCCGATCGACGAATTAGCCAAGCGGTCTTGGATCATTGCGCCCTGGCGTCTTTGCGTGAACACCTCGACTCGAAATTCAGCATCGGGTTTTCCCGCCAAGAAGCTGATGCGTACTCTGGCAACGGGACGGATGAGCGTGACGTCCGCAGCCTTTTGGCGGAGTTACAGACCGGACTTCCGGGTATCCGAAATCCCGAATCAAAAAGCGATCCAATCCGTCGGGCGATGATGATATGAAACGGTGATCTTGGTGTCCGAGCGGAACAGGCCGGGCCGCATCTGAAGCGCGCTTTCGGCCATCAGACGGGCAAGATGCGGTTCGTTGGCGCGTTGCGAAAGGTGCGCCAGAACGATTTCCGAAGCGCCGCCGTCGTATTCGTTCTGCAGCCAGTCGGAAAGATCCTCGTTTGAGAGATGGCCGTTGCGTGAGGCGATCCGCTGTTTCAGCTCCCAAGTGTAAACGGAGCAAGTCTTCAGCATATCGCGGCTGTGGTTCGATTCGATGACGATCGCGTCGCAACCGCGAAGTCTTTCCTTGATCAGGGCGGTAATATATCCGAAGTCCATGAGCGTAGCGATCCGGACACCGTCTTTCTTCGCGACGAAACCAAAGTTGTCGGCCGCGTCGTGCGGAACACTGAAGGGTTCAAAATCGATGTCGCCGATCCTGAATTCGCGGCTCGACTCGATTCGTTCGGTCCGGTTGCGCAGCGCGTCACGGCGTTTCGCGCCTTCGCTGTCGCCGTTCCGGAAGCCGCGGCGCGTTGCGTAGAACGCTTCTTCGGTTTCCCCAGACACAAAGACCGGGCAGTTAACCGATTTCATCAGGACGCGCAGCCCGCCGGCATGGTCGCTGTGCTCGTGCGTGATAAGAACAGCGTCAAGGTCTGCCGGATCCTCACCGACCGCGCTGAACCTCTCCAGGATCTGCTTCGCGCTCATTCCCGCATCGACGAGCACGCGGGTATTTTCGGTGCTGATGAGCACCGCGTTGCCTGTCGAACCGCTGCCGAGTACGGTTACTTTCATCTTACGGAAATTCAGTAATCAAAATTCAAGAATGAATCAATATTTCAAGATTCAAGACGTCGCCCCGGTATCGTCCGAGCCGTATTTCTCCCGTAACGCTTTTCCGATGACCCTCGAGATGATGCGGTCGGGAACAACGGTTCCGAGGATCGATCCGATGTAATTTGAAAAACCTGAAACGACGAGCGGCCTGCCCTTCTTGATCGCATTCAGGGCGGTCTCGACAACCTCTTCCGTTGTCTGCGTCCCTTTTACCATCATCGGCTCGTCAATACCGGCGTTTGTAAAAAAGTCCGTATCGGTCGCTCCGGGGCAAAGCGCGAGGATCTTGATTCCATATGTCCGGTTCTCTTCCGCGATCGCCTGACTGAACGAAGTCACGAACGCCTTCGTTGCCGCGTACGTCGCAAAATACGGGATCGCCTGAAAGCTCGCCGCCGACGATAGATTGATGATCACGCCGTTTCGCCGCGCGCGCATTCCCTGAAGGTACCGGTGCGTTATCCCGACGAGCGCCGATATGTTCAGTTCGATCATGTTCAGCTCGCGGTCGAGATCGAGTTTCGAAAAATCGCCCATCGAGCCGAATCCCGCGTTGTTGATCAACCAGTCGATCTGGTAACCAAGCCTCTCGGTTTCTTCGAACAGCTTGCGATCCGCGTCATCCGATGTCAGATCGAGAACCACATAATGCGCGGTGATCTCGTGCTCGAGCATCAGCTCGTCGGTAAGTCGGTGAAGCTTCTCCTCCGACCGGGCAACGAGCACCAGATCGTGTTTCTCTTTTGCCAGGCGGCGCGCAAACGCTTCGCCGATGCCTCCGGACGCCCCGGTGATGAGTGTAAAACGCATACTTAGTGGTTGGTCTCGAGTTCGGAGTCGATGGTCCAACGTTCGTCTCCCGACCATCCAACTGCTAGTCGCGGTCAAACGAACGTCCTTCGTCGACCGAAAAAACGGAATAGTAAACCGAGCCGACGATCGCGGCGATCATGGTCAATGTTCCCAAAACCCGGATGAGTCCCGCAACTGCCGGTGTTGATTTGATCAGGCCAAGCGTCGTGAGCATGTAGTTCCAATCATGAAAACTGCCCTCGCTGCCCGTTATTCCGCTGGTCAGCACGAGCTGCATCCGGACCGCGTCGTCGGCGTAGATAAAAACGTTGATCAGGCTTTGTCCGACCCAAAAAAGAACGATCGATGCGGAGAACGGCTTTTCATTCCAGACGAAATAACCGAAAAAGATCAGCGGCACAATGACCTGAAACAGCGAACCGCCGGCGACCATCATGAATTCGCCAAACGGTCGGAACAACAAATGCCCGGTCTCGTGGATCGGAAGATCGACGATGTCGAGGAAACTGCCGTCCATCGGTTTCAGCGCGATCCAAAGGAAGTAGACCGCGAATAGCCCGGCAAGTACCAGTTTCGGATAACTAATGCGCATCGCTCCGATTTTCGAAATCCTCCCGCCTCACAGAATAATGTACGACCGGCAATCCGTAATGTACTTCCTCACCGTCGAATGTCATCCCGCACTTTTCCATGATCCTGATCGAACCGGCGTTGCCTTTGACTGCGACCGCGACGATCCGATCGAGCCCCACGGATTCGAATCCGAAACGAAGCCACGCTTTGGCGCATTCAAACCCGATCCCGCGTCCCCAAAATTTCTTAACAAGCCCATATCCGACCTCGATCTCGCCCGAATCTTCGAGCGGCTGAAGCCCGCTCCATCCGATATTCTCGCCGGTCTCCTTCCAGATCATCGCACACGAACCGAACCCGTGTTCATCGTATGTCGCGATGTAAGCCCGAAGACGTTTCTCGATGAATTCGGGCGTCTGGAGTTCAAGGCCGCCGAGGTATCGCGCGACTTCCTCGTCGAGGCGCTGTTCGATCAGCGTCGGCAAATCGTCAAGCGTGAACTTGCGCAAGACGAGCCGTTCAGTTTCGATCATCGTTCATAAACTCCTTGCGGGTGATCGAATAATGCACGAGCTCGGCTTCGTAAAACCGCCCGATGTAATCGAACTGCATCCCGAGTTTTTCCATGACACGGCGCGACCCGAGATTTTCCTCCCGCGCGACGGCGACGATCTCGTCGAGCCCGAGATCTTCGAATCCGTACCGCAGAAATCTCTGCGCCGCCTCAAGTGCGTAACCGTTTCGCCAATGGTCTTTCGCGATCGCGTAGCCGACCTCGACCTCGTTTGTCTCGCTCAGCCGCCAGAGCCCGCACCAGCCGACGAATTCCGTAGTCGATTTGTTGATGACGGAGCAGAACCCAAGACCGTGAGTTTCCCATTTCGACGAGACCAGTTTGATCCAGTTCGCCGCCTCTGCCCGATCTTGCGGCGGGCGTATGAAACGCATGACGTCGGCGTCCGACCGCATCGCGTGAATCTCGTCGAGATCGCGATCGTCCATCCTCCTGATCATGAGTCTCCCGGTCTCGAACACGATTGAAGTTTATTTGATTTGAAAAGAAATTGGAAGAATTGGGTCCGGCGTCACGTCCTACCGCCAGTTTCTGAAAAAGGAGGATCCGATGATCAGTAAGCTGATTTCGGTCATTGTTTTCGCGACCATCTCCCTGTCGGCCATTTCAGCGATGGCCTGCGCGCAAAAGGACGAATACAAATGGGAACTCGTTACCGCCGCGGCGGAATTTCCGACGGGCTACAACTATCCGGTTTTTGTTCGCGGCCGAAAGATGTTCGCCGTTCGCGACACGAGTTGGTTCTCGCCCGACGGCAAGAATTGGCGAAAAGGTGAACTCCCGTTCAGCGGGCTGAGTTCGGCGCTTCAGAAGTACGTCCAGTTCAATGATGCCGTTTACGCGTTGGGAACGCAGACCGGAACGATCAAGCGAATGAAGCTGTCCTCAAGGATCGCCCGCACGGTGAACGGCCGCACCTGGGAAGTGCTGGCCGAGGAATCCAACCTGCCGAAGCGTGTCTTTTATGGCGCAACGGTCTTCAAGGGGAAGATCTGGATATTCGGCGGGACTTACGAAAGCACCGACTTCGACGATGTATGGAGCTCATCTGACGGGGTGAACTGGCAGCAGGCCGCGGAAAAGATGCCTTGGGGAAAGCGATCCGGCCTTCACGCGGTCGTCCTCAACGGTCGGATTTTCCTGATAGGAGAAAGCGACGTCTGGAGCAGCGATAACGGTGTCGATTGGAGGATCGAAACGCGCAGAATGGCCGAACAACGGGTCTTCGTCGGAGCGTACTCGGTCGCCGTCTTTGACGGAAAAATATGGCTTGTCGGGATCAATCGGAACAACACTTTCGGAAGCGGGGTGTTGTGTTCCGCCGACGGCAAAACGTGGCGTGAGATGCAGGCGCCGTGGAGCCCGCGCGGAGCAGTCGCGGTATGGGTCGCCGACGGCAAGTTGTTCATGACAGGGGGAAAATACTCGTATGTCGACGGCCGCGGCGAAACCAAATTCGTTTACAGCAATGATGTCTGGGTGATGTCAAAACAGCCCGATCGCGAAATGTGATCGGTTTCGGAAAACCCCGAACAGCAAATGAATGGAAGAAGCCGGGCAGGCCGGCCGTCTCAACGAATCGAAGGAGAAAATATCGATGCAAATGGAAAACAGACGCGAGTTCATATTCAGGTTCGGCGTGATCGCGCCGCTCCTGGTCGCCGGCTGCGGCGTGCGAGGTACGGCCCAGACGTCGGTTTTGAAATTGCTCAAAGCAAATGCAGTATCCGAACAGCTTGAATGGAACGGGGCAAAGGATGTGCCCGATACGGTATCGTGGCGTTCGGTATTGCCGCAGTCGCCCGGAGCCGAGCGGATGATCATCTCCGGGACGGTCTTCGAGAGCGACCGCAAAACAGTCGCACCCGAAGTCCTGATCTACTTCTACCACACCGACGCGGAAGGTTACTACGGACGCAACGGTGAGCCGCGGCACGGACGCTTTCGGGGATGGCTGCTCACCGGCAAGGATGGCAGGTACGAGATCGAGACGATCCGCCCGGCGGCGTATCCGAGCCGGCGTGCGGCGGCTCATATCCATATGACCGTCACGACGCTGAAAGAAAAGGAACATTGGATCGACGAGATCCAGTTCGAAGGCGATCCGCTCATTTCCGAGTCGTACCGACGTAAGACGGAAGGACGTGGCAGATTCAATCCGATCGTAAAACTTTTAAAGGGAACGGACGGTATCTGGCGCGGGGCGGTGGACATCGCCTTGTAGGGCTCTTCCGCAACCTCTGTCAAAAGCAAGGGTGATAGAATGATGGCCCCAATGGAAAACGCCACGCGAAAATATGACGGCGAGGACGACGGAACCCTGCTTGCGGCCACGAGCCGAGGGGACGGAAGGGCGTTCGAAGCCCTCTACCGACGTCATCAACGCCGCGTATTCTCGATCGCATTCGGGTTTTTCGGCGGCGACCCGGACCGCGCCGCCGAGATCGCCCAGCAGGTCTTCGTTACGATCTTCCGCAAGAGTGACGTGTTCCGCGGAGATTCGGAATTCACAACGTGGGTCTATCGCGTCACGATCAACGCGTGCATCGACGAACGACGCAGGCTCAGCCGGTTTTTCGGTTTGGACGGGATCCTCGGTTTACGCGATGAGCGGTGCCGCCCCGAAGACCTTGTAAGGCTCGCGCAAGCCTCGACGCACGTTCGGACGGCAGTCGCGTCGTTACGTCCGAAATACCGGATCCCGATCGTCCTTAAATACACGGAAGGACTCGGCTATCAGCAGATCGCGGAAGTGCTGGGAATTTCGATCGGAACCGTCTCGTCCAGAATCCACCGGGCGCACACGCTCCTTGCAAAGAAGCTCGAACATCTTCGGGAAAATATTTGAAGTCATGAAGGAACAGCACTTTAACGAAGAGATCTCGGCGTTCGTGAACCACGAACTCGATCCGGCGTTTCGTCAGGTGATCGGGGAACACCTTCTTGCGTGCGGACACTGTCGGGAACTGCACGACAAGGTCAAGTTTGCCGCGAAGCTTTCGGGCACCGCGACGGGAGCGGATGCGCCGAACGAGGTCTGGACCCGGATCGCTGCCGAAACGGAACGATCAAGACCCCGATCCTCACGATACATTGTTCCAAAAGTCGCTTTCGCAGCGCTTGCGGTAATCGTGGCGTGCACGGGCGCTTGGTTCCTTCTCAGGTCCGAAACCGCTTCGGTCCCGGTCGCAGATATTTCCGGCTGGAAGATAGAAATGCTCTCGGGTGATCTTTCGCTTGGCAACCGTTCGACTCTCGCGCCGGGACAATCGCTCGAGACCGGCATCGACGATCGCGCAAGGATCCAGGTCGCGGATATCGGCAACGTCGAGATCGCACCGAACTCGCGCGTCCGGCTCGTCGAATCGCGCAACGATCTGCATCGCCTCGCGCTTGAACGCGGTCGGCTTTCGGCCCGCATCCTCGCACCGCCGAGGCTCTTTATCGTCGATACGCCGTCAGCGGTTGCCGTGGATCTGGGCTGCGCCTACACCCTCGAGGTTGAGGATAACGGCGACTCGCGGCTACACGTCACTTCCGGTTACGTAGCGCTCGAACGCAACGATCATGATGTGATCGTACCCGCAGGAGCGGTTGCGGTCTCGAAGAAAGGAATCGGAATCGGAACGCCGTTCGCCGAGAATGCTTCGGAGGAGTACAGGTCGACGCTATACAAGATCGACTTTGAAAACGGTGATCAGGCGAGTCTAAAGCGGCTCGTGGCGGTCTCGGGCAAGTCCGACTCGGTGACCTTGTTCCATCTGATTCGGACCGTACCCGCCAGCGACCGCGGAATGGTACTCGCGCGACTGACCAAATTCGTCAAGTTGCCCCAGGGGACGACCGCCGCCGGTCTCATCGCGCTCGATCAGAAGATGCTCGATGATCTGTGGGAGCAGATCAACGTGGCCGGAATCGGTGGATTTTGAATCGGTCAAAACTGATGGATCAATAGTCCGTCGCGAAGTTTGGGTTCAAACCAGGTCGATTTCGGCGGCATGATCTGATCCTGATCGGAGACCTCGAGCAACTGCTCGACCGTCGTCGGGAACATCGAAAACGCGATCCTCCAGGCGCCTGAGTCAACAAGTCTTTCGAGTTCCGACGTGCCGCGTATCCCGCCGACGAAGTCGATGCGTTTATCGGTCCGCACGTCGTCGATTCCGAGGATCGGACGCAGTATGAAGTTCTCCAATCGGCTGACATCGAGCGACTCGATGACGCTCGGCGCGATCAGATAGGAAACATTGAAAATGAGTTTTCGCCAACGGCCGTCGAGATAGACGCAGATCTCGCCCGGATTCTCGGGTACCGGGTTGTCGGAATCCGTCACGACGAATCCGGACTCCTCGATTTTCGCCAGAAACGCGTCTTCTGAAAGTCCGTTCAGGTCCTTGACGACGCGATTGTAGGCAAGGATTTGCAAGTGTTCGGCCGGAAAAAGGGCGGCGATCACGTAGTTGTACTCTTCATCGCCGGTGTGGTTCGGATTGGCGCCGCGCATGTGCGCCCGGGCCCGCGAACTACTCGCGGCGCGGTGATGGCCATCGGCGATGTAGATCGCCGGAACCACCTTGAACGCTTCCACTATCGAGTCTGGGGCGCCGAACCTCCAGATGGTGTTCCGGATCGAATTTCCGTTCACATCCCTGGCCGAAAAATCGTACAGCGGATCGTCTTTTGTGGCAGATTCGACCAATGCGTCGATCGCGTCCGTGCCGCGATAACAAAGAAAGATCAATCCGGTCTGAGCTTCGAGTTCGATCATGTGCCGCGTGCGGTCGTTCTCTTTATCCGGACGAGTCTTCTCGTGCTTCTTGATCCGACCGTCGTCGTATTCGTCGATCGAGCAGCAGGCGACGACACTCGTCTGCACCCAATCGCCCATCTGTTGCTGATAAACGTAGACGCTTGGCCGAGACTCCTTGACCAACAAGCCGTCGTCGATCAGTTTATGGAAGTTCTCCCGCGCTTTTGCATAAACCGTATCGGAATACGGATCAGTACCGTCCGGGAGGTCGATCTCCGATCGCGAAACATGAAGAAAACTAAGAGGATTCGCGGCGGTCAGCGCGCGTGCCTCGGCGGTATTCAGTACATCGTACGGTACGCTCGAAACGTCCTTCGCCACGTTATGATCTGGGCGCAACGCGCGAAACGGTCTGATATTTGCCACATTTCCTCCGGTTACTTGTTTGTGTTTGAGTTCGTGCGCGATTCGTCGCCAACTCCGCGAACGATTCGTTCGCGTTCCTCGTTCGCCTTTTTCAGGATCGATTCGATCTGCTTGTCGCGAGCCAGTTTCCACTCGCCGTCCTCGCGGACGAACGGATAGACAAGATCGAAGTCCCCGCTTTGGTGATCGCGGACTTCGACGGTGGCCGTGTCGCCTTCGATCTTTTCGTTCCGCGTCTCGGGAAGCGTCGCGATACGGACCTTGGTTTCTTCGAGAAGTACGTCTTCCACCGTCTTTCCACGTGATCGCGCAATCGTCTCGATAAACGCGATCGAGGATTTCGACAGCAACCGCTTCATCGTCGCGACGTCGCCTTTCTGCTGCGCAGTGACATACCTCTTCAACGCATTGGTCGGCGTATCTTCGGACGGCGCGCCGGACGAGCAACCGGCGATCGCCAGGACGATGGCCAGTGAAAAAAGGCGCAAGAATGTTGAGACATTTTGCATTGATTCTGTTCGCGCTCCGCCCGTTGCAAGCGGGACGCTGCGCTCCAATCCGCAATCCCGAATCCTAATTCCGAAATGCTATTGTTTCCCCTCGTTGATGATCCGATCGAGCTCTTCCTGACTCTTTTGCACATCCTGCTCTATCTGTTTCGCGAACCCTCTCTTGTCGATCTTCCAGACCCCGTCTTCGCGGATGAAATGGACGGTGTTCCAAAGTCCTAGCGAGTCCTCCATTTCGATCGACGCCGTGTCCTCTTCCTCGCGGACATTGCGGTATCTGACCGTCGATTGCGAGTCGTTGAACAGCGTCTCACGTGTGACGATCTCGTCCACCGTCACGCCCTGGGCCTTCGCCTCTTCCTCAGCCATCTTGATCGATTCCTGCGACAGAAGGAGTTTCATTTGCGTCGTGTCCTTCTTCTTGATTGCCTTTATGTAAGCCTGGAGCGTCTCGAGCGGCGACGGCGCCGGCGGTCTTACCGTGCATCCGAAAGTGAGGGCGACAAAGAGAATCAATGTAAGAAGACGCATTGTTTGAAAACGGAATTCCTGAATCTATATACTGAAAAGACTGAATTATAACCCAAACGACGGAGGCGGAAAAACGGATGGAACGCAGAAAACTCAACCCCTACGAGATCGGAGAGAAGTTGGCGGGACTTACCGGATGGGGGGAAGCCGACGGCTTTCTGAGAAAGAGATTCGAATTCGCGAATTTCTCCGATAGCCTCGAATTTGTGAACAAGGTCGGCGAGATAGCCGAACGCCACGACCATCATCCGGACATCACTTTTGGCTGGGGATACGCCGAGATCGCACTAACAACGCACGACCGCGGCGGCATCACCGACTTCGATTTCGCCGTCGCCGGCGATATCGAATCGATCTGAATTACTCTTCCCGGGCGGTAAAGACGAGTTCACGGACGTCGTCGTTGACCTCGATCAGCAGTACCGAGTTCGCGAACGTGAACCGCTTCGACGTGATCGTCAGGACGTATGTCGACCCGACTTCCAATTCGGCGAAGCTGAAGTAGCCGAGCGAGCCTGTCGTCGTCGACCGAAATTCTCCGAGCGGCGACGCAAAGGTCAGTACCGCATTCCGGACCCCACGGCCACTTGCCGTGATCACGCGTCCGCTGATCGACGCGGTCGCCGCGGTCGGAACAAGATCGTCCGGCGTCCAGAATCCGGAATACAGCTGAAACGGGCCGCCCGCCGAACGCGTTCCTGAGATCGGCTGTCCGCCCGTGCCTTGCTGCACGAACGCCGATTGGGTCATCGAATTCCCGCCGCCGGCAACGATTTGCTTTTCGAGCGCGAACTGTCCGCCGCTTGCAACGATCCCCAGCGACTGACCGCGCGAGACCGCGACGAACAGGATGAAGAGTATCAGAGCAAGGATGAGGACCGAAACGATCGGTTCAAGGAGCTTTTTCATTTCTCACCTCCCTGCTGCGAGCAAACCGGCGCGGTCTTGTTCGCTCCGCAGATCAGTGCTTTGAGCGCGTCGATCTGATCCTGCTGGCGTTTGAGAAGGCCGCGGAGCCGTTCGATCTCATCCTGCTGTTCGTTGACGGCGTTGACGAGGACTGTCGTCACCTGTCCGTATTTGACGCCTTCGATCTCTCCGCCGGAGTTGAAATTGTTGAACAGCGGCTCAACTTCGTTGACCTCTTCCGCGACAAACCCGATGTCGCGCATTCCGCCGGATTTCCAGTTGAACGTCACCGGTCGAAGCCGGCGGACGATCTCGAGCCCACCGGTAAAGGTCTCGATGTTGTCCTTGTAACGGCGGCTTGAGGAACATTCGGACAGAAAGCGCGGGTTGCTCCCGTTCGGAGCCTGGATGCAAAGCGCGACGTTGCCGCCGACGTTAATGTGGCTCACTCCCAGATAATAGGCTGTCAGATTGCCGCTGAAATCGCCGCTGGAGCCGCTGATATCGCCGGTGACGATCCCGCCGGCGATCGAAGCGCCGCTGGTTACGACGAGCGAATTGCCTTTGAGAACCGATCCCTGAACCGTGCTCGGGGTCGTGATGCTGCCGAACGACCAGATCCCGTTCCCGGGCACCTTGACCTTCGCGCTGAGATTTCCGAGCACGATCGCGTTCGATTCGTCCGCCACCGCGCCGGTCCCGATCGCTACTGAATTATTGATTCCGTTCGTGACCGAAGCGCTGAAACCAAGCACCGTGTTTCCTGTGCCGTTTCCTCCGTTGACCTGATAACCGACCAGTGTGTTGTTGCTGCCGAGCCCGCTCGTTGCCGATCCGACGAAGGTGTTGTTCGATCCGGTTTGATTCCCGGCGCCGGTTTCATATCCCAAATAGACGTTGTAGTTGCCGGAAAACGTGTCCTTGCCCGATCTGAGTCCGAAGTACGAATTGAAGGTCCCGGTCGTGTTCTTCTCGCCCGAGAACGATCCGAAAAACGAGTTTCCGCCACCGGTGTTGGTCTTCCCTGCACTGAACCCGAACATCGCGTTGTTGGAAGCGAGCACGTTGCCTTGTCCCGACGAAACCCCGAAATACGAATTGTTCGTTCCCGAGGTGTTCGAGAACCCGGACGCGCCGCCGAAAAAGGCGTTCGAACTGCCGTCCGTGTTCGAACCGCCGGAATTGACGCCGAAGAACGAGTTCGAGTTCCCGGTTGCGTTCGAAGAACCCGCGTACGATCCGAAAAACGAGTTCGAGGCGCCCGTCGTGTTCAGCTTCCCCGTACGCGACCCGAAGAATGCATTGAATCCGCCCGTCGTCACGGCACCGGAATCGAATCCCGCGAAGAGGTTTTCGTTTCCCCCGGCGCTCAGAACGCGCGACCCGCCGAGATTGTACTGTGTTGTCGCGTCGAAGATGTTCGAGCGCCCCGTACCGCTGATGTTGAAGTTTGACGCTGCCTGCGGATTCTGAGTGTTTTGAATATAGTTGGGACTGTCAGGAAGCGGGTTCCGGTCGTCGGACATTCGGGGATCGGTCGTGACGACGTATTCTGCGGCCGGGATACCCCCGAGGTTCGCGGAGTCAATCGCGATGTTCGCCTGATTCGCGCTCAGCGAGCGAACCGCGTACGGCGTGGAGCTCACCGGCTGGCGCGGCGTCAGAATGGTGTACGGCAAACCGCTCCCGTTGAGCCGGACCCCGATCTCAAGAAAGCGCGCTGAACCGTCGAAAGCGGCGGCGCCGAAGTCGAGATCCACGGCAAAGATGCCGTTCGTGACCGTTGCCGCCAAGCCGGTGATGGTTTGTCCGACCTGAGCCCCGGCCGACGCGGAGTCAAAAAGCCTGAACTCGAACTGATACGTACCATTCGCGGCGATGCCTGCATCCTGAAGTTTTCCTTGATAAATGAACGACGATGTTTGAGACGCAGCCGGAATGGCCGCGGCGACGAAAATGACGAAGACAATAGCAATAGATTTGATATTCATTCCTGTACTCCTCACACGCGCTGCGTGTTTTTCACAGGAAGATTAGCCGCGTTCGACGGTCGCTTCACCACGTGTTTCGGTAGCAAACTGAAACGGCGGGCTTTTTTAGGGCCCACCGTTTGCGGCGACGATCTTGGTTGCGGACAATTGCGGAACAAGCGGCTGGAATTGTTCGGGCGGCTGTTTGCGGCTACTTGCGGATTACTTGCGGATCTTCCCAGGTGTCGCATGTCGTCTACCTTACCGTGCGGCCGGGTCACCGAAAAAGACACCCGCGACAAACAAAAACCGTCCTATTTGATCAAACCGTCCCGAAATGCCTTTGCGACGGCCTCGCTCTTCGAATGGACCTGCAGTTTTTCATAGATGCTCTTCAGATGGAAAGAAACCGTGTTGACCGAGACGCCGAGGTCGCGGGCCGCGGTTTTGTACGAATGTCCGTCGACGAGCAATTTCAAGAGTCTCGTTTCATGCGGTGTGAGATCGTAGTTCACTTTTTCGGGCGGGCGATAGTTCCTGAAAACGGTGATGACCTTTCGCGCGACCTCAGGTGACATCGGCGAACCGCCGCCCAGGGCCTCGCGTATGGCATCGAGGATCTTCGCCGGCGGCGTGTTCTTAAGCAAATATCCGACGGCGCCCGCGCAAAGCGCCTCAAAGATCCGTTCGTTGTCTTCGTAAACGGAGAGCATGAGTATCGTCACCTCGGGATGCTGCTCCTTTATCAGACCGATTCCCTCGATCCCATCCATTCCGGGAAGACCGATATCCGACAGAACAACGTCCGGCGCGCGGTGGCGCATCGACGCGAGCGCTTCCTCCATCGAGCCGTATTTTCCGACGCATTCGAATCCTTCGGTGAATCCGATCAACATCGACAGGCCTTCGCGGATCTCCCTTCGATCCTCGATAATCGCGACCCTTACCGTCGAACTCTGTTGCGATTGTTCCATTCGTCGAATTTATTATGACGCGATTTCGCGCGATTCCGACTACGTATTCAGGTAGTTGATCCTACACCCTGCCGTCGCGTCGGGCGCGCACCCGTTTTTCAAGCGGTACCGATATTCGTACGGACGACCCCTCACCGGGCGCCGAGGTGATCGAGAACGATCCGCCGAGGGCTTCCGTGCGGCGGCGCATGTTCGCGATCCCGTTTCCGCCGAAATCGATCCGATCGCCGTCATCCTTCATTCCGCAACCGTTGTCGGCGACCCCGATGTTCATCGACCGGTCCTCAACCTCCACGGAAATATCGGATTGCGACGCGCCCGAATGCTTCGCGACGTTGTTCACTGCCTCCTTGAAGATCAAATAGATCTCCCGCCGGATGTCCGCTCCGAGCGTAACGTCGGAATCAGGTGCGCCGAACCGGAGTTCGATACCCTTTGCTTCAAGAACATCGCCGGCAAAGCGGCGCATCCGATTGACCAGATCATGAAGACTGTCCTTTGCGGGGTTGATCGCCCACACGATGTCGCTCATCGAATCGACCATCTCGCGCGACGTTTCGGCGATCACGTCAAGCGGTTCGCTCGCGACGTTGTCTCCGACTTGCTGGCGGACCACTTCCGACATGATCGCGATCTGCGACAACGACGATCCGATATCGTCGTGAAGATCGGTCGCGATGCGCGTCCGAACGCGTTCCAGCTCAACCAGGCGCCGAAGCCGGCTCCGGTAGATCGAATATGCGGCAAGGCCGACGACGATCGCGACGAGCATCAGAAACCACCAGCGTTGCCAGACCGGTCGGGCGATCGAAAATGAAACGGTGGCCGGCGTCTCGCTTTTCTCTCCGTCGGCGGTTACGGCCTGTACCTGGAAGTCATAACTGCCCGGGGCGAGGTTCAGCGTGATCGTTCGCTGGGCGATCGGGGCGCTCCATTGTTCGTTTCCGAAACGGTAACGGTAACGTATCGTTTCCGCGGTGCCGAAGCTCAGGGCAAAGAAGTCGATCTGAATCTGACGCTGATCGGTCCCGAACGACAATCCCGTGACCGAGGACTGCCCGAGCTCGGAGATTTCCGGAATCCTCTCTCCGTTGACCTTCACGTCGGAGATGTAGATCGGCGGAATCGGTGTTTTCGTGCCCGGCTCCGCCGAAAGGCGAGCGATCGTAAAGCGGTGTGCGAACCAGGGATCGCCGTTCGAATCACTGGCGCATCGGCTGATCCGTGCTCCGGGCAATCCGTCTGCATGCGTGTAGATCTTGACGCGACCGGTATCTGGATCGATGCGGTTGATCCCGCGCGCGGTACCGACGTAAATTCGGCCGAACCGATCTTCAGTGACGCAGTTGGCGAGGTCGCTCGAAAGACCGTCTGCCGTCGTCAGGTTGTCGAATGCGGGTGCAACGGCGGTCGGATCATCGATCCGGATGATTCCGCTGTTCCCGGTCGCGACCCAAAGGCGCCCCTTTCGATCGCGATGGATCGAGTTTACGATTCCGGGCGGAAAACGATCGGGCGCGCGGAACATCTCGAAATTCCCGTTCGCCAGCCGTCCGATCCCGCCGGAATAGAATCCCAACCAGATCCGTCCGGCCGCGTCCTCGGCGATCGCCGTGACGCTGCTGTCCGCCGGCAAACCGAGATCCGGCCCATAAGCGACGATCCTCTCAGTTCCGCGATCAAGCCGCATCAGCGCGGCGATAGAGATCGTCGAAAACCACAGATCTCCCCGCGAGTCTTCGAAAAGCCGGAAGATGTCTTCCGCTGCCAACCCGTCAGGCTTCCCGTAAACGCGGATCGGCGGCGTGCGCCGGAGATCTTCGAATCTGCGAACCGCGGCGTATCGCAACAACCCGAAATTCGTGGGCACCCACCATTGCCCGTCGACCGCGGAACGGAGGTCGAGCTGATTCGAACCCCAGGTCCTGAACCGAACGCCGGCGGGTTCGAACCCAACGAACTTCTCGCCGTCGAACCTGAGCAAATCGGAGTTGCTCGACGTAACGAACATTTCGCCGTCTCGACCCGCAAAGAGCGAGGTTACGGCGACAAACGGCTTTTTCTCCGGAATCTCAAAAAAAGTGAAGCTGCCGCGGGTGATCTTGAAGGCACCCTGTGCGGCCGTCCCGATCCAAATGTTTCCGGCGATGTCTTCCTCAACCGAGACCACACCGACGTCGAAGAGTCGTCGGAAAAGCGGTTGGCCGGCGGGTGCGTCGGGAACATATTCGCACAGTCCGTTGCGGATCCCCGCGATGATCCGGCCGTCCTTCGTCTCAAGAATCGCGTGGATCCAAATGTCGTCCGTAAGTCCGTCCGCGGTCGTGAACGCTCTTTGGAGGACAGGAAGATCGGAACCGTCGGGGTAAGAATAGTATGCGAGTCCGGGACGATCGCTGCCTGACGAGACCCAGATCCGCCGTTCGCGGTCCTCGAGAATGTTCGTGACCGACATCTTGCTGAAGAGCCTGACAGTACCGTCCGCCGCGCTCCGGAGAAAAAGGCCCAGGCTCGTCGCGATCCAGAGATTTCCGCGGTGATCTTCCGCAGTCCGTGCGAATTCGATGTCCTTTGCCGACCACACGTCGCTCTCAACCCGTTCGAACCGCAGGTCAAGACCTGAAACAACCGCGCGAAAAAGTCCCCGGAACGTCGAAACGTAAACCGTACCGCTCGGCGTGCGGTCAATGCCGCTAACGACGATCGATCGGTCCGCTTCACCAAGCCTCAGCTTTCGGAACAGATCAGACGCGCCGGACCGGTGATCGGGATCGAAAACGACAAGTCCGTCATCCGTTCCGACCAGGAAAAGACGCGTATCCATCTCAAGGATAGCGTTCACGCCTTGATGCGGCAGTCCGTCGGCCTTGCCGAACGTGCGGAATTCAAATCCGTCGAAACGGGCCAGTCCCTCGGTCGTGCAAAACCAAAGAAATCCGCTCGAGTCACGGTAAATCCTGTTTACGCGATCGCTTGCAAGACCAT
Source organism: Acidobacteriota bacterium (assembly GCA_029557535.1). GTDB lineage: Bacteria > Acidobacteriota > Blastocatellia > Pyrinomonadales > Pyrinomonadaceae > JAFDVJ01. Next base: position 24,916 of record JAKQII010000148.1, read on the forward strand.
CGGCAGTCGTGAAGTTCTTGAACGGAAGCGTCGCGGCGTAGGTTGAGACCGCGATCAGGATCAGAAAATGAATGATCGCCGCGCGGATGGGTAGCGATGAGCTGCATCGTCGCATCGTGCTTTCAACGCGTATTTTGCAATTGGTTCGGTTCTGTTTCAATCAGGAAGGTTTTCGGCGAGAAACATTGCCGTGTTTCCGCCCATGATCGCCCGAATATCGGCGTCGGCGAAGCCGGCCCGGAGAAGGGCGTCCGTGATCAGCGCCATTCCCGACGCGTCGAACGGCGTCGTCACCGAGCCGTCGAAATCGGATCCGAGCGCGACGTGATCGACCCCGGCGACAGCGGCCGCGTGTTTGATCGCCCTGACAATGGCGTCGGCGTCCGTCCCGCAGACCGCCGTGTCCCAGAATCCGATCCCGATCAAGCCTCCTTTCCCGGCGATCGCACGGATCTGATCGTCGGTGAGATTGCGTTGATTGTCGCACGTACCGCGGACACCGGTGTGCGAGACGACGATGGGACGCGTCGCGATCGCAAGAACGTCGTCGATGGTTTTTGACGAAGCATGCGCGAGATCGACGATCATTCGCCTCTCTTCCATTCTCCGGATCATTTCCCGGCCGGCCTCGGTCAATCCGTACTTTTCGGCGCCGTGCGCCGAACCGCCCATTTCAGTGTCGAAAAAATGCGATGGCGACATCATGCGGAACCCGGCGTCGAAGAGAACATCGACGTTTTCGACCTTTCCGTTGAGCGCCTGCGCACCCTCGATACCGAGCCAACCGCCAACGATTTTCGCGTTCCGGCGTCGTTCGAAAAAGGCCGCGAGATCCGCCTTTGATTTGATCACGACGAGCTTTCCGCGTGATTCAGCGGCGTATTTGTGCAACCGCGACGCCTGCCAGACGGCACGCTTCGTCAAACTCGTCAGGTTTTCGAGCGGCTGCCGCTGCGCGAGCGCCAACCAGAAGATGTTGTCGGTTCTGCCGGAATTCGACTCAATGTTCATCCCGCGCGGCGTCTTTGTAACAACGGTGAACGCCTGCAGGGCGACATTCCCGTCGAGGAGCCGCGGGACATCGACCTGATTTGTCGACTGCCGCTCGTTCAGGTCGTAGTTCCAGAGCAGCGAGTCGGCATGAAGATCCGCCACGGTGAGAGTCTCATGAAGCCGTTTCACTTGGTCCGAAACGGCGTACGGCGGAAGATTGATCACGACATTCAGTCGGTTCGCGATCAACTTTGGCGCGAAACCGAAGAAGAAGACCAAGAACGCCGCGATCAGCAGCGCGCCGACGATCGAAATTCGGGCGATCCATTTCATGAATGAAGCAAAAGGCCGGGCGTTGGCGGCCCGGCCACGTCAACTCAATGATTCTGACGACCCGGAATCGGTACGTCGCCGTTTACGCCGAATTGGCTTTCGCCCGGAACACCCGTCGAACTGTACATGACGTACCACCTTCCGTTCGAAGGCCGGAAGACGGCCGGATCGGTCTTGCCGTCGCCGTCATAGTCGCCGCGTGACGGAATGTCGTCCGACAGCCCGAACTGCGTGATCACGATCCCGCTGAGGGTTCCCGACATGTACCAGACGCCGTTAGACGGACGCCAGACAGCGACGTCGGCGAGCGAGTCGCCGTCGTAGTCACCGACCACCGGCACGTCTCCGGTGCCTCCGAAAGAATATGACAGAACTCCGAGATCCGACGTTTTGAGGACATAGAAATCTGCATCCGTCGGCGAATCGGACGGCCGGAAGACCGCGAAATCAGCCTTACCGTCTCCGTCGAAGTCGCTCGGGACCGGAACATCGCCGGCAAGTCCGAAGGTCTGGATCGTGTACCCGAAATCCGATGTCCGGTGAACATACCAGACTCCGTTGCGGTACACCGAAAGGTCCGCCTTACCGTCGCCGTCGTAATCGTTCGCGACCGGGCTGTCTCCGGCGATCCCGAACTGCTCGATCCGCGCGACGGAGTTCGAACTGTTCAGAACGAACCAAACGCCGTTGCGGTAAACGGCAAGATCGGTGCGCGAGTCGCCGTCGAAATCACCAGGTGTGACCGAATCCGTCGAGATCCCGAACTGATTTATCAAAGTGCCGCCGTTCGAACTGGTCGTCCGGAACCAGGTGCCGATCGACGGCCTGTAAACCGAAGGATCGGACTTGCCGTCACCATCGAAATCGCCCTCGGCGCGCCGCACAGGCGTCCGCAGGTTGTATTGGTACATTCCCCGGCCGTGGGTCGCGATCCTCAGGACGCGGAATGCATTCTGCAATTCCATTCCGAAAACCGCCACGCGAGGCAACCCGTTGCTGAACGGATTCCAACTCGCGCCGCCGTCGTCGGACCTGAAGACCCCGATGTCCGTTCCGGCGAACAGCGTGTTCGGGTTGCTTGGATCGACAACAAAGGCATTCGTCGGAACGTCGGGTATTCCGCTTCCCGATGCGGTCCAGGTCGGCGATCCGCTGAGCAGGTTTGTCGTTTTCCAGACATGCTGCCCGGCCGCCAATCCGAAACCGTTGAGCGCCACGTAGGCGATATTGGCGTTGGTCGGGTCGATCGCGACGCGGCCTACGTATCGTCCGGGTATCGAACCCGAAACATTGTTCATCGTCGTCGAGCCCGGGGCCGTCGAGAGATAAACGGCGCCGGTCGTCAACCCGACCAGCCGGATGTTGTCATCCTGAGGCGAGATCGCGATCGCGCTGATCCGCGCCGGCAACGTACCGCTTACGCTTGTCATCGTCGTGCCGCGGTCGGCCGATCGATACAGGTTCGTCGTTCCGAAATAGAGCGTGTTGTTCGGTGATCCGGGACCACCGACCATCGGAGCATAGAAAAGGGTCGCGTCTGCACAGTTGATGCCGTTCGCCGTTCCGCCGCATCCCAGGAACCCGGTCCAGTTCGGATCACCGTTCGCGGTCGTTCCGGTAACAGTCGAAAACGCCCGCGTGAAGCCGATCTGCGAGCCGGAACTGTTGTAATAAGTGTGGTAAGCGGTCGTCTCGTTCGGCGAAGTCGAGTTTTGATCGATGACCGCGAACCCGCCGTCACCGCCGTCTGACCGGACCCACGTCGATCCGTTCGGTGCGTAGTACTGCGTCCCGTTGTCCTGCGTGCCGCCGAGCGAATAGTTGCGGTCGGTCGGATGCAGAGCGATGCCCTGAAACTGCGTCGCGCTGATCGTCGAGTTGTTCAACGTCGTCCAGTTCACGCCCCCGTTGACAGACTTCCAGATTCCTCCGTCGCTGCCGAAGTAGATCGTATTCGGATCGGACGGCGCAACCGCGATCGCGTGCGTGTCGACATGGAGACCGCTCGAACTGCTGGTAAAACTTGTGCCGCCGGTTGACGATCTTCCGAATACCAGAGTCGGGGATCCGCCGAGATAGACGTTGTTCGCGTTCGTCGGATCGACTGCGACGGCGATGTCGTAGAAGCACTGCGGATTGCAGAAATTGTTGGCGATCGCCGGCGTGAATGTCGCCCCGCCGTCGACGGACTTGTAGAGCGTTCCATTGGAGACCCCCGTTGCGGCGTAAACCGTGACGGTCGAGCCGGTCTTCTGGATGGCGAGTTCGGCGCGGCCGGTGCTGGTGGTAGTACCGGTCGCCTGTGTCCGCGTGAAGATCGGAACGGCGTCGAGCGCGTTCGTCGAGAGATAGATGCCGCCGTCGCCAAGCGCTTCGCTGTCGACCAAAGAAACGATCATACGGTTTGGATTGTCGGGCTCGATTACGGCGTCAACGATGCGCCGGCTGCCGCCATTAAGACTCGAAACCGTGAGTTTCTCGAAAGTCGGCGACGCGGCCAGCGCGTTGCTCGTCCGGAACAGTCCGACGGTCGGCAGCGTCGCCCCCGAGGTCGTACCGCCGATCCCGGCGATCCCGGTCACCGTCGTCGCGAAAAGCACGTTCGGATTCGTCGGATGAACGACAATCTTGCTCACCGAGCGTCCGGTGAAAACATCCGCGTTCCCGGCGCCAAGATTTAGCGGTCCGGAAAGCACCGGTGTCGTGTCCGCGTTTGTGATCCGGTAGATCCCGACGCCGAAAAAGCTGTCACCGGAAAATGCGGGTTCACCGGTTCCGACGAAGATCGTCGACGGATCTGACGGCAAAATGGCTATCGATCCGATCGAGATGCTCAGGGCGTCGTCCATGATCGGAGTCCAGACCGCGCCGCCGTTGAGCGAGCGGTAAACACCGCCCTGCGCAGCACCGACGTAAACGATATTCGGATTTGTCGGATGAACGGCGATCGCCGAGATTCGGCCGCTATACGACGTGGACGCGTTGACCGGAATCGGCGACGGACCGATCGGAACCCAGAGCGAATCCAGCGGCTGATTAAGTTCGCGGCGGCGGCGTTCGAGCGCATCCTCCGAACGTTGCATTTCAGTTATCGCTTTGCCGCGCGAATCAGGCTTGGCGGTGTCGAGCCCGCGCAGCCAGTCGATCTGTTCCTGCCTCTGTTTAAGGTAATCTTCTTTGTCGATGCGGGTACCCGGAAGCACGTCCTGGTCCTCTTCCTCGCCGCGCTCGAGATATTCCTTCATCGCCGGGTTTTCGGCTGAGACTTGAAATCCGACGAACACCGCCGAACATACAAGGACCGCAAAAAAGGCGTACTTAAGTAACTTCATCAATTCGCTCCTTCGAATGGGATTTTGACGCGACTGGTCGTTGTTCCGTCGCACTAACGAAAGAAAATGTAATACAAATCGACGGCTTTGGCTATGGGCGAACCGCGCAGCCGGCGCGGTCCGACCCGCGTGCCAGATCGAGAATCCGCTGCACGCGCAATCCGTCGTCAAAAGTGGCAGCGTTCTCGACCGTGGTTCCGCCCTTGCGCAACGCTTCGATCATTTTTGGCGCGAAGGCAACGAAAGCGCTCGGAAATCCGGAATCGAAGATCCCCGGAATCGATTCGCCGATCGTGACATCGACGTCGGTCCAACTGCCGTCGCCGGCGCGGGCGATCTGCACTTCGCCGCGATATAGAACTCTGATCGAACCGTCGGTGCCGACAAATTCGATCGTATGCTCATAATCGGGATACTCGATCATCGAGAGCGACATCGTACCGGTCGCATCGTCCGTAAGTTCGCTGTCGGCGAAGCGAAACGTCAGCAACGATTCATCGTCGGTCGTCACTGCACGGATCACGCCGGACTTGTCTGACCGATTCTTGACGTGGGTTTGGAGCTGGCACGAAAGCGACGAAATGTCGGTGTCGAGGAACCAGAAAAGCGAGTCGATCGCGTGCGAGCCGATCGCGCCGAGCGTACCGCCGCCGGAATTCTCGTCCGACCACCAATTCCATGGAACCGAGGCGTCACCGCGCATCGCGTTGCGGAACGAGTACTTAACGTGCCGGACCTTCCCGATGTCTCCCGCGCGGAGCATCGCCTTTGCGCGTTGTCGTCCGGTCTGAAAGCGAAGTTCGTGATCGATCAACGCGAGGATGTTTGCGTCTCGGACGGCCTGACACATCCTTTCGGCTTCGCCGGCGTTCATCGCCATCGGCTTCTCACACAGAATGTGTTTTCCCCGCGACGCGGTGTAAAGAACCTGTTCGGTGTGCTGGATGGGCGGCGTGGTAATGCAGACGAGATCGACGTGCGGATGATCGACCGCCTCGCGCCAATCGTCCGTGAAATGATCCGAGCCGAACTCCTTTGCGGCCGCTTCGGCGTTCTCGATCGCGGCGCTAGCAATCGACACGATCCGGCAACCGCCGGCCATTTGAAAGGCCGGCATTTGAACACGCCGTGCAAATCCGGTCCCGATAAAAGCGATGCCAACCATCTGATCGTCAGCCGTCATTCAAATCAGATTGACACGATTGCGCCGATAAAAAAAATCGCGCCGGCCGAAGCTTCGCGCGATTTCGTCTGATTCCCTATCTTTTTCTATTAACCTTTGTCGATGCCGAGCTCAAGCCCACGGCGGCGGCGGCGATTACCGAATTTCAAGAAGTGTTCGTATACTTCTCGCGAGTCCTCGGTCATGCTGTGAATCTCGGCTCCGACAAGAAACCTCGCCGTCGAGATATGTTCTCCCACCTGCTCGTAGCGGCGTCCGATGATCTTCATCCGGACCTTGCCGTCAGGAAGATCGAGTTCCGCATTCAGGACCCTTGATTCTCCAACCAAATAATTCTCGCGAATCCTGATCGACGGCACGATGAAAGAGATCCCCGTTTTGCTAAGATCGTGCGTTTCGCCCAAAACCACCATGCCTTCCGTGGGCATTCGCAGCGCTCCGGTGTTGCGGCTCGGCTCAAACCAGATCTTGATCGGAGCTTCGACGGACTTCCGGGGCGACACCACGCTGCCAGTAATCGTCCGGTTCAGCTTTGCTACCCACTTACGAATCATCTGCTTTATTTTGTGTTACTTAGGGGAAACCACGTCAGACGAACAACTTATAAACCTTTTTACACAAAATTTCAACAAGTATTTTTTGTTTCATACAGAATTTACTTTTTTAGTGATTGACCCTGAACGTCTTTAGAGGAAAACTTCGGAGTCTTTCCGTCGAATTCCAGCAAAAGTGAAAGCCGACCCGTTTTTCCATACGCTGCCGGAACGGCACTGGCGTGGTACTTCTTCTTATCGCCCGAAACAACCAGCGTGAACCGATAACCCGTAGATTCACTCGAATTCGCATCTTCGGGCAAGAGTCCGGCTCCAATCAACTGCTGCATTTCGCCGAACGACCCGCCGTTTTGGAGAGCGAAAACCGTTTGCGATTTGTAGATCCGTTCGAGCATCGCCTTTGCTTCGGCCTCATGGGTCTCGATCCGCAGATTGAAGAAGTATCGATTGCCCTCCTTTTTGATCTGGGCTTCGAATGATTCGTCGACGGTAAGGATGATCCAGTAGTTTCCTTCCTTTCGAAGCCTGATCTCCTGGAGTTTGATCTCACGCGTCTCGTTGTCGGGAAGCTTCGCCGTAACGGTTGCGTAATTTCCTGAAATGATCTCGCCGTTGATCTCGACCTCGGCCGGAACGCCGACGGCGATCTGTTCGAAATCGACCTTGAGGTCATCGAGTTCGGATTCGGTCAGCCCCTCGATCGCCGGCCGGAGATTCGTCAGGAACAACGCTTCACGAAATTTCTTATCGCGGAGATAGCCGTAAAAGACGCGGACCGTATCAGCAGGACCGTTTTCCGTGATCTCGATCGTTGCATGCTTCGAATAGGAGGCCGCCGGATCGCTTTTCCTCGGACCGCTCAAGTCGGCTGCCGGACTGACGACGGGATCGGCAGCGGCGACCGGTCGGGCGCTGTCGCTTGAACAGCCCGCCAAAAGCGCCAACGCAACAACAAAGCAGATACCGCAAACAAGACGCATTTTGAACATAGTTGGTGATTGAAAAGTAGTTCTTCGATCGAAATGATCTCGGGGTCCAAGCGGCCGGGGAATTCGCCGCGCGTGAGAATTATAGCGCGGCGCGTACAAAAAGGTAAAACAAAAACTGAAGTTCTTTATGGATTGGCAATAAGGTGTCAAAATTCAACAATCAAGATTCAAAAGTCAAAATCCGTGGGGCGATCAAGAATCTTGAACTTTCAATTTTGAACCTTCAATCTTGAATCTTGAATTTTGAATCTTAAATTTCGAATCCCGAATCTTACTCAACCTTCAGGTTCACCGTTTCCGTTTTACCGCTCTCGACGCTGACTTTCGTCGCATCTTCGAGGTGTTCGGCGAGCCAGGTTTTCCATTCTTCGCCAGTCGTCGTCTGCTGTGCCCCAACGACGATCACCGCGTATTCGCCAGGTGCGACCTTCGCCTCAAAAGCTCCTTCGGTATCCGACTGAACGGTTCGCTGAAACGTATCGATCCGTTTCTTCGCGTCTGTCGGAACCAGAATTATCCGCACGCCCGAAGCCGGTTCCTTATCAGCGGTGAGAATCACACCCTTGATCGTTCCGACTCCCTTGCCCAGAACGATCCGTACATTTTCGAGCTTCTCGCCTTCTTTGAAATCGTATTCAGTCGTCAACAGATCGGTGGATCCGGCCATCGCACTCTTGACGTAGTAATCGCCGTCATCGACGCGGATCGTAAATTTGGTCTTGCCCGATGCGACGTTTTCGATCTTGAAATCGTGGTTCGGTTTGAGCGTCTGCGGCGTCGGCCTCGGGAGACGCGAGGTCGAAGATACCGCGACCTCAGCCGAGACGTCGTAATTCGTAACCGACGCCCGTGTGCTGAGCTCGGGCGTCTCGTGCTCGGCGCGAATACTCACGCTTCGGGGCATCTCGTTGATCAGATTCTCCACGGCGACGATTCCGGAAACAGTCGCTCCGTAGCCGAGTTCGATCGAAAGATCGAGCTGGTCGCGGTCTTCGACTATCACCTCCTGTACCCGGCTCGAATACCGCGGTTCGGTTTTCGCGGGCGACGGTTTTGGTTTTGGGCGGCCTTCCTCGTCGAAATCGTCGGGATTGTAAACCGGATCGACGCGGGGGGTGACGACCAACTTGTACTTCCCTTTCGGCAGTTCCTTGAACGACCAATTCCCTGATGGATCGGTTTGGGCGCCCTGCATCCGCCGGCCGATCTCGCTGAAGATCGAAAAGAGCTTTTCGTCGCCGACCCTTTGGAGCGTGATCTCCGCTTTAACCGGAGTCTTGTTCGCCCGCGAAATAACGCGTCCCCCGAGTTTGAAAAGATAACGACTTGGGATCGTCACATTGACTTCGGTCATTTCCGTGCCGTATTCGACTTTGACCGGCTGTGCCGAAGCGGGATCGAGAGTATCCGGGTTGAAAACGGTCAGGAAAGAGCTCCCGCCTCCGAGGATCGTGCTTTCGAACGCTCCGCCGCGGCCTGATGAGTCGGAGTGACTGACGTTCTCAGTCGCCTTAACGATGTACTCGCCCGGCGGAAGTCCGGAGAAGCGAAATGCGCCTCGATCATCCGACTGGTACTGCCCGCCGCCGAACATACCTACGATCGCCGAGAAGTTCGGGATCACGGAGAGGTACTTGTCGCCGACCTTTCTCAATACTTCAACACGGACGCCGACGGCCACGTCGCCGTCGTCGTAATAAACGCGGCCGCTGATCGCTCCGCCGCGTTTGGCGGCGATTTGGACATAGGTGTCGCTGACTCCGTTGACGATTATTTTCTCAAAATCCTTGAACGCTTCCTGAAACGCGCTCTTCTCGGAGGCTCCGGGCCGCTCCATTTGCGAAAAGTCGAGGAAGGCCATCGGCGAGACGACTCCCGGCGCGTTCACCATCGGATAATAAGTGCCGGCGGGAACATCCTTCATTTCGAAGTTTCCCTCGTTGTCGGTCAGTGCGCCCGACTCGCCCGGACCGCCGCGCATCGTTTCCGCAATGAGCATTACTGACGCCCGTCTGACGGGACGACCCGATTCGGCGTAAAAGACGCGGCCGCGGACCGTCGATTTCTGAATCGGCGTCGGAGTTGTCTCAGGATCCTGTCCGAATGTTGGAATACTGAAAAACAGGAAGATCGCGATTGTGTAGAATTTCATAGCTTAATCCCGTGGACGTTGCCCATGGTGAACAAATTATTGCGCGGGAATTTGCAGAACGACTTCGACCGTATCGCCGGCCCGAAGTTCGACCTCACGTGCATTCCGCAGCAACTCCTCGAACCGTGCCCGAGCCGAGGCCGGATCCGAAATCCGCGCAGTTGGCAAAAGAACTACACGATACGCGCCCGGCGCCACCCGAAGTTTGAACTTTCCGTCACGGCCGATCATCGTCCCGCCGACCGACGTGGCCGAGTCCGTTTTGGTCACAATGACGCTGTAACCGACATTCGGGTCGTAATTTTCAACGACGCCCGAAATAGTTCCCATTCCCTTTGAGACTATGATCGTCAGTCCTTTGATCTCGTCGCCCTCGCCGACCTTGAAGGTTTGATTGACAACATCGCCACCGCCAAGCGTGGCACTCACGAGATAAAAGCTCTGGCTCGAAACCCGGACCCGATAGGCGCCGGCCTCAAGCCTACCGAATCGGATGGTCTGATCAGTAGTAGCCGGTTTGGTCTGACCCGGACGCCGGTTCGATTGCATGTCCGGACCGACACTTCGCTTCGTCTTTTCGTTCACGAGAAACACGCCGAACGTCGAATCGACAACCTTTCCGTTCTCGTCGCGAACCGTCGCGACAACGCTCGATTCGACCGGCATCTCGATCGAGAGACCGCTGACGTCGCTTTCGGCGAGTTCGATTTCCTTGCGAACCGTTGCATAGCTCCGTTTGACGGGTTCCCTTTGGCTTTGTTGGGTCTGGGGCTGCGCGGGAGCGCGGTAACCTTCAACGACGGTGACACTGTATTTGCCCTGCGGCAGATTGGTGACTCTCCATTCGCCGGATCCGTCGGTTGTCACATTGGTCGAGTTTCCTGTCCCGTCAATCACGCCGCGATCGATGTTGTCCGCCCGCGTAATCGTTACCAAAAAACCGGCGAGAGGCTCCTTGGTTCCTTTGAACACAACGGTCCCGGAAATCGCAAAGAGCTTCCGGTCGGGGAGCGTGATGTCCACGGACTGGATCTCTTCGCCGAGTTGGATCTTCATCGACGTCGCCGATTCCGAGAGGTCGCCGTTTGGATAGTAAGTGTGGAGCATCGAGCTCCGCGCCGGGAAGTAGTTGTAGCGTTCGGTCGTTTCCTGATGACGATACGGCTCGACCGCGCGAACGATGTACTCACCTTCGGGCAAACCGGTGATTCTGTACGCACCGCGGTCGTCGGTGGTCGCCAACCGCGAGGCCATGAACGAGCCGACAAATGTTCCGCCGTCCTTTCTCATGGCTTCAACCCTGACACCGACGGCAGGCTCGCCGTCAGCATAGAAGATCCGACCGCCGATCGAAGCCGCGCGCACCGCCTGCAGTGCGATCTGAATCTCGCCGTTGCCGATAACATCGAACGGAACGAAGAATGCCTTGAAATCCTCAGGGTTCGCACGGCGCATGTACGACATCGCATCACGTCCGAGAATCCCATCGGACCGGATATTGGCGACGTACGTGCCGGGCCTCACGTTCTTGATGACGAATTCACCGTTCTGGTTCGTCAGGCCGCTCGCTTGGGAGCCGCCGTCGGTGAACATTACGCCGCTCCCGTTGCCCAATCCGGAACGGGGTGTCGTCGACTGCTCGCGCCGTTCGGGAATCAACTCGATCGTGACAAACCTCACCGGTCGCCCCGAATCCGAATAGACCACGCGGCCGCGGACCATCGCCCCGGCCTTGGACGGGTCTTCGGCCGGCCTCGGAGCGGGCGTCGAACGCGGATTGATTTGAGAAAGGGCGAACGTCGGGAAACAAATCAAGAAAGCCAGGAAGATCGTCGCCGGGACGAGGAGTCGAAACATCAGAAAACCTCCAAAAAACAAACGAGCCGTCCTGCGATGTTATCACAGAACGGCTCTGGCCAAAGACGGTTTGCCCGAGGACTACTCCTCTCGCTTGCGTCCCGAAAGGAAGATCTCGCGACCGACAAGATAGAGAACAACCGTCAGGATCAGGAACGGGATCATGCCCAGGATGTTAGCGTAATCGCCCGCGAAAAACGGATTGCCAGTCTTCGCCCATTTTTCGGCCGCGTCCTTGATCGCCTTGAGCGACTGCAGGAACGCCGGCTTGTCGAGACTGAACAGCGCGACCATGATTCCGGCGATCGCGCCGCCCGCAATGTAGCCTGATGCGAGCAGGACGCCGTTCGACTTGTCCGTCTCGGCATCGATCTGTTCCTTGCTCAGATCCTGTTTCGCGAACTTCTTGCGCAGGTAGATGTCGACCAGCCAACGGACCGCGCCGCCAAAGAAGATCGGCGTCGAGGTCGAGATCGGCAGGTATAGCCCGACCGCGAACGCGAGGCTCGGAACGCCGGCGACCTCGAGCATGATGGCGATCATCGCGCCGATCAGCACCAACCCCCAAGGCAGTTCCTGGCTCAGAATTCCCTTGATGATATAACTCATCAGAGTCGCTTTCGGCGCGTCGTAACGGGTCAGTTCCTTGCCGTCCTCGTCCTTCTTGATCTGACCGTTGATGCCCGGATCGACGAGATAGACGGGACGTCCCTGAGTGTCGATCAGGTACTTTCCGACGGGTCCCGAACCCGGATCCGTATTCTGCCAAACGCGGTATGTATTGTCGTCTGCGTCTTTGTACTTTCCGGTGACGATCTTCTCGCTCTTGAACTCGCCGTGCTCGCGGAACAGCTGCTCTTCCTTGACGCGGAACTCGGCCGCGAATTCCTGATCGCTGACCTTGTGATAGTAGGTTTCGACGTTGTTCAACGTGACGAGCAGCCAACCGAGCACGAGCGCCGACGCAAGCGCTCCGAAGAGGATCGCGATCTGCTGGTTGCGCGGCGTTCCGCCGACCCAGAACCCAGTCTTAAGATCCTGCGACGTCGTGCCGCCGTTCGAAGCGGCGATGCAGACGATACCGCCCACGCACAGCGCGGTGACGAAGTACGGATCCGACGCCGTCCAGCCGAACATCAGGAAGACAAGCGACGTGATCAGCAAGGTTGCGACAGTCATTCCCGAGATCGGGTTCGACGAAGATCCGATCTCGCCCGTCAAACGCGACGAAACCGTGACGAACAGGAATCCGAGAACGAGGATCAGGATCGCGCCGACGATCGAGACCTTGGGATCGGTGAAAATCGAAAGTCCGAGCTGCGGCAGCAAGAGAATTCCGGCGATCAGGCCGATGATCCCGACGATCACCCATTTCATCGAGATGTCCTGATCGGTCCGCGGCAGGCTTGAGCCTTCCTTGTGCGATCCGCCGGTCAGATCGGCGAGTCCGGAACGAAGTCCGCTCCAGATCGTCGGCAGGCTCCGCGCGAGCGAGATGATACCTGCCGCGGCGACCGCGCCGGCTCCGATGTAAAGAATGTACGAACCGCGGATCTGGCCCGGCGACATGTCGTGGATCGTCTTGCTGAGTTCGGGAGCGATCGGCGCCGCGGCCGTGTCGCCGAAGAACTTGATCATCGGGATCAGCACGAGGTACGACAAGATACCGCCGCCGAGCATGATGCCCGACACGTACGGTCCGATGATGTAGCCGACGCCGAGCAGCGCCGGGTTGTTCTCGAGCGAGACCGAGCCGCCCTTGATCGTTTCGTCGCTGAATTCCTTCTCCGGGTCCGGTTTCCACAGACTGAAGACCTGCATCAGCACGTTGTAGACGAACCCGATCGCGAACCCGAAACCGATGATCTTCCCGCCCTGCAGCGCGGCACTGTCGTCGGCATGCGTGTCGCCTTCGTGCGACGCGTCGCGCGACTCTTTCGAAGCGCCCGCCTTAAGCACCTCGGCGCACGCGGTGCCCTCCGGATACTTCAGATAGCCGTGCTGGTCGCGGATGAGCGCGCGGCGGAGCGGGATCATCAGCAGGATCCCGAGCAATCCGCCGAAGACCGCGACGAGCGTCGACTGCAGCAGATCAAGGTCAAAGCCGAGGATCATGATCGCCGGCATTGTGACGCCGACGCCGAACGCGATCGATTCACCGGCCGAACCCGCGGTCTGCATGATGTTGCCTTCGAGGATCGTCGCATCGCGCATGCCGAGCTTCGAGAGCAGCCGGAACAGGGTGATCGCGATGACCGCGACCGGGATCGAGGCCGAAACGGTGAGACCCGTCTTCAGGACAAGATACAGCGATGAGGCGCCGAAAATGATGCCGAGCAACGTGCCGACAACGAGCGGCAGGATCGACAGCTCGCGCAATTTGGTCGCGTCGGGAATGTATGGGCGGAAATTCTCTAGAAACGGGTTCTTCATCAATCGAAAGCCTCCGGAATTATTGAATCAGGGGAAAGTGTTGAAAAGAAACTGCCTTAATGTAGCTTTGAATCGGATAAATCGCAAGACTTCGTAATTCAAGATTCAAAAATCAAGAATCAAGATTCGAGTTTGGCGTCCCGCCTTCAGGCGGCCTCCGCATTTGCGATCTTCGATTTGCGATCGCAGGACGATGCCAACTCGTCTGAGCTGCGCGTTCACGCGTGACTATTCAATTTCGATTTGCACTTGCGATCGTCGGATCACATCAACTCGTCTGAGTTACGCGTTCATGCGTGATCACTCAATTTCGATTTGCGATTTGCAATTTTCGATTGGCGGGCGATTCTTAATTTGGCCCCGGCCGACAAGCCATCGCAGATGGCGAAAGCATAAAGCCATGGGCGTGAGTCCGTCGTGGCCAGTCAGAGAATGATCAGCCATCGCAGATGGCGAAAGCATTAAGCCATGGGCGTGAGCCCGTGGTCAACGGTCGAATAATGTTTGGAGCTGTCGAAGAGCGACAGATCACAGACCGTTCAACTCTGCCGCTCGCCTCGCGAGCTCGATTCTCGGTTACCGCCGCGCCCCGGGCTTTATTCAAACGTCCGCTCCGCGGACTCTGACATGTGAGTTTCACGGCTCCGTTCGCCGAAGGCGATAAATGCTGAAGCCTGGGGGGAAGGGAAGCGAACCCCAGGAATTGTTCCCGAAATATCCGCCGTCGCTGAAAGCGACCTTTCGTCACCCGTTTTGAGGTCGCCTTCAGCGACCGGGTCTGCGAACTGCCGACACCCGGGGTTTGTTTCGCTGCACCCCGGGGCTTTCTCAGGCATCGCCTTCGGCGACACGACTCATTCTTCACCATTTCCGGAATTCGCAAATCCGCCGATGCACGTTAGGCGGCGTTCAATACGACCCGCCTAAACAACTCAAACCCGGCCTGAGCGAGGTGACAGGAATGGCTTACAACCTGAAAGCGTACGGCAAGCTGCTGGCTGAAACCCTGCCTGCGGTGATTGATTCGGACGCGGAATACGATAGGCTGGAAGGGGTCTTCAATCAATTGCTTTCAAAGGGCGAAGATCGCCTGTCGCCTGAGGAATCGCGACTTCTGGCTCTGCTGGCGACGCTCTTGGAGAGCTACGAAAGCAAACGGCTTTCCGCTCTGCCGGACTCGTCGCCGTTGGTCAGATTGAAATTCCTGATGGCGGAAAACAACTTGCGTCAAAAGGACGTTGTTGAAATTTTCGGCAATCAAAGCGTGGCGTCCGAAGTGCTGAGCGGAAAGCGAAAAATCGGCCGCCAGCATGCTCTCAGGCTCGCGGAACGTTTTTCGGTTTCGGTTGATCTGTTTCTTTGAACGGCGAACCGTTGGAGCGTCGCCGACAATTAGCCATCGAAGATGGCGAAAGCATAAAGCCACGGGCGCGAGCCCGTGGTCAATCGCGAAAAACG
>JAKQII010000176.1 GCA_029557535.1 Acidobacteriota bacterium
TGTCTTTTGTTAGGGACATATTGATTCAGTAAGCCGTTCAGCGACGCGCTACTGCGCGGCGGAGCAAGGAGTAAGCCGTTAGGCGACGTGCTATAGCGCGGCGGAGCAAGGAGTAAGCCGTTCAGCTACGCGCTACAGCGCGGCGGAGCGGCTCACGGCTTACTGACAACAACCCGCGCTGTTCCGGAGTTGCCGTTCGCGTCGAATACGCGAAGCGTGATCGTGTTCGCCCCTGAGGCAAGTTCGACATCGAACGTGAAACGCTCGTTCGGTCCGTCGGAAATGCCGTCATCGGCGAAGACCGCTTGCCATTCGCCACCGTTCACGCTGTATTCGGCACGCGTGATGTAGCCGGACGAATCGGATGCCTCGAAGACGACCTTTGTCCGGTTGCCGGTCGTAACAGGCGATCCGACGGCGGCCACGTTCGGGATCGTGTTGTCGATTTCGAACGGTTCACTCACACGCTCGCCGTTGAGGCTTTGCCCCGCGGGATTCGATGGCGAATCTTTGGCGACTACCCTGAAAACGTATTGCCCGTCCGCGAGCGACTGACCGTCGAGCGTGAAGAACGACTCCGAAAGGTCTTGTTTCAAAAGCCGGAACGAGGCTTCTCCGACCGAGCGATAGTATATGTCGTAAGCGAGCTTGTCGCCGTTTCGGTCTTCCGCCGTCCATTGGATCGCCCGGGCACCTTTTTGAAACAGGCGGCGCGGGGCAACCGCCGCGACCTGTACACCGAACAGCGCCGGATCCATTCCGGACGATTCGATGTTCGGATCGAGCGCGACGGCCGGATTCGGCGCGAGGCCGATATTCGCGGCGAGAACCTGAACCGAAGTGACTTCAGGCGCGATGTTGCGGGAGAGGAACGAGACATTCACCTCGCTCAGCGTGCCTTCGCCCCGAAAGGTCGCGCGCCACTGGAAATACCGGGCCTTCGGACTTGTGATCTGGACGCCTTTCGGATCGGCAGCGGCCGCGACCCATCCGCTCCAGGTCTCATCCGGTTTTTCGGTATTTCCGCTGCGGGTCTGGACCGACACTCCGCCGGTCGACCGCCACCAGATGCGGCCCCAATTAGAGACGGCTTTTGCGTCGAGGACGGCCGACTCGTACGCGCCTTCGGCGTTAAGATCGGGCCCGAACTGATAGAGCTTTCCCTGATTGCTCGACGTCGCGAACAACCGTTTGCCGTTAGTCAAAATCGTCGAGACCTGCCCTTCGTCCGACTGGAGCACCAATCGTTCCGTCAAATCATTGGAAACATTGTAGATGCGGCCCTTGTCCGCAGTTCCGACAAGAACGCCTTGATTGTTCAGATGAGCGTAAACCGAGAACGCGACGACGGATGGCGAACTCCAGAACAGATCGGATCCGCCGTCGGGCAGGATCCTGAAAACCGCTGATTTTGCAGTCGAAAGGTCGTAGCGGCTTTTCGGCGTCTCGGCCGGAGCGATCGTCGGACGCTCGACGGTCACGGGCTTGGATTCGGTCGCGGCGGTTGTCGTCGTTGTCGTCTCGGTTTTTGCGTTGACCGAATCACTGAGCGCCAGGGCGTAGACCGAACCGTCGGGTGCGACCGCGAGCTGATGAATTTCGCGCAGCGGCGCGTCGAGAAGCGCGAAGGCCTTGCCGTCCGCGCCGATCTTGAGCACCAGCCCGTTCGGATCCGTCCCCGCGTAGACGTTTCCGCTCTTGTCCGCCGCGAGCGAAATGACGTGGGTTTCCCCGGTGTCGAGAAGTAGGGACGAATCGGCCGTCGCCCCGGCAGTTTTGACCTTGAAGATCTTGCCTTTGTCGCCAGTCGCCACAACGAGCGAACCGTCCGATGCCGCCGCCAGCGCCCAAACGTACTTTTCGCTCGGATCGAAATAAACGGTCGCCTTGCCCGACGCGTCGAGGCGGTAAACTTTTCCGTCGGGCGATGTCGCCGCAAAGATTTCGCCGCCTTTTCCGATCGCGAGCGCCGAGACGTTCAGCTCGTCGAGGTCGGCAAAAAGCGATCCTTTGCCGTTGGCGTCGACCTTGAAGACCTTGCCGTCGGCGCCCGTTCCGAGATAGATGTTCCCGGCGGCGTCGATCGCGCTCGACCAGATGTACGGCTGATCGGTCTTGAACAACTCGGTCAGGCGCGGCGCGAGCGAGATCGTGCCGTTGGCGTCTATCGACACGCCGCGGGCCTCGCCGCGAACGACGTCGGCGCGCGTGTTGACCGTCCAGATCATTGGATCTGCGGCCCTGGCAATACTGATTGAAACGAGAACAAAAAGCGCGGAAACCAAAAGATTCTTCATGAGTTAAGGCGAAAAAACGATTTTGATAAGTATTAGCAGAATTCCGACGGAAACGCGAAGCAAAGCGGCGATTTATCGCGGCTCGCGCCGCGGGGAATGACATCCCGCGCCGGACATACAGATTATGCGAAAAGATCGGTGCTCTGGTGCTTTCCTGCAGGCCTTT
>JAKQII010000397.1 GCA_029557535.1 Acidobacteriota bacterium
GGGCTCGCGCTCGGCGTCGTCATTGCGGCGCCGTCGATCATTCTCTCGCTTGTACTCGGTTGGAACCTGATCGTGACGATCTTCGCGATCGGTCTGACCACGACTGTCTACACGATGTTCGGCGGAGTCCAGGCCGTGACCTGGACCGACGTCAAACAGATGTTCGTGATCTTTTTCGGACTTGCGGTTTGCCTGATCATCATCATCGGGAATTTCCCCGAGGACATCGGCGTATCCGACGGCCTTCGTCTCGCGGGCGCAGTCGGGAAACTCAATACCGTAGATTTCAAGGTAGATTTCAGCGAGACCTATACGTTCTGGTCCGGGCTGATCGGTGGAGCTTTTCTGGCTCTTTCTTACTTCGGCTGTGATCAGAGCCAGGTCCAGCGGTTCCTGACCGCGAAATCCGTCGATCAGGGCCGGACATCGCTTCTCATGTCCGCGTTTCTGAAGATCCCGATCCAGTTCGTGATCCTGCTCGTCGGCGTAATGGTGTTTGTTTTCTATCAGTTCCAGGCACCGCCCGTTGTGTTCCAAAACACGGCCTCGGTTCAAACGGTCGCACAGACAGAACAGTTCAAATCTGTGGAGTCGCGCTACAATCGGGCGTTCGAACGTCGAAAAGAGAACGCCGTCGAGTTTGTCGGGTCGGGATCAACCGAATCGCGCGCGAAATTCCTGGAATCGAACAAGGAATTCAATGCCGCTCGAACCGAGGCGATCGGGCTCGTCAAGTCGCAGATCGCCAACGAAGAAGGGAAGGCGGCCAAGGATGTTGAATTTAACGACGTGAATTACGTCTTCCCGACGTTTGTTCTGACATACATGCCGATCGGCGTCGTCGGTCTGATAATCGCCGCAATCTTCGCGGCGGCGATGTCGACGATCTCCGCGGAACTCAACGCACTCGCAACGGCGACCACGATCGATTTTTACCGGCGGTTGGTGAACTCCGACGCAAGCGACAAGCAGTACCTGCTCGTCGGGAAATTCTCGACGCTCTTTTGGGGGATCTTCGCCTGTATCGTGGCCGTCTACTCGTCTAATCTCGGCTCGCTGATCGAGGTCATAAACCGGTTTGGCTCATTCTTTTACGGATCGGTGCTCGGAGTATTTGCGCTCGCGTTCCTTTTCCGCCGATCGACCGCTGCCGGCGCATTCTGGGGGATACTTTGCGGAATGTCCTCGATCGCGGTCATTCACAATTTCGGGATCTTGGCCGATGGTTCGGGTGTGCAGTACCTGATCGACGCCAAACCCTATTTCAAAATCGCGTTCCTCTGGTACAACGTCATCGGCTGCGTCGTAACCGTTGCCGCCGGCCTGCTCATCAGTTTCGCGTTTCCGAAGAAAGAAAATGAAGAAATCACTGCTTAGCACGCTTGTCTTACTTTCGTTCATCAATACTTTTTTCTTGTTCCCGACGCCGGCGCCCGCGCAGGTTCGCGCGATTTACGACAACGGTTCCGCCGGGCTCGGTCAATTGCTCAAGCGGCTCCAAACCACGGCGAGCCTGATGCATACCGGCGCACATCCGGACGATGAGGATTCCGGCTTGCTCGCTTACGCCGCCCGTCGCGATCAGGCACGCACCGTCTATCTCTCGTTGAACCGCGGCGACGGGGGCCAGAACGTCATCGGCGAGGAACTTTTTGAACCGTTGGGTGTGATCCGTTCGGAGGAATTGCTTCAGGCACGGCGCCTCGACGGCGGCCAGCAAATGTTTACACGCGTGATGGATTACGGGTTTTCGAAAAAGCGCGAAGAAGCGGCGGCGATCTGGGGCGAAGAACTTACGCTCGGCGACATGGTCCGCGCGATCCGCAAGTTCAGGCCCGTCGTGGTCGTTTCGCGGTTCTCGGGAACCCCTGCGGACGGTCACGGCCAACACCAACTCGCCGGCTATCTGACCCCGCTGGCGGTGAAGGCAGCTGCTGATTCGAAAATGTTCCCTGAACAGCTTCGGCAAGGCCTTTCGACCTGGCAGGTCAAGAAATTCTACGTATCCCAGTCGTTCGGCAACAATCCCACGAATCAGCCGACACTGATGGTTAATACCGGCAAATACGATTCGCTGATCGGGCGGTCCTACTTCGAGATCGCGATGGAAGGACGCAGCCAGCATAAGTCCCAGGAAATGGGCGGTCTCGAACTGCGCGGTAAGTTCACATCCGGCATGCGTCTTGTTGAAACGGTCGGCAAGAGGGTCGAGAACGAAACCGACATGTTCGACGGGCTCGATACCTCGATCCGCGGAATTCCTTCGATCACCGGAGACAGCTATGATCCGCTGTTCCCGAAACTCGACGCGCTTCAGGAAACGGCGCAACTCGCGCTCAAGAGCTATGACGTCTATGCACCCGAAAAGCTGATCCCGGTCCTCGCGAAGGGCTATGCGCAGGCGGTCGAAGCCGAAGGCTCAACGCGCAATCCTGATTCGAAATTCCTTCTGAGGCAGAAGGCGGACGAATTCGCTGCGGCGCTTCAGATGGCGGCCGGGGTGGTTGTCGACTCCCTCAGTTCGTCTGAAACCATCGTTCCCGGTGATTCGGCGAGCGTCGGCGTAAAAGTGTTCGCTCCCGAAAACGCCGCGATGGCGGTCAAAAACGTGAAGATCACGGCTCCGAAGGGCTGGACCGCCGAGCCGTCGCCGGAGCCGGTTTCGCAGGATAACAATTTCCGTCCGCGACGTGAAACGGCGAGTTTCTCATCGAATTTCACGGTCACTTCGTCGAAGGACGCGATGCCGACGGAGCCTTACTGGCTGGAGAGCCCGCGCAACAAGAACTACACCTTCAACTGGCCGGATTCGGATCCGGCCGCGTGGAACCAGCCGTTCCAGGCGCCGTTGCTGACGGCGGAAGTAACGATGACGATCGGCGGACAGGAGATCACGGTCAAACGTCCCGTCCAGTACCGCTTTGCCGACGATATCCGCGGTGAGATCCGCCGCGACATCGCCGTCGTTCCGGCGGTGACGGTGAGTCTCGATCAGAAGATCATGATCGTTCCGACGGGCGCGAAGGCGCAGAAGAAGCGGATCGTCATGAGCGTCACAAACAACTCTCCGAACCCGGTGAAGGGAACCGTTTCGCTCAATTCGAATTCATCGAAGGAAGTGAAATACTCGGCGAGCGCCCCCGGATTTGAGCTGAAATCGCTGGGCGAGAAGACGGCCGTGACGTTTGACGTCGAGATCCCGCCGAAGACTTCACCCGAAGAATTCGAGATCTATGGCCAGGCGTCGGTCGGCGAAACGATGTTCAACCAGGAGATGCAGACGATCGCGTATCCGCATATCCAGACGCATCGCCTTTATGCCCGCGCCATGACGAAGGTCAATGTTCTCAATCTCAGGGTCGAACCGGTCCGCGTCGGTTATGTGATGGGAAGCGGCGACAAGGTCCCGCAGGCGATCGAGCGGCTCGGAATTCCTGTCAAACTGCTCGATGCAAGTTACCTGACCACCGGCGATCTGTCACAGTTCGACACGATCGTCATCGGTATCAGGGCGTCGCAGGTCAGACCCGATTACGTCGCGAACAACGGCCGGCTCGTCGACTTCGTGAAAAACGGCGGGACGATGATCGTGCAGTACCAGCAGCAGGAGTACGCACGGATGAATTTGCCGCCGTTGCCGGCGAAGATGGAAGGGAATATCCGAACGGTCGACGAGACGGCACCGGTAAAAATTCTCCAGCCGGCCAATCCGGTGATGAGTTTTCCGAACAGGATCGGCGACGCAGACTTCGCGAACTGGGTCCAGGAGCGCAATCTGTACACGCTGACGTCATGGGATCCGGCTTACGTTCCGCTGCTCGAAACGCATGATTCGGGTGAGAAAGAAAGTCTCGGCGGCATGCTCTATCTCGAACTCGGAAAGGGAAAGTACGTCTATACGGCGTATTCGTGGTTCAGGCAGCTGCCGGTCGGCAATCCGGGCGCGTACCGAATTTTGGCGAACATGCTGAGCCTGCCAAAGGCGAAATAGAAATCGAAATTCCAAGGATTCCAGGATTCCAGGATTCCAGATTCCAAGGATTCCAGGATTCCCGGATTCCAAGGATTCCAAGGATTCCAAGGATTCCAAGGATTATCGGATTCCAAGGATTCCAAGGATTATCGGATTCCAAGGATTCCAAGGCTCGGGGACTTCAGGATTCCAAGATCGCGGTATTCTTGGAGTGTTGGAATCTTGGAATCTTGGAATCTTGGAATCTTGGAATCTTGGAATCCTGGAATCTTGAAATCTTGAAATCCTGGAATCTTGGAATCCTGGAATCCTGGAATCCTGGAATCCTGGAATCCTGGAATCCTGGAATCCTATTTCCCTTGCCCCGACAGGATAAGCCGATGCCAGCGAAGACTGCTGAAAAGATCCTCCGAAGAATTCTCGAACTCCC
>JAKQII010000203.1 GCA_029557535.1 Acidobacteriota bacterium
AAATATTTGACACTACCGGTTGCGGAGGTTTGGAAGACGTCATAACGCTCGTTGGCCGCGCTATTCCCCTTTTTCACTTTTGCCCTTTTCCCCTTTTTCACTTTCCCCCTTTTTCACTTTCCCCCTTTTTCCCTTTTCCCCTTTTCCCCTTTTTCCCCTTTAGAACAACCTTCCCTGCACCGGTCGGTCATGAACCGCCGGCGCTTCGGGGGCATCGCTTTTGCCGCGCCCCTGAAAACCCAATCGCCGCGAGTGCAGATCGAAGAGCTTTTGCGCGATGGCCCATTTCTCCGTCTGACCCCGGTCGCGTTCCGCATACGATCCGTGCCGGAGCGTTCCTCCCCGTTCCCTTCTGATCTGCTTGAGGATCCGTTCGGCCCTTGCAAGCGGGAGTTTCTCGTAGAGCCTCTTGACGAAATATGCCTCGATCGAATCGGTGTCGAAATGAACCATCGACATGAACGCACGGGTCGCGCCGCACTCCCGGGCCTTCTCCAAGAGCTGCGGGATGTCGTCCTCGTTATAGCCGGGTATGATCGGCGCGATCGCGATGCCGACACTGATCCCGGCCTCGTGCAGCCGTTTCATCGCCGCGAACCGCACCTCCGGGATCGGCGTGTAGAGTTCGAACGCGTTGGATTTCTCTTTCGTCAGGAACGGGATCGAAAAGAACACCGTGCATTTGAGGGATTGAAGAACGTCGATGTCGCGCGTCACAAGCGGCGACTTGGTGATCACCGCAACCGGAAACTTGAACTCGGCGCAGACCTGAAGACACCTGCGCGTCAGTTCGTAACTCGCCTCGAGCGGGAGGTAGGGATCGGTCGCGAACGAGAAATCGAGATGATGAACGTCGCTCTTGATCGTCCGCATCTCGCGCCGCAGGATCTCAGGGGCGTTGACCTTGACGACGATCTTGGTCTCGAAATCCGTTCCCGCTCCGTATCCCAGATATTCGTGATACTGACGCGCGAAACAATAGGTACAGGCGTGGATGCAGCCGCGGTAACAGTTGACCGTGTAGCGGTGCCCGAAATCGGACGAATACGCTTTGGTGATGACCTTTCGTGTCGCCGTCTCCTCAAATATCTCAAGTTTCGCCGGCGGCGGCTCACCGATGTACTCGGCCGAATACTTGAGATACGGATTCGGGGGATTCGCGACGTGTTTCATAGATGAAACAGTAACGAATTATGTTGTGATTGGCAACCGTGACCCTTTTCGTTCACGAAATGCGTTTCCATGTTGAACGCGCCTCCGGGCCCGGGATTCTCAACTCCGGGGCTTGATCATGCGATGGAAATACAACCTGCGCGAAACTCGACGGTTCAAGTTTTGGAAATGGAAGCCGACAGGGTAGTATTCGTTATTCCCAAACTGATATGACTGCGCGGTCGAACATCGTAGCGCGCGTAACGGAAAACTGAAAAACAAAAGAAGAAGGAGAAAAACATGAAGTCAATTTACAAGGGTATCGCTGTTTCGGTGATCGCTGCGGTTGTCCTGCTTGGAATCGGCTGCGACGCCGCGATGAACGACGCGAACAAGCTCGTTGACGAGGCCAACGTGTCGATAAAGAAAGCGAACGAGACATCCGCCAAAGGCGCCGACATCGTCAAGGCCGTTTTTGGAAAGTTGTCAGACATCGAGGATTTTGATGCATATAAGACCGAGAACAAGACCAAAATCGATGAGTTGACGAAGTTCTTGGAATCGTCGTCGAAGGACTTTGCGGACGCCGGGTCGAAATTCGAAGCAGCGTCAAAACTTGACGTTTCCGCCAAATTCAAGGAATACCTCGGATTGAAGGGTCAAGAAATCAAAAAGCGCAGCGAGCACGAGAAGGCTACTCTCGACTTCGTCAAGGCCTTTCAGGGCGAAAGCGAAGCGGAGAAGATCGATAAGCTGGTCGGCGATTACAACAAGAAGTCAGCTGATATCGTCAAAGAGGCGGATGACCTGGCCAAAAAGGCGGAGCAAATCGTGAAGGACAACCCAAACGACTTCAAGGCCAACTGACCTCGGTTTCAACGATCAACGGAAGACGGGCCCGCGGGACCGTCTTTTTTGTCAGAGTTCGAATCGGGACCTGCCGGCCATTTTGTTTCAGGTCCGGCCGATGAACTAGGATAACTTCGTCGAACATTAAGTGACGAAGTTCGTTTCATCAATATTGATCGAATCACTCTCGAAATACAGGCTTCTGAAACAGATCGGCTCCGGCGGAATGGGCGAAGTCTTTCTTGCGGAAGATCTTGAGCTCGGCCGCAAGGTCGCGCTTAAGATCTTGAAACCGGAGCTCGCCGCCGATCGGAAACGCCTGAACCGGTTTCTGCAGGAGGCGCGGCTAGCCGCCAATCTGAACCATCCGCACATCTGCACGATCTTCGAGATCGACGCGGTTTCGGATCCGCCTTTTATTGCGATGGAACTGGTCGAGGGGGGTACTCTCGCCGAACGGATCGCCGAACGCAGCCTCACGACCGACGACATCATCAACGTTTCGCTGCAGATTGCGGACGCGCTCGATGAAGCACATCGTGCGGGAATCATCCACCGCGACATCAAAGCCTCGAACATCATCGTGAACCGCCGCGGACAGGTCAAGATACTCGACTTCGGACTAGCAAAAAGTCTGGACGACGAAGTTTCGGATGAAGACGTCACTAGGGCGAAAACCGAGGACGGGATGCTGGTCGGGACGGTCCAGTACATGTCGCCCGAACAGGCGCTGGGCCGAAACCTCGACGGCCGGACCGATCTCTGGAGCCTCGGCGTGCTGATCTACGAAATGGTCACCGGCGATCTGCCGTTCCTGGCGGCGACCCAAGCCGGAACCTTTGACATGATCCTCAACCGCGAACCGGCGGCGATCGGGTCTGAGGTCCCCGCACCGCTCGTTTCGATCATCGAAAAGCTGCTTGAGAAAGATCGCGACCTTCGCTACCAAACCGCGTCGGATCTCGTCGCGGATCTGCGCCGGCTGAGGCGTTCGCGGGGAGACGAATCCGCTTCGGTCGACGCGTTTCGGATCTCGACCACTGAGGTTCAAAAGAGCACCGGGTTCCTTCCGCGACCGACGCGCGAAGCGACTGCGATCAGCCGAAGGAGCAGCCGCTTCCTTTGGCCGTCGTTGGCGGTTTTGCTGATCGGCGCATCACTGTTCTTTGCATGGCGGTATTTTGGAGCATCGGAATCCGCTCCGATAAACCTTCGGGAGTCATCCCGCCAGACAAATCTCGGAAAGGTCGTGGATGCCGTGATCTCTCCGCGCGGCGATCACGTTGCTTACGTCACTGACGACGGCGCGACGCAATCGCTGTGGATCAAGCAGACGTCAGGCGGGAGCGCGATCCAGATCGTCGGCCCCTCGCAAAACGTTTATCAGGGACTTGCTATCTCGCCTGACAACAAATGGGTTTATTACGACGTCTGGGACCGCGTCTCGGTCGGTGAGATCTTCCGCATACCGACGCTTGGCGGAACTCCGCAGAAGATCGTCCATGACTGCATGCCAGGCGTCTCGGTTTCGCCGGACGGCGAATCGATCACGTACGTGCGTTCCGATGATCGCGGGAATCGGTTCGTTCTGCTGAAGATGCCGTCCGGGGGCGGCGACGAGCGCGAACTGCTGAGTTCACCCGCCGGCTTTCTTTATCGGCCGGCCTGGTCACCCGACGGACGCTCGATCGCCGTCGGCATGTTCGGCGGCGGAACCGATTCCCGGTATCCGGTCCTCGCGGAAGTCGCGGCCGAAGGCGGCGAGCCGAAAACGATCTGGAGCGATACCGAGAACCGCTTCCAACCCGGTCGCTTCGTCTGGCTACCGGAAAAGAAGGGTCTGCTGCTGACGCTCGCAAATTCACGTGAGTTCCGGACGCAGATCTGGTTCGCGGACTACAAGACGGGAAGGATGCAACAGGTGACCAAGGATATCAATAGTTACGGTTCGATCAGCATCTCTGCCGACGGCAAAAGCCTGCTGGCCGTTCAGGACGACTTCCTGCTCAGTGTTTGGAACGTACCCGCCGACAAACCGAACGATGCCCGACGGATCACGGACGGCAAGACCGAGGGGATCGGACTCGACTGGACGCCCGACGATCGTATCGTCTATTCGTCGAACATCAGCGGCAACGCGGAGATCTGGTCGATGAACTCCGACGGATCCGACAAGCGGCAACTCACGTCCGATGCAACGCCGAAGCTGTCGCCCTGCGTCCCCGGCGACGGGAAATACATTTTCTATTCGGTCGTTGGTTACGAACGAGGCAGTCTCGCGCGCTCGGACATCGACGGTCGCAACACGATCAAGCTCGACGGCCGCTGGGGAGCATCGTGTTCCGCGAAATCGAACCAGATTCTTTATTTTTCCAATCTGGACGGAACCGAAACGGGGCTTTCCCGTGACAGCTCGGCGGTCGATTCGCGAGTCGCCGTCAAGACCAAGATGATCGTCAATCTGGCGTATTCTCCCGACGGTGACCGCATCGCTTACGTTTACTGGGACGACGCGTCGCGGCGCCATGGCTTTGAGGTATTGAACCTCAAGGACGGCTCGACCAGAAGTTACGAACTGCCATCGACCGCCGTCCAGAAGAACAGCGAAACGCAGTTCGTGCTGCGCTGGACACCTGACGGAAAAAATATCTCATTCGTCAACGATGAAAACGGCTTTGCGAACATCTGGCTGCTGCCGCTCAACGGCGAAAAGCCACGCCGCGTGACCTCTTTCAATGACAACCTTATCTTCAGTTTTGCGTGGTCGCGCGACGGAAAACAGCTCGCGGTCACTCGCGGCACCCTGACGAGCGACGCAATACTCTTTCGATTTTGAATTTCCACCATGAACTCGCTCGGTCGCCGGGGTGCTCAGTCGACACGGGCAGACGTTGTCACGTCATCGATCAGAAAATCACTGCGGCCCAGTGGCTCGGCGGCTGAACTGGGGCGCGATCGGGCTTAAACTCTGAATCCACGATCGCAAATTCAAACGCCGTCCGCTCGAGTCACTTCGAACGGACGGCGTCGTTTTTGACCTGATTCTGCAACGGTCAAAATGCTAACGCGCAAGATTCACGGCGATCCGCTCGCGCTTTCGATCTGCACCGGCATACTTGTCGTCACCCCGGCGCACCTCGCGTTCCGCGGAACTTTCGCCCAAATCGACTCCCGAAGCTCCACGGGCGCTGAAGATCTCACGAAGGAAATAGCGGTTACCGTAGCGGTTGAAAACCACCTTCTCGACGGTCGCCGTCGTGTTTCCCGTCTGGCCGATACCGACGAGGATCTGCCCTCCCGATTTTCCGATGGCGCGCAGGACGAATCTGCCTCTCGCCGACGCCACCAACTCGTAACTTCCGGCACTGAAAGTCTCTCCGCCGACCTGAAATTCGAAAGGCGCGCTGAACGTCATTTTGCTTTGAGCCGATGTCCGGACCGTGGATCCGAACAGAACCGCCGTACCAAGAACAATTGCGGTTGCGAATAATTTGAAAGATTGCTTTGTCATAATCTGCTCCTTATGAAAGAATTCGGACCACTTGGTCGCCGATGTATATTGCGACCACCGTGCCACGCCTTCAAAAAAGACCCTAAACCTTGTAAAGACGGACTTTACTGTCATGTCAGCGTGGCTTGAATTCGATCGGGGGCCACCAAAATCTCTCCGAACGGATAGAGTCTGTGTCCGATTGGTTAGGCTCGGTGCAAAGCGTCACGGCAGGTACCGATTGCGCGCGTTCCTCACCCTTTCAAAACCAATCGATTCGGTCTAAACTTGTTTTCCGTGAGAGCGAACCTGACGATAATCGACGGTCCGCGTGAGGGCGAGATCTTCGAGATCGGCGGCGATCCGGTTTCGATCGGACGCGAGGCCGGCAATGCGATCGTGCTGCGCGACGCATCTGTATCGCGTCGGCATTGCATTATCGAGTCGCGGGACGGTTCGGTCTTCATCAGCGACCTCGGCAGCCTCAACGGAACCCTGATCAACGGCGCAAAATCATCGGGTACGGCACTGCAGAACGGCGACGTCGTAAAAATCGGAGACTTCACGCTTCGGTATTCGAACGGCCTTCCGACCGACCGCGAGAGTTCAATCGCGATTGACGAAACGGAATTCCGCCTTCCGGCCAATTCACTTCAAATCAAGATCGAGGATGTGTTCGGCGCGATGGCCCGCGATCTCGCGGCAATCCTCAAGATATCGGAGACCGTGATCTCGATCCGTGATCCGGCGAAACTCGAGCCGGCATTGCTCGATCTGATAATGGAAGTCGTTCCGGCGGATTCCGGTGCGATAGTGATCGTCGACGACCGACTCGAGATCGTGAGAAGTGTCGTCCGCGATCGCCGGAACCCGGCCGCCGATGTGACGGTCTCGAAGACCGTCGTCGCGCAGGTACTCAGAGATCGCCGCGTTCTTGTAATTCCTGACACGTCGCCGGTCGGGTCCGAAAGCCTGCTCGGGTCGCGCGCGCGGTCGCTGATCGCCGTTCCGATTGTCGTTTTCGAACGGCCGATCGCAGCCATTTATTTGATGTCGGCAACGATCAGCTTTGAAGAATCGCATGCGGGATTCCTGACCGCGGTGGCCGGAATCGGCGGACTGGCGCTCGAGAACGCGAACTCCTGGGCGGCGCTTGAGAGCGAAAATAGCCGGCTTCGCGCTGAAGCATTCTCAAAATCGATGCTTGGTGAGAGCGATGCGATGCGCCGCGTCTTTGAAGTGATTCGCAAAGTCGCGACGGTCGATTCGACGGTTCTCATCGACGGCGAAAGCGGAACGGGAAAGGAACTTGCGGCACAGTCGATCCATCTCAACGGCAAGCGGCGCGACATGCCCTTCGTCGCGGTCAATTGCGCGGCCCTGACCGAATCGCTGATTGAATCCGAACTGTTCGGACACGAGAAGGGAGCATTCACCGGCGCTGTTTCCCAAAAGAAAGGCAAGATCGAACTGGCGTCGGGCGGAACGCTTTTTTTGGATGAGATCGGCGAGTTGAACGTCGGCGTTCAGGCAAAGCTGCTGCGCGTCCTTCAGGAACGCGAGTTTGAACGGGTCGGCGGAACGCGTCCGATCCGGGCCGACATCCGGCTCGTCGCCGCCACAAACCGCGACCTCCAGACCGAGGTCAAGTCCGGACGATTCCGCGAGGATCTTTTCTACCGACTGAATGTAGTGCGGTTGACCATGCCCGCCCTGCGCGAACGGGCCGACGATATTCCCCTGCTCGCCGAATATTTCACGGCAAAGTACGCCGCGCAAATGAACAGGCGGCTTCGGGGGATCTCAGCCGCGGCGATGCGCCTGTTAACTAAATACGATTTTCCGGGAAACGTCCGGGAGTTGGAAAATGCCATCGAGCGCGCGGTCGTGCTCGGCGCCGGTGAGTGGATTCTGCCCGAGGATCTGCCCGAAGACCTGGTTGAGGGCCGGCGAAACGGGGACGAGCCCGCTTCGAACTATCACGACGCCATCCTCGAATTAAAACGAAAGCTGATCGTCGAGGCCGTCGCGAAGGCTAAAGGGAGCATCGTCGACGCTGCGAAACTGCTTGGCGTCCACCCGAACTATTTGCATCGATTGATTCGAAATCTCGAAATCAGGAGCGAAATCGACGGGTGATAATCGGGTCGATGTGAGAACCTGCCGCAGGCGTTGCTGAACTGATTCTGCCAATGAACACGGATCTTCAGAGTCTTGATCCGTGCCAGGCACCGGCTATGGGATTAATCCGATCACGAGGCGAATGACGAATCGCCCTCGATCCAGACTTCCCCGTCCGCATAAACCTCCTTCTTCCAGATCGGAACGCGCCGCTTCAGTTCCTTGATCAGCCATTCGCACGCTTCGAACGCTGCCCGTCGATGCGGCGACGCGACCGCGATCACGACGCTCGTTTCGCCGATCTCAAGTCGCCCGACGCGATGCACGATCGTGACGTGCTCGATCGGGAATTCCGCCAGCGCCTCGTTGGCGATCTTCGTC
This sequence comes from Acidobacteriota bacterium, assembly GCA_029557535.1. Lineage (GTDB taxonomy): Bacteria > Acidobacteriota > Blastocatellia > Pyrinomonadales > Pyrinomonadaceae > JAFDVJ01. The sequence continues at coordinate 7,994 of JAKQII010000203.1, forward strand.
ATTTCCTTGAGCGCCATTGGCTCGTAGGCTTCGTATACGAGATATTGCGTCTCGCGGCCCTTTGTGAACTGCCGGACGAATCCGTCGAGCGTCACGATCGCACCGCAGCTCGCCGGTACTATCCGCCGCGCGATTGCGCCGACGTCAAGCGGTTCGGTTGTGAGTTCGATTGAATGGTTCATCTCGTCGTCAGCTTAATTGGTGAAGTAAACAAATAATTGATAGTTGAAAGTTAATACTTGATATTTTAGCCGCCGCTTACCGCCGTAAAGATCGCCAGCTCGTCGCCGTCGCGCAGCTGCGTCTCCGCCGGCAGGTAGTCTTCATTCACCGCAAAGAGCAGTTTATGTCTCGCCAACGCCGGAACCCGCTCGACGACGAAATCAAGCGCCGCACCCGCCGTCGCCTCGTTCGGCACGTCAAACGCGATCTCGCGTGCACCAGCCGTATCGGCCGTCGCCCCAAAGAACTTTACGTTAATTGATATCACCGTTCCGAGTACCGCAATTCCAAATTCCAGATTCCAGATTCCAGGTCGAGTCGTGCTGGAATCCTTGAATTTGGAATCTTGGAATCAAGCTTTCTCTTCCTCCTTCAACGCGCGCTTCAGGATCTTGCCCGTTCCGCCGATCGGCAGGGATTCGCGGAATTCGACGTGGCGCGGATACTTGTAGGCCGCGAACTGCGTCTTGCACCATTCGAGAAACTCCAGTTCCGACAAGGAGAATCCCTGTTTTTTGACGATGTACGCTTTCACCTCTTCACCCATCCGGTCGCAAGGGATGCCGATCACGGCGACCATCGACACGGCTTCGTGGCTCATGATGACCTCTTCGAGTTCGCGCGGGTAGATGTTGTAGCCTCCGCGGAGGATCATCTCCTTCTTCCGGTCGACGATCGTCAGGAAGCCCTCGTCGTCCATCGTGCCGATGTCGCCCGTGTGGAACCAGCCGTTGCGGAACGACTCGGCAGTCTCGGTCGGCCGATTGTAATATCCCTTCATAACGCAATGGCCGCGGATAACGATCTCGCCGCGTTCGCCCCGTGCGACCTCGACGTCATTCTCGTCGACACACCGGACCTGAACTCCAAATAGCGGCTGGCCGACGGTTCCGGGTTTCGACGGAACGCCCGGGTGATTGAACGTCGCAACCGGCGATGTCTCTGAAAGTCCATAGCCCTCGAGGATACGAACATCGAAAGCATTCTCGAAAGCCCGCATCAGTTCGACAGGCATCGGAGCGCCGCCGGAACTCAAGATCGTCAGCGACTCGGCATACGGTGCCGGATCGATCCCGTTCTCATCGACGTACTTCAGGATTCCCCAATACATCGTCGGAACACCCGTCCAGAAATTCACTTTCTCCTTCTTGATCGCTTCAAGCGCAGTATGAGGCTCGAATCGCGGCAACAGGACAACGCGGTGGCCGGCGAACATTTGGGCGTTCATCTGCGCGGTTTGTCCGGTTGTATGAAAAAGCGGGAGTGTGATCAGACAGGTCTTCTGGACGCCGTCCGTGTAATCGAGACCCGCAACATGAAGGTTGAAACAGGCGATCGCGTTAAAGTAGATGTTCGAGTGCGTCAGTTCCGCGCCCTTCGGCTGCCCGGTCGTGCCGGAAGTGTAGAGGATCGCGCAGGTGTCGCCGCCGCGCGTCGGGTAAGATTCGAAAGTGTCGGATTTATCGTAGATGAGCTGAGTCAAGGTCGGACGACCCTCGATCGGGCTCGGCGCGAGTTTGTCCGCGGTCATCACCACCAAATGCTCGCACGAATCGACCTGATCGAAGCCTTCCTTGACCGACTCGGCCATTTTCAGCTCGGGAGTGCCCTCAAATACAAAGACAGCCTTCGCTTCGGAATCCTTCAAGTGGTAAGCGATCTCGCGCGGCCGGAACAAAACGTTGAGCGGAACGACCGCCGCCCCGGCCTTCATGATCCCGTAATAGACGATCGGAAAATACGGCAGGTTGGGACATACCAGCGCGACCTTGTCGCCGTAACCGATCCCGAGCGAAACGAGAGCGTTCGCGACGCGGTTCGCCGCCGCGTTAAGCTGCCCGAAAGTAAGCCTGACGTCGTTCCAGACGATCGCTTCCTTGTCCGGCGTCAACCGCGCGTGATGTTCGATGATCGACGAAAGATTCAGCGATGTTGCATGAAAGTTCATTTGTGTTGTACCCCCCTTGATATTTCGGAATTCGGATTTGGGATTTGGGATTTGCTTTCGGCGTTCCCAATTGCGGCCGCAACCAAGAACAATCCCAAATCAGAAATCCCAATTCCCAAATGCTTAAACGGTCATTCCCCCGTCGACCGCGATCGTCTGTCCGGTCACGTAACTCGATGCGTCCGAGGCGAGAAAAACCGCGATCCCCTTTAGTTCACCTTCATTCCCGACACGCGGTATGACGTTCGTTTCCTGAATCGACCGTTCGTAGATATCGATTACCTTGTCGGCCAGGCGCGAGTGGAAAAATCCCGGCGCGATCGCGTTCACGCGAATTCCCTTTCGGCCCCAGCTTGCCGCCAGTTCGCGAGTGAGCCCGATCAGTCCCGCCTTGCTGGCGACGTATCCGGCGTAATACGGCCCGTTCGCCGACGACGTCAGACCGGCGATCGACGCGATGTTGATGATCGATCCCTTCTCCTGCGTGAGCATATGCCGCCCGGCGGCGCGCGCCATCAAAAAACAGCCGGTCAGATTGACATCGATCACCTTCTGCCACTGGCCAAGAGTCATTTGCTCGGGCATTGCTCCCCACGATATTCCGGCGTTGTTGATCAGTACGTCAACCGCGCCGAAGGCCTCGACGGTCGCGGTTACTACCCGTTCGACGTCTTCCTCGATCGAAACATCGCCAACCACGCCGGCGACGCGAAATCCCTTTTTCCGAAACTCGGCGACCGTTTCATTAAGCCATTCCGCGCGCCGGGCGCAGAGTACGAGATTCGCCCCGGCCTCGCCGAGCGCCTCGGCCATTTCCTTTCCGATGCCGCGGCTGCCGCCGGTGACGATCGCCGTGCGTCCGGTCAGATCGAACAAATCGCTGATGTGTGCCGTCATTTGTGTCAATAAAATAACACACACGGCACGAGTCGAAAAAACCTGCTTTGCCTCGCCGCAGCCGGATGGAGTTTAATTAGTGTATGCCCAAATCAGCCAAAGAACTGGCGTACCTGCGCGACCTGTACGTCGATTCCGAATGGACCCGACGCTTCACCGAACTGTCGGACAAGCATTTCGGATATGCGGACGACAAAAGCCTGCTTTACATCAACGCCGGAACCGGCAACCATGCGCTTGAGATCGGATCGAAAGCGGGGCCCGACGCGCGGATCTGCGCCGTGTGCGAGGACCTCCACCTGCTGGCGATCGCGCGTGAGAAGGCGATCGCGACGAATTCACAGGTGGACTTTTCGGATCTGGACGAACTAGAGACAGAGAGCTTCGATTCGGTGATCGCGGACGCCAGTTTTGTCTCGCCGGCGGACCTTGCATCGTTGCTCGACGATTCCGCAAGGTTCGTCGAGATCGGTGGCACGATCGCCGCGTTTGTCGTCGCGTCCGGCAGTTTCGGCGAGATCTTTTCGCTGCTTTGGGAAGTGATGCTTGAGGAACACGCGGACGAGATCAATTCACTTGCCGAGCGGCTGATCACCGCGTTGCCGACGGTTTCGTCGATCGAGGATTCGCTTGGTTGGGCAGGGTTGGAAGACGTCGAAACATACGTCTCGAACGAAGTCTTCGAATTCGAGAACGGCTCGGCGTTCGCTGAATCGCCGTTGATTGCCGATTTTCTGATGCCGGGTTGGTTCGCGGATCTAAGTACCGAGGAAATCGGGCGGATTCGGGAGCGGCTCGTTCAACTCATCGACGCCGAAGACGGGAGCCTGACGTTCAGGTTTTCGGTGAAAGCGGTCCTTGTGACGGGACGGAAATCCTAGGGAAATTCCAAGATTCCAAGTTTCACATTCCAAAATTCCAGATGCTGAATTGACGTCTGACCCGATTGGGATCTTGGAATATTGAAATTTTTGGAATAGGCGATCAGCGATCGCCTATTGTTCTTTCGCCTCGGCGCGGCGCTGCAGTTCGGCCAGAAGATCTTCGTCGCTCAACCCGGACACCTTCGGAGTATCGGGCGAGGAGATCTTTTTCTGCCGGTCGGACTCAAATTCCTCCTCCGCTTCGCGCATGCCTTCCTTGAACGCCTTGCGCGACTGCCCAAGAGATTTCGCCAACTGCGGCAAACGGCTCGCTCCGAAGAGCAGGAAGAGAGCCAAAACGATCAACAGAATTTCAGTAGTACCTAGTCCAGCCATAATTACGATCCTTAGACGCCGCAATCTCGTTCGCGGCCGTTTTATGATTCGCTAATCATACTCCGATTCAGCGAATCTTTCCACGCAACGCGCTCAGAACGCGGCCGAATCGCGAAAACGATCCATCGCATCGACCAGCGCCGATGTGATCCCTTTTTCGCTCACTGAATGCCCGGCGTCAGGGATGACGATGAATTCCGCTTCCGGATACGCGTTGTGCAAATCCCACGCGCTCGTGATCGGACACACGACGTCATAGCGGCCCTGGACGATGACCGCCGGTATGTGCCGAATCTTTTCGACGTTTTCGAGCAGATAGTTGTCCGAGGGAAAGAATGAGCCGTTCATGAAATAGTGGCATTCTATCCGGGCCAGCGAGAGCGCTTCGTGAGCGCCTTCCCAGTGTTGCATCAGATCGGAATCGGGATAAAGCTTTGACGTCGAGCCTTCCCAAACCGACCATGCGCGGGCCGCCGACAAACGAACTTTTTCGTCGTCGCTGGTAAGGCGATTGTGATAGGCCGTCATGAAATCGCCGTGTTCTTCGACCGGGATCTCATCGCGGTAACGCTGCCAAAAGTCCGGGAAGATCTCTGAGGCGCCGTATTGATAGAACCAGTCGAGCTCCTTGCGCCGCGTCAAAAAGATCCCGCGGAGGATCAGGCCGAGACAACGGTCCGGATGCGAGATCGCATACGCCAGACTCAAAGTGCTCCCCCACGAACCTCCGAAAACGAACCATTTGCCGATCCCGGACTTGTCGCGGAGTTTCTCGATGTCGTTGATCAGGTCCCAAGTCGTATTCTCGCGCAGCTCCGCGTGCGGCGTCGATTTCCCGGAACCGCGCTGATCGAAGAGCACGATGTGATACGCTTCCGGGTCGAAATACTGCCGGTACATTGGCAGAAGTCCGCCGCCCGGTCCTCCGTGCAAAAAGACGACTGGGATGCCGTCGGGATTGCCGCAGCGTTCGTAATAAACGGTGTGAAGGTCGGAAACTTCAAGCATTCCCGAATCAAACGGTTCGATTTCCGGATAAAGAGTTTTCATAGGTTGGATAATACAGGAATTGGGATTTGGCGTTCAAACTGATCGGCTCTGGCATCGTGTTTGCTGAGTGGTGTTGCGCGGGGAGAATCTGTATTGATTCAGTCCAGGTTTATGAGTTCGAAGATACTGATCGTGGAAGATTACGACGACAGCCGCGAAGTGCTGCGTTATCTGCTCGAGAGTTCCGGATATTCCGTGATCGAGGCAACGGACGGGATCGAAGCGGTCGACAAGGTGAAGCAATATCATCCTGACCTCATCCTGATGGACATATCGTTGCCGGTCGTCGATGGTTTGACGGCGACACGTGCGATCCGCGAGGTCAGCGGCGAGCGTATGCCGATCATCGCCGTGACTGCCTTTGGGAGCGACTACGAAGGAGCCGCCAAAGCGGCCGGATGCGACGAATTGCTGGACAAGCCGCTTGATTACCGCATTTTGAAACCGATGCTCAGAGAGTATTTGGAGCGGTGAACCGTCACGGCTGACGAATCAAAATTCAAAAATCAAGACTCAAGATCCAATGGCTGAGTGGTTTCGATCGATTCTTGAATTTTGAATCCTGTTTTTTACCTTTGACTTTTTACCTTTGACTTTGTCGCCGACACATTCCGATTACCTCCCAGCCAGAACCGCCACGGCTTTGTCGCGAATTCGCCGGCGTAATCTATCCCAATCCGAGGGCCGCAAGCGATCTCGTCCGGCAACGGTGTACGAAAATCTTCCAGCCAGATGCGATCTCCGGAAAGGTCCGCGCCGTTGAAAGCGCGGTCGATACCAAACGCAATGCACAATTTCCCCGGTCCCGACGTCAGATTGCGATCATTCTTCGTGTTCCGCCGTTCGCGCATGATTCCGATCCCTTCAACCGGCTCGACCGCGCGGATCAGACAGACGTGAGGTGAGTCTTCCGGGCCGCAGACGAAGTTGAGCTGAAAATACATCCCGTAGATGAAGAAGACGTAGACATGTCCGCCTGAAGCGTACGTGATCTCGTTGCGCGCCGTCCGCCGCCCGCCGAAAGAGTGCGCCGCACGATCGATCTCGCCGAGATACGCCTCGGTTTCGACGATCATCGCCGACAAGCGATTCCCGGCTTCGTCAGGTACGACAAGGAGTTTGCCAATGAGGTCCCGCGCGATCGCGAGCGTGTCGGCGCGCAGGAAAAAATCGGTCGCCAGTTTTGCGGGCTGATCACCAGTTTTCATCGCAAAGCAATTCAATCGGCCTCCGCGGATGACGCAGATCGTGCGGATCAAGCAAACTTGGATCCCAGAATTTCCGCGTGATCAGCGGCCAGATTCAAATTCAGAATGATCACGACTGATCGGGATACCAGATCATCTCGACGATCTGGCCGTCGACGCCCTTCGTGTAAAACGAACTCGTACCGTCACGGTGCGGTTTCACGGGCCGTCCCTCGCGTTTCGCGGCGGCTTCCAGTTCCTCGATGGTTTCGACCTTCAGTCCGAGATGCGGCGGGTGCTTCGAGGCCGGCGGGAGCAACGCGATCCCGAATCCTCTGGAATCGCGCAACATCGCCCAATCTTCGTACAACGTCTCGAGTTTGAATCCCAGACTTTCGTATTGCCTGACGGCATTCGCCAGATCACTGCACTTGATCGCAAGATGATCGACCGTTGCCGTTTTAACTTCGTCGGACATAAGAACCTCCTGATTGACGAACTTCAATGATAGCCAATCGTTCCGGGCATTGCATTGCAAGCCCCGAACCGTTGCGTTAAATTAAGTACTTCGACCGCCCGACATCTAATCTCGGAATAATCGAATCAAACCGGAGAATGTTGAAACCGTTTCTATTTGCGCTTGTTCTCATCGCGGCCGCGACCATTGAGTTGATCGCACAAACCGATGATCAGGTGCTCGCCATTGCGGCCGGCGTGCGCATCACCGTCGGCGATTTGCCGCCGGAAACCAAATCCGCCTACCTGAATCTTTCGCAGATAATGGCCGAGCGGCGTAAGGAATTTCTCGAGGCACAGATCATCGACATGCTTGCCGACGAGGAGGCCAGGGCACGAAAGACGACGGTCGAAAAGCTGTTTGAGTCCGAGGTCGCCGACAAAGTGCCGGATCCTGCCGAGGCCCGGATCCAGGAGGTTTATGACGCCAATCGGGCGGCGCTCGGCGACAAACCGCTCGCCGAGGTCAGAGCGCGGATCGTCGCCTACCTTCGAGTCGAACCGGAACAGAAAGCATTTGCGAAATTCGTCACCGGGCTGAAAGCCAAATACAAGACGGTCAGCGGAAAGGACGTCAATTCCGCGACGTTGCGTCCGACCGACGTTCTGGCGACGGTCGCGGGCAAACCGCTGACTTACGCGCTTTTCGAGTCGAAGAACAAAGTGGAACTGTTCGAGGCGAAGGCCAAGGTATTCGATCAGCTGCGTGATGAGGTTGACTCGCAGATCCTCTCAAAGCTCGTCATTGCCGAAGCAAAATCGCTGGGTCTTGAACCGTATCAACTCGTTGCGCGCGAGATCACCGATAAGTTGAAGGAGTACTCGGAATCCGAACGTGAGGAGCTCGAGTCGGCGTTCCGGCGCAGGCTCATCGCCAAATATCGTCCGCAGATCATGTACCGCGAACCGGCGCCGCTCGTTTTCAAGGTCGCGACCGAAGGCAATCCGTCGCGCGGTCTCGCAACCGCTCCGGTCACGGTTGTGATGTTCTCCGATTTCCAGTGTTCGGCATGTTCGGCAACTCATCCGATCCTGAAAAGGGTGCTCGCGGAATACGGAAACAAGGTTCGGCTGGTCGTCCGCGATTATCCGCTGACCGTCCTTCACAAGGACGCTTACCGTGCCGCGCTTGCCGCAAACGCCGCCGCGGCGCAGGGTAAGTTCTTCGAATATACGGAGTTGCTCTACGCCAACCAGTCCGCGCTCGATGACGAATCGCTCAAGAAATACGCCGCGGAGGTCGGTTTGAATCTTTCCCAATTTGGGCTAGACTTCAAAAGCGAAAAGATCGCCGCCGACGTCAAACGCGACATGGACGACGGCAAGTCGATTGGCATAACCGGAACGCCGACGATCTTCGTCAACGGCGTAAAAATCCGGGACATGAGTGCGGACGGTTTCCGTGATGCGATCGAACTCGCGCTTAAGAAATAGGTCTCTATGCGTATTTCCATATTGCTGTTATCTCTGATCGCGATGATCGGATGCAACGGTCCCACGGCCAACAAGAACGTAGCCAACGTGACCCCGAAGCAGGACAAGACCCCGATTCCCGTGTACACGTACGAGATCGTCAAAACTTACCCGCATGATCCTAATGCATTTACGCAAGGACTGATCTTCCACAACGGCGTCTTCTATGAAAGCGATGGCGAGTATGACGAATCCAAGCTGCGAAAGGTCGAGGTCGAGACCGGCAAGACATTGCAAAAATACGACGTTCCGCGCGAGTATTTCGCGGAAGGACTGACGCTGTTCAACGACAAGTTATACCAGATCACCTGGAGGGAGAAAACGGCGTTCGTGTACGACCTGAACTTCAAGCTCTTGAAGGAATTGAAATACAACGGCGAAGGTTGGGGCCTGACGAACGACGGCACGCACCTGATCATGAGCGACGGAACGCATGTCATTCGGTTCGTTGATCCTGAGACGTTCGATACCGTCAAAACGCTCGTCGTCAAGGACGAGAATGGCCGGCCGATCTATAAACTGAACGAGCTTGAATACGTCAAAGGCGAGATCTGGGCGAACATCTGGCATTCGGAAGACATTGGAAAACCGAACTATGTTGCGCGCATCGATCCGAAAACAGGAGCGCTGCTCGGTTGGATCGATCTTGGAGGCATTTCGCCCGGCGACGTCGCCGCGGACAGTGAAAACGTCCTCAACGGAATCGCGCATGATCCGGCGACCGACCGGATCTTCGTCACCGGCAAGCGATGGAAAAAACTCTTTGAGATCAAGCTGAAAGCCAAGTGAACCGATATCTCAATTGATCAGTTGGATACCGACAACAAGGTCCTAATGGAAAATCATCACGAAGAATTCATGCGGCGGGCGATCGAGCTCGCGCAGAACGGGATCGACAGCAACAACGGCGGCCCGTTCGGCGCGATCGTCGTCAAGGACGGCAAGATCGTCGGCGAGGGTTGCAATCGGGTGACCTCGACGAATGACCCGACTGCCCACGCCGAGATCGTCGCGATCCGAAACGCGTGCCGTGAAATCAACGATTTTCAGCTTGAAGGCTGCGTGATCTATGCGAGTTGCGAACCTTGCCCGATGTGCCTTGGGGCGATCTATTGGGCCAGGCCGGCGCAGGTCTTCTTCGCCTGCACACGATCCGACGCGAAAAATGCCGGATTCGACGACGACATGATCTACGAAGAGATCGCACTGCCGTTCGACCTGCGCCGGATCCCGACGTCGACGTTCCTCCGTGAAGAAGGTCTTGAGGTTTTCAGGACGTGGATCGACAAACCGGACAAGATTGAATACTGAGATCAGATTCCAGGGATTCCAAATTCCAGATTCCAAAGATTAATCGCCTGCAGATGTTTAATAGCCCACGGTTCTTGGAATTTTGGAATGAAGCTTCGGCTCCGACGTATTCGAATCGCTGGAATCTGGAATAACAGCAAATGGTCTCGTTCCTTCAAAACAACTGGTTCATCTTCCTGGCGATCGCCGCCGGGATGATGATGCCCGCACAGGCTGCGATCAACAATCGCCTTTCGGGCTATGTCGAAAGTCCGATACTTTCGGCCTTTATTTCCCTGCTGGTCGGAACCGTCGCGCTTGGGATCTATATCGTGGCCGCCGGCGTTCCTGTATCGAACCTCGCGAACGCGCGCAATGCGCCCGCGATCGCGTGGGCCGGCGGCGTTTTCGGAGCGTTCTTCGTGGCGTCGGCGGTGATCCTCGTCCCCAAGATCGGCGTCGCCCTGACGTTCTCGCTGATCATCGCGGGACAGATGCTGATCACGCTCCTCATCGATCACTTCGGCTGGTTCGGCGCGGACGTCCGGCCGGTGAATCTTCCGCGAGCCATTGGCGCCGCAATGATCACGATCGGAGTGGTTTTGATCAGGAAATACTGATCGATTTTCAATTTGAAATTTTCGATTTGCGAACGGGTGTCCGCCAAGCCTTTATCGCTCTCAAAGATCGCAAATTGCAAATCGCATGTCGCAAATGCTTAGGTTCATCCTTAACAACCAGACCGTCGAAACCGACCTGCCGTCCGGCATGACGGTGCTCGATTTTGTCCGCTATCACAAGAACCTCAAGGGCACAAAAATCGGCTGCCGTGAAGGCGATTGCGGCGCATGCACGGTGCTCGTCGGAGAGCTGACGGACGGCGAGGTCGGGTATCGTTCGATGACGTCGTGCCTGATGCCGCTCGCGAACGCCGCGGGAAAACACATCGTGACGATCGAAGGCATCAACCCGGCTGACGGCGGACTCACGCCGGCACAAACGGCGTTGGTCGATGAGTCAGGGACACAATGCGGATTCTGCACAGTTGGGTTCGTAATGTCACTTACCGGATATTCGCTTTCGGGCGGCGAGCGTTCGGGCGAGACGGCGCTCTCCGCGATCGACGGCAACATCTGCCGCTGCACGGGTTACAAGTCCATCGAAAGAGCGGCAAAGCGGATTTGCGATTTGCAATTTGCGATTTGCAATTCGACGATTTCGGCCGCTGAAGTCGCTGGTTCCCAAATCGATCAGGCGATCAGCACCGGCACGGTTCCTAATTACTTCGAGTCGATCGGTGAGCGTTTGAGAATGCTGTTCACCGAGGATTCAAATCGAAAATTGAAAATCGAAAATCGCAAATGGATGGCCGGCGGAACAGATCTGTACGTCCAGAAGCACGAGGAGATGGTTCACGCAGGCGCCGTAAGTTTGTTTGATGATCCGTCACTGCGATTCATTAACGAGACCGCCGATTCGGTGGAGATCGGGCCATCGGTCGTCGTGACGGACCTGCTCGAATCCGAAGTCTTCAATCGACTGTTTCCCGATCTATACAGGCATTTGAAACTGGTTTCGTCGACGCCGATCCGGAACATGGCGACGCTTGCCGGGAATTTCGTAAACGCTTCGCCGATCGGCGACATGACCGCTTGGTTCATCGCTTTGGGAGCGCGGATCGAGCTTCGCGACCAGTTCAGCGGCGACGAACGAACGATCGCGCTGGCGGACCTTTATCTCGGTTACAAGACGCTCGACAGGCGCGATTCGGAGATCATCTCGAAGATCACGTTCGGCAAGGATTTCACGCATTTCAATTTTGAAAAGGTATCGAAGCGGACCTATCTCGATATCGCGTCGGTCAACACGGCGATCTCGCTGAAGGTTTCGGACGGCATGATCGAGCGGGCGCTTGTTTCGATGGGCGGCGTGGCGCCGACACCGCTGCTGCTTCGCAAGACTTCGGAATTCATGACCGGAAGGCCGTTCGGTCACGAAACATTCGCCGCCGCCGAGTTGTTGATCCAGGACGAGATCGTGCCCATCTCCGACGTCCGCGGCTCAGCCGAATACAAGCGACTCTTGGCGCGGCAGCTTTTCCGGGCGCATGGTTTGGCAGTGAGCAGTGAGCAGTGAGCAGTGAGCAGTGAGCACTGGGCACTGGGCACTGGGCAGTGGGCAGTGAGCGGTGAGCAGTGAGCGGTGAGCGGTGAGCAGTGAGCAGTGAGCAGTGAGCAGTGAGCGGTGAGCGGTGAGCAGTGAGCAGTGAGCAGTGAGCAGTGAGCAGTGAGCAGTGAGCAGGAGATTGGCGTCGGACGGTCGCAAATCGCAAATTGGAAATCGCAAGTATCTGATACTGCTCACCGCTCACTGCTCACTGCTCACCAAAAAGAAATGATCAAACTTCTTGCACTCGATCTTGACGGAACTTTGCTCGATTCGCACGGCGCTATTTCAGCGGCGAACATCGAGGCGATCCGTCATGCCGAAGAGAAAGGAGTGCTCGTCACGATCGCAACCGGAAGGCGTTTCCGCGACGCGCGGCCCGTCGCGCTTGAGATCGGGTTGAACGCGCCGATCGTGACGCACAACGGCGCGCTGGTAAAATTCGCCGATACGCTCGAGACCGTCGATTTCGCCCTTATCCCGACACCGACCGTGCGCGAAATACTCCGCGTCGGACGCTCGTTTGGCGGCGACGCACTCGTCTCGTCCGATCCCGACGGCAAGGGAACGATGCTCTACGATCTGATCTCCGACGAGAACATCCCGCTCAAAAAATACATCGCGTGGTCGCGACGGCTCCATGGCGACGAAGCCGAGGATGCGATCCATCACGTTGCGCGCATCGACGATGAGCTCGAAACGACAAAGGTCATTCACGTCTCGTTCTCCGGAACCTGCGCGCCAATGTACGATCTCCAGCGCGTTCTTGAGGACGAGCTTGGCGATACGGTGAACATTCTCGCGACGATCTATCCGCATCTCGACTTCACGCTCCTTGACGTTCTTCCGCCCAAAGCATCGAAAGCGTACGGACTGCACAATCTCGCTCGGATCCACGGTTTCTCGCACGAGGACGTGATGGTCTGCGGCGACAACTTCAACGATCTCGAGATGCTCGACTACGCCGGCACGGCCGTCGTGATGGCCAACGCCGCCGAAGAACTCAAGCAGCGCGAAAAGTTCTTCGTTACCGGGACGAACGAAGAAAGCGGTGTCGCGGCGGCGATCAGGCGTTTCATCCTCGATTAGATTTTTCTTCCCGCAGCGCCGAATCGGCGTTATACTTCACTAAAAATCGGTTCCCGTCAGGGGAATTCGCCGCCACAACTCAAGAATGGGGGAAATATGAAACTCGCTTCCCTTTTGCTTTTTTCGCTATTGATTGCCGGCATCGCGGTCAGGATTTCTGCCCAGGACCTTTTCGCACATCGTAAGATCGCCGTGGCGGACTTCAATTCGCCCGATTGCCGTGCTCAGAGTCTCGAGGCCGCGCTCGCGGCCGTTGAAAGGACGCGCTCAGAAATCGATCGAGAGAATGAGGACATCCGTAAGCGTCGATTGAAGGCGTTGCAGGAAATGGGAAAATTGCGCGGGTCGTACCGCGATCACATGAAGGCCCGTGCCGAATTCGAGAATGCCGTAAGCCCAAAGCTCGCGAAGTTGGAACTGGCACTAATGCAACTGCTCAAAGATCAATCGGATCTGAAGCATCGGTTTTTGGAATTGGGAAAATCGATTGCGAATGCGCAGGATGTCGCATTGCTCACGTACCGACCCAACAGGGAGTATTGGGACCCGGCGATCGACGTGACCCCGGGACTTTGCGTGGCGATTGATGATTTTGTCCGCAACGGGCGCAAGCTCGCATATCAATTCAATGTCCCCGACGCCAGGATCGCGTACTTCGACACCGTCCGTCTGCTTGGACCATCGACGACCGCGTCGCGACTCTCGCGGGCGTGGAACGCCGCCAGGCAACGAGGCGCGTCCAACGACGCAAAGGCAGCACTCGTTAGCGAACGCGCGGCTGTGGAGTCTGAGATGAGGCGTTTTGTCGAGGGGAAGGGCTGGACATACGTTTTCACCGTTGCGAGCTCATTCAACGACAACGTCGCATCAAATCGCGGGCGCGACCTTACAAACGACTTCGTTTCCTACTATAATCAACGTTATCCTTAATTACATTGGAATCATCAATTACAGGAGAATTAATGGCTAACAGGACAGCAGTAATCGAAACGAACAAAGGCACGATCAAGTTTGAGTTGCTGGAGCAGGACGCTCCGAAGACGACCGAAAATTTCAGGCTTCTCGCCGAAAGGAACTACTACGACGGCGTCATCTTCCATCGTGTCATCAAGAACTTCATGATCCAGGGCGGCGATCCGCTCGGCGAAGGCTTCGGCGGCGAATCGGCCTGGGGCGGGCGGTTCGAGGACGAGATCAACCGCTCGTCGCCGCTTTATTCAGGACCGTACGAAAAAGGCACGGTCGCAATGGCGAACGCCGGGCCGAACACGAACGGCTCGCAGTTTTTCATCATGCACATCGACTACCCGCTCCCGCCGAGCTACACGAAATTCGGCAAGCTGATCGAAGGGCAGGACGTTGTCGACGCGATCGCCGAAGTCGAGACCAATCACCGTGACAAGCCCGCGACGCCGGTCGTCATGGAGAAAGTCTATATCGTAGAGTGATTGCATTTCGGATTTCGGATTTGGGATGTCGGAATTTTTTGCTGGAGTCCAAGATCCGAAATCACAAATCCCAATTCCCAAATGCGAGTGGTTTTGCAGCGGGTTTCACGCGCAAAGGTCAGTGTTGACGGTGAGGTCACCGGCGAGATTGGCCGCGGAATCCTTGTCCTGCTCGGCGTTTCGCGCTCAGATACGGAAGCCGAAGCGCGATCGATGCTCGAAAAGACGCTGAACCTGCGCATTTTCGATGACGAAGACGGCAAGATGAACCTGTCGCTGCTTGATATCGCCGGAGAGCTGCTCGTTGTATCGCAATTCACCCTTTACGGCGATGCCCGCAAAGGCCGGCGGCCTTCCTATATCGATGCGGCGGGCCCTGAGGAAGCGAACCGTATTTACGAGTATTTTGTCGCCGAGGCGCGCAAACATGTCGCGAACGTCGGAACGGGCCGTTTTCAGGCGATGATGGACGTCGAACTCGTCAATGACGGCCCGGTCACTATCCTGCTTGACAGCGATCGTGCGTTTTAGAAGAATTTGAACGTTATGTTGAAGAAATCATTGATCTTTGCGGCGCTGCTATCGCTAATCGCGCTCGCCGCTTGTGCGGACAAAACAACCAAGAAGACGTCGAACACGAACTCGAAGTCGAAGAACGCCAACCAGACGACCGCCGATTACAAGAAGGGCGTGACGCCGATCGCGGATCCGGAAGTGGCCGTCTTCGAAATGGAAGGACCGGCCTTCGGGACGTTCAAGATCGAGCTTTATTCGAACGTCGCGCCGCAAATGGTCGCGCGGTTTAAAGAATTGATAAATTCGGGCTATTACAACGGGATCGCGTTTCACCGGATCACCGGCACCGTCGTTCAGGCCGGGAATGCGTACACGAAACCCGGAGTGACTCCTGACCCGCAAAAAGGTGAAGGCGACTCGGGAAGACCAGACGTTCCGGCCGAATTCTCCGACATTCCGTACGACACCGGGATCGTCGGGGCCGCGCGGCTCGGACAGGACGTCAATTCGGCGAACGCGCAGTTCTTCATCATGCTCAAGCGCGAATCACAGTTCGACAACAAATACACGGTTTTTGGGAGAGTGATCGACGGTATGAACAACATCCGGACAATGGCCGGCGTCCAGCGCAACGGCGAAAAGCCGGTCGATCCGGTGCGGATCAAGTCGGCGCGGATCGAGTCTAGGTAGAACTATTTACGAATGAGCGGGGGAAGGGGCGAAACGCTCCCGTTCCCTCATTCGCCCGTTCGCTTTTGAATGAGTCTTTGCTAGAATAACCACTTCGCATGCTCGCGTAGCTCAGTGGATAGAGCGTTCGCCTCCGGAGCGAAAGGTCGCAAGTTCGATCCTTGCCGCGAGTAATTTCTTATTCCCGCCAAAAACGCGAAATACGCGAAAACGTTTCAAACAATTACATTGCGACAATCGCCGTGGACTTGCGAAATGGATGTTTAGCTATTTCCTCGTTTCGCGTTTTCGCGGCGGCAATCACCAACTGCGATGATCGAGATCACGAGCCGAGACAATCCTAAGCTCAAGCAAATCAGGAAGATTCGTGATGGCCATGATTCGGGATTCATTTTCGTCGAAGGCCTCAGACTCTCCCGCGAGGCGCTGCGGTCGCCCGTCACAATTGCGGTAGCGGTATTCGCAAGAAGTTTCGGGGAGAATTCGGAATTTGAATCGATCGCTGAAACGATCATTGTCCCAGACAAGATCTTCGGTTCGATCGCCGACACAAAAAACCCGCAAGGCGTGATCCTCATCGCCGAACGCCCGGCGACCGACCGCAAAGCATTCGAGGAACGATTCGACGGTGGTACGTCGGTGTTGCTTCATCGCGTCAACAATCCGTCAAACCTCGGGGCAATACTTCGGACTTGCGAAGCCGCCGGGATCAATAACGTGATCGTCACCCGGGACTCGGCCGACGTATTTTCGCCGAAGGCTCTGCGGGCATCGATGGGGTCGGCGTTCAGGTTGAACATCGGCGAGCGGGCCGATTTCGGACTGACGGTCCGATGGGCGCGAAAGATCGGCCTGAGGACAACCGCCGCCGACATTTCAGGCGCGGTTGATTATCGGCAACTTGAGACCGGCAAGAGACTTATCGTGTTCGGATCCGAAGCGAACGGACTGACCGAAGAAGAATTGGCGGAAATGGACGATGTCGTCGTCATTCCGATGCGAAACGGCGTCGAGAGCCTCAACCTCGCCGTCTCGGCGGGAATCATATTGTTTGCATTAAATGCTTGATCAAAGGTTGGGTTTGACGTGGCCACGGCCCCCGGACCGAGGATTTGCGGAATATTGATCGCAGCTTTCAGCCAAATTCGGCTAAAGCCCGACATATTGATGAATCGACCCCACGACCTGATGGACGAGGCAACATCAAATCCGAAATCCGTTCATCGGATATCCGCAATCCCAAATCCGCAATCCCAAATCCGAAATCCGAAATCCGAAATCCCAAATCCGCAATCCCAAATTGGCGTGGCGGAACTCCAAACATCCCAAAATCCCCAATCCCAAATCCGAGTTCCCAAATGCCTTACGGTTCCCGCGATGTATTCGCGGTGTTCGAATTTGAATCGTTCGCCGGATTCTCGCTGAGTTTCAGTTCTTTTTCCAGAGCGGCCTGAGCTTCCTTGCTCTGCGCGAGCACCAAACCGTAGTTGATGTCCATCGCGAGCGCGGCCTTGTTCTCGGCATTCGTGACGTCCTTCAGTCGATTGCGCGCTTCGATAAGCGCCTTTTTCGACTCGTCATAATTTTTCTGCGTCAGAAAAGCCCGGCCCAACACGTAAAAATCCGACGCGTCTTTCGGCGGGGCGGCCTCGTATTGCTTGATCACCTCGGCCGACTTCGTGACCGCGTCGTGCCGCAAGGAATCCACGGAGCTTTGCGGGATGTTGTTCGTTTTCGGGGTCAGCGCGGGAACTTCGGGAACCGGAGCGAAATAGTTCTGATAGGCGTAAAACGCGCCTGCGCCGATCGCGATCCCGATCGCCAGCATCAAGATCGACATCAAGACCGACGATCCGCCGCCGCTCCTGACCACCTCCTCGGACTCGTACATTGAGAACGGAACGCCGGCATCCGCGGGCGCATCGGCTTCGGCCACGGTGCCGTTCGCCGGAATCGAGATCACTTCAGGTTCGGAATCCTCGACCGCCTCCGGGACCTCAAATTGCTCGTACGCGAAGACCCGGCCGGGTTCTTCGGGCCCGTCGTCAATCAGATACTGTTCGTCAGAATCTCCGACCGACACGGTTTCATCCGTGGCCGGTTCAGCGGTATCGAATTCAGGCGACTCATTCTCCGGTCTGGCCGCCGCGACCGTGATCTCTTCGTAATCTTCAACCGCGGACGGTTGGGCCTGGTCCGTTTCGGCCTCAGCCGACGCTTCCTCGGCGCGAACGATGACCGCCGTCAGATTGTCTTCGGCGCCGCGATCGAAACAGATCGCCTTGATCCGGTCACAGATCATCCGGGGATTCGGACTGGACAGCAAAAGTTCTCTGATCTCGAAGTCGGTGATGTGACGGGTGACGCCATCCGAGCAGATCAGAAATACGGTTTCGGGCTCGAACATGATGGTCTTGAGGTCAACCTCCACCGTTGGCTCCGCACCCAGCGCGCGCGAAATGACGTTCCGGCTCGGATGGTTCGCCGCTTGGGCAGCCGTCATCCGCCCGGCACGGACCTCCTCTTCGACCACCGAATGATCCTGCGTTTCACGGAAAAGGCTGCCGCGGCTGTCGAGCCTGTAAAGCCGCGAATCGCCGACGTGGCCGATCGTCGCGACGCCGTCCTTGAGATAGAGCGCGACGACCGTCGTCGC
The DNA here is from genome assembly GCA_029557535.1 of Acidobacteriota bacterium. Taxonomy (GTDB): domain Bacteria; phylum Acidobacteriota; class Blastocatellia; order Pyrinomonadales; family Pyrinomonadaceae; genus JAFDVJ01. Next base: position 26,401 of record JAKQII010000203.1, read on the forward strand.
CATCATCGAAAGCTGCTCAAGATCGCCGGACATCTGGAAGATCGCTTCATTGGCGCGCTCGATCGCCATCTTCATCACGTCTTCCGCATCCGAGCCCGGCTGTAGATTGACGAAAGCCTCGCCGAGCAGTTCCATCGCCATTTGCGACGCGACCTCGCCCGCTTGGGCCCCGCCGACGCCGTCGGCAACAGCAAACAAACCAAAGTCCGGAATCTCAAGATAAGAATCCTCGTTCTGCGGACGTTTTTCACTCAGTCCGCGGTCTGTGACGGACGCCGAATTGATGTGATAGTTTGAATCCATGTTGTTTCTCCAGGACGAAAAAATCGTCTACGCGCCGACGGGCTGCACTCCGGCGTTCCGGTCGACGGCGTTGCGGTGCGAAAAGGCGAGCAGCATTCCGAGCATCGCAAAACTCGTGATGAGGCTGAATCCGCCGTAACTGACAAAAGGAAGGGTGATTCCGGTCATCGGCAGCGCGCGCGTGATTCCGCCCATGTTGACCAGCGCCTGAAATCCGATGAACGCCGTCAGACCGACTGCGCAGAGTTTGCTGAACATATCGCGCGAATCGAGTGCCGTTCTCACGCCGGCGCTGACAAGTACAATCAGCGCAAAGATTACCAATAAACCGCCGAAAAGTCCAAGTTCTTCCGAAAGCGCCGCGTACACGTAATCCGAGTCGGAAACAGGTATCAGTTCGACATACCCGAGACCGAGCCCGCGACCGGTCGTCCCGCCGGAAGCAAGCCCGAACGTTGCTTGGGCGGGTTGAAAGGCGAGCGCGTCGAACCACGCGTCGACGTTGATCGATTTCAGCATGTTTTCGTCTTCGGCAAGAACCTTCGGCAGATCCGGATTCTTCTTGACGAGGTCCTCATAGTAATCGTCGTAATCCTCTTTCCACCACGAAGTGTCGGGCGACGGCGGATTGAAACCGTCGAGCCAAAGATGGAATCGCTGCTGAATGCGATTCGGCAGGATGGTCTTGACCGGAGCCGCCAGCGTCGGAAGAAACGGAATCTTCTCCTGGGTCTTCTCGGGCAACGCGCCGACCACGAGGATGCTGACCATCAGAACCACGCTCCCGACAAGCACGAACCGCTGCGAAAATCGTCGGACCGCGACCAGGAAAAGCGTCGCGTAAACGCCGCTGAAGACCATCATTTGGCCGAAATCCTTGAGCACGAAGAACGGAACGAACGGCATCATCGCCATCACGACCAGCGGCACGACGTCCTTCGCCCGCGGAAGCCCCCAGTAGGTCCGGGCAAGATTCTTGTAAAGGACGGCGAGGACCGCCGCGAAACCTATCAGGAACGGGATCTTCGACGGTTCCCACGGCGTCATATTCCCGATCGATTTTCCCGCCCGCGAAGTGACCGCCGCAAGCAGCAGCGGACCGAGCGTCAACAGAACGATCAGAAATCCGTTGTTTTGGAGGAATCCGAGAAACGTCTCGTTGCGGAAAAGGACGATCGCGCCAAGACAGCAGAAGATCGCGAACAACGGGATCAGCGTCTTCCCGGAAGTGAGCGTCGCCATCAGCGAGTCGCCGGCTGGACGCGGCGTCTCCTTCGAAAGATCGACCGGACCGGGTTCGGTCGGTGCTAAGCCCATCATCTGCTTCTTTTCGGGACTATAGTTTTCCTGAATGTAATGAAGCTGCGCGGTCTTGATCTTCGCCTTCCGTTCCTCGACCATCGCCCGCAGTTTCGCCCGTGTCATCTCACGCGACTTTTCCTTTTCGGAGAGATCGGAATTCTGGATCCGGTCGCGTTCCGCACGCGGTATGTCGACCGCGTATTCGCCGTCGTTGAACAGCCTGTACTGGACAGTCAGACCGATCGAGAAAAGGAGGACGGAAGTCGTATATAGCGTCCAGTTTCCCTTGAATTTGAAAACCACCGAAACAAAGATCGGCAGGAACGCCAGAAATAGCACGAGGCCGAGGTTCCGGTAGGCGGAGTAGGACGAGGTCTCGTATCCGCGCAACAGCGCGCCGTAGTGGATCGAGTAATGCGAGATCGCCGTCAAAACGAAGATCAGGAGCAGGATCAGTACGTGCGTCGAAGCGCGGCTCTTCATTTGCCCCCCTTTTTCTTCTGCTTGGTCGTCGTCTGCGTCTTCGGCTTGTACTTGTCGCCAAGCAGTCCGAGTTCGCGGGCTTTAAGGATCATGTCCGCCGCGATCGGAGCGGCTGTCGTCCCGCCATACGCGCCGCCGCCGATGTCTTCGACAACGACCGCGATCGCGATCTGCGGATTCTCAAGCGGCGCGATCGCCAGAAACCATCCGTCCCAACGCGTATAGGTGTCCGGAACATCGACCTCGACGATCTGTCCGTCGGCGTTCTTGCGGCGGACCTTGTGGGTCTTCTTTGTGCCGTCCTTGTTGTAGACGATCACGCCGTCCTTGTCGGCCGTGCCGGTTTTGCCGCCCGTGACGATGCCGGTTCCCGCAAGCTTGGCGCGGACCACGCCGCCCGTGCCGCCGGCCTCTTCGGTAACCGTCGACATGATCTCGCGGATCTGCGCCGCCTGATTCGGCGTCAGGACCTGCGCGTACATTTGCGGTTGAATGTCGGCCTCGATCTTCGGCTTCATCAGTTTGCCCTGCAGATTGCCCGCCGCCGAAGCGATCAGCGCCATCTGGAGCGGAGTCATCTGACCGGCAAGGCCTTGACCCATGCCCTCGACGCCAAAGTCGTAAAGCGTCAGTTTGTCGCCGGTCACGATCGTTGCCTTGGCCGGCGCCAGCGAGTTCGCGATCCGCTTGTTGCTCGCGTTCCAAATATCCGGGTCGAAGCCCTGGACCAGCGCGTCCTTGGGCGTTTCGACCGGTTCGATCCCGACGAGCCTCGCGGTCGACGCCATCTGGTCACGACCGAGATAATTCGCCATTTGAGCGAAATACTGGTTGCTCGATATCTTGAATGCTTCCCGAATCTCGATCGGGCCGCACGCGTGGCAACTGCCGCCGGCATCACAGATCGGTTTCGATCCGCGGAACGGCGTGTAGCAGTCCGGCGCGGGATTGCCCTCGAGGATCGTCCCTTCCTTGCCGGCCCGGAATGCGGAGATCATCGTGAACGTCTTGAACGTCGAACCCGGAATGTAAAACTCGCGCGTCGCGCGGTTCAGCAATGGTTGATCGCGCTTGTCGGATTCAAGTTTCAGGAAACCGTCGAGCGACTCGGCCTCGGACAAACTGTAAGACGGGTTCGAGTAGATCGCGAGTACGTCACCGGACTGGGGATTGAGCACGACGACCGCGCCACGTTTGCCTTCAAGTCTCTTTGCCGCATAGGTTTGAAGCTCGCGATCGATGGTGATCCGAACGTCGCGGTTTTCAGGTTCGGCCTTCTTGTACTTCGTCAGGATCTCCCAGCTTTCGGGTAACGGATCAGCGTCGCGTTTGAAAATCGTGCGTTCAAGTCCGGGCGTTCCGCGTTCGGTACCAAGAAGATGCGCCATTTCGCGTTCGAGCGGATAACTGCGGTCGATCGACTTGTCGCTCCCGATCTTGTAATACGCGAGTGCGTTGTCGAGTTTTCCGGTCCGGTCGAGCATCCATCCGCGCAGGGTCGAAGCGTTCGTCCGCCGCGTCCGCAGATCCTTGTAACTCAGCGCCTGAAACTGCTCGTTGTAGTCGTCCGCATAGTAGGTCCAGTAAACATGGAAGCCGTAAACCGTGAAAGCGAGAATGATGAACACGAGTTGCCAAACCCGAAGGCTGCGGTTCGTCAGCGTCGAGGTCAGCCGTTTTCTGACGTCCTTGTCCAGATTCAGTTCAAAAGGAAGCTTCGGAATATTGAAATTCCCCCAGAACGACATGATCAGGAACACGACCAAAACCGCGATCCCGATCAAATAAACGATGCTCAGACCAGCCGGCGTGCGCTCGAGAACCTGACCGCCGAAAAGGTTCTCCGGCTTCAGTTTCTCGAGCTGAAAAAGGAACAGAAGAAAACTCATTTTTCGTCAAAATCGAACACTATCCGATCCGCCGTCGGGTCGGCGGATTCCTCGTCTCGGGTCGTTCGAGAAGCACCGAGCGGATCGGGTCCGGGATCGGCACCGATCGACGACTCGTCTGGCCGCGGCGCCGTTTCGCCGATTCCGTCCGACACGGCCGGCCGCGGAACCGGGTCTTCGCCGATCGGCTTCACAATTATCTCTTCGGCCCGGAAACTCAACACTTCGGTAGCCGCGGCCTGCGGAATTTCAGGCACGGGCTCCGGTTCGGGCTCGTCCGTCGACTCGAACCGAACCTCGATCGTTCCAAACCTGATCACGCCGTCCGCGCCGATCTCAACCGCCTTTCCGTAAGCAATACGGTTGCCCGCAACGAATGTTCCGTTCGTCGAGCCGGTGTCTGCGACCGCGAGATTGCCCGCGGCGTTTACCACCAGCGAGGCGTGCATCTTTGAAACGCTGGCATCGTCAATGACCAGGTCGTTTTCGGGTCCGCGCCCGACGCTCAGACGGCGGTGTCCCGCGATCTCGAGTTCGATCGCACGGCTTTTCCCTTTGACCGTGAACGCCGCCGTAAAATGCCGCGGTCTCGGCTCAGCCGGTGCTTCCGCGTCGACCTCGGGAACGTAATCCCCAACCTGAACCTGAGGAACGGTAACGTTGAGGGCGACCTCGCGTTCTTCCTCGTCGAACTTGTCAAAACTGACAAGAAGTTTCACGCCATCGGTGAAATAGTCCGGCTTGACCTGGAGCCGGATCGGAGCGTAGGTGTGATAGCGACGGTCATTGATGTGATCGATAATGGCGATCTTCAGCTCATTCTCAAGGCGCTGCAGCGCATCGTCCGAATCGGTCGAGAACTTGTCCCACTGCATTTTCAATTTGATGTTGTGCGGGACGAACTTGCCGTCGCGAACCTCGTGGTCGAGCAGTTTCTTGAGTTTTTCGATGAGTTCGGAAGTGGCGAGGCTGCTCGAGGGACGATAGCCGCGACCGGTGAGGCGGTCAAACGCGTCCCCGACCTTGGTCAGGACGCCCCGCATCAGCCAGTCGGTGGAAAACTTCTTATCGGTGTTGGAATCTCGATCGGCCATTCTTTGGATCGCAGCAGCCGCGTACACGCTTGCCGTAATTCTATCCGAAATGCCTTTGAACTCGAAGTTTACGAAGCACACGACCGATTCTTTTTTGATAGTGACAAACTTTTTCTGGAAATGTACAACATTGTTGATTTATATGAAGTATGTCAGTGTGACGACTTTTCGTTCACTGGATCGTTCAAATTGACCGCCTCGCAAACGAATCGCCTCAAGTGTTTTTTGTTGAAAGTGTATCGGAGATGCCTATGTCACGCGGTTTTTCGGTTGTGGAACTTCTCGTTGTACTCGTCGTGATCGGAGTCCTCAGCGCGGCTTCGACCTTCTATATTCTTGGACATCGCCGTTTGTTCCGGCCGGATGAGCAGGCGATGCGTATCGTCGACGCACTCCAGGAGGCCCGGCAGCGCTCGCTGACCCAGCGGGAAACGATGCGTGTCGAGATCGACTTGACCGACCGCATGGTCAGGATCATCGACGAGAACTCCCCGACGACCGCCGACGACGATGTACTCGTGCGTGCCTCCGTACTCTATCCGTCGGCCGAGGTCAGGACCGGGACCCGCCCGCCGGACATTCTGACGAATCCCGAAGAATCGATGCCGGTTCCGATCGCCGATTTCCGGCCCAGCATTTATCCGCCGAGCGCAACCCACACCGTTTGTACGCTTCGCTTCTTGCGAAACGGAGCGGTCGTCGATCAAGGCGCCGACGCGCTTGGTTCGAACGCAACGACCATCGGAGCAACCCTATACCTGTGGACTCCAAAATCGCAATCGGAGAACGAAACCGAGATCGCGAGGGCGATCACCGTAATCGGCGCGACCGGCGCCATCCGTTCATGGGAATACGACCGGGCGCTTGAAAGCACCAACAAGTGGAAAGATTCCCGACGTTCCGGAACATACGGCGGCCAGGGCGGCAACTAGGAATTGCCAAGGAAAAAAGAATGAAACCGCAAAGGAATGAAGACGGATTCTCGTACATCGATGTGATCTTTGCGCTTGTGATCCTCCTCGTCGGACTTCTCGCTTCGGCGTCGGCACTGACAGCGAATCTGCTCCGCTCGTATGAGAGCGAGAAGCAGGTGATCGCCAAGCAGATCGCGCTTTCGACGATCGAGTCGATCTTCTCGGCCCGTGATCTGGCTCGCGACGGGGCTCTGAGCGGGTGGGAGACGATCGGAAACGAAGGATCGAATCCGGTTGACGGCGTTCCCCAAGGCATTTTTGTGAACGGTCTGAGTCCGGTCCGTGAGGATATGGGATCGGACGGTCTGGCCGGAACTGCAGACGACGCCTGTCCGGGCGACCAGCCATGCACGGTTCCCGGACACGCAACAAACGACAGCCCGCTGGTCACCGGATTCCGCCGTCAGGTCGTCATCACGGATCTGCCCGATCCGGAGCGCCCTTCGCCGCCGCATGCGATCGCACGGCGACGTATCGACGTCACGGTCCGCTACCAGATCAATCAGCTTGAACGTGAACAGGTCGTCTCGACAATAATCTCGAATTATCAGGAGTAACCATGAAGTCATCCGATCAGCGCGGCTTTTCGATCATTGAAGTGATGGTCTCGATGGTCATTTTTCTCGTCGTCGTCGGAACGATCTACGGATTGCTTCAGGTCGGGTTAATCGACCGCAATCGGGCCAGCCGGCGCTCGGACGTGCTGAAGAATGCACGCTCGGCGCTTCACATCATCGGACGCGATGCGCTGAACGCCGGTCTCAGCTACAACAGCAACGGCGCAGTCGTTCCCGACGATTTCGTCGCCTCCAAACTTGGCACCCACGCCGATTCGGACACCGACCGCGATGTGTTGCCGGCAGTTTTCGGCGGCGATAACATCTACGCGAATTTGCTTGCCGCCGACCCGACAGCCCGAACTGACGTCATTTCCTTTGCCTTCCGAGACACGCCCTTTAACGGAACGAACTCGATTGCGCTGACAAACGCCGCCGCGGCTCCCGGATCGCCGTCGATCGTACGCCTTCAAACTCAGCCGAACAACGCCCGGAACACTTCTCGAAACGACTTGTACCTCGTCGAATCCGACAGCTCTCAAGTCGCCGTGGTGGCGACCGGACGGCCGTCGTCGAACGAGATAGATATCGCTCCGGGAGACGCGCTCGGTTTGAATCAGCCTCTCGACGGAGCCGGGACCGGCGTCAGCCTGCTTCGCAAGTGCACAAGTGTGGTCACCGAGAAC
>JAKQII010000209.1 GCA_029557535.1 Acidobacteriota bacterium
TGAGGTCGAATTCGACCGTTTGCTGACCCGTAACCATCGTGTGTCCGGGCGGAAGGTCCGTATGCCAGGAATAGTTGTCAAAGCCCTTTGGCCCCATTGCTTGATCGGGTCCGACGCCCCGGATATGCGAATCAAGCAACGCGATCGAATTCGCCATTCGATACATTCCGAACACGCGCGTCATCCCGAGCAACGGCATTCCGCCGCGGAATTTCATCACCTGCGTGCCGACTCCCTGAGTCGCTTCGATCGTCGCTTCGTCGTAATGCTGCTCTTTTAACTTTCGCTTGCCTTCATCGCCCGTATAAGTTTCTGCGATGTTCTTGAGCGCAGCAGCGACGATCACGGCGGCTTCGTCGTGCGACATCCGGATCCATTCATCGCGGGCACGATTGAAATAAGACTCGTCGGGACGTCCGTCCTTACCGCGAGGGAATCCTTCGTCGTACCAGCGTTTATAACCGGCCCGAACCATCGTCCCGTTCACCCGCCGATCGCCATAGAACCGTCGCGTCAATGCAAGGCCCTTCTGGCAGACGCGCGGATCCCAGCGGTGAGAGGTCGCGTTCCCAAACAGGTCGGTCGCCTGGCCATATTTCATTGTCGGGCCGATGCGGGTGATGACGCCCTGCCGAACGTGAGCGTTAAGCAGGCAGTTGTGCGTGTCGTTCGGCGCGCAGGTAAACGTGTATCTCGAGTCGTACTTCCACAGGTCGCGATACGCGTTCTCCCAATCGCGGTTCGGATAGACCGCAAGCGGATTTGTGATCGCTTCAAGTCCCCACGCATTGGTGGTCGACGCCACGAGAGCACCGAAACCGGCTGCGGAGATCCTTGCCATGAATTCGCGTCTAGAAATCTCTTTTTTCATAACATCCCTCACGTTCGGACCGAACTACTTCGGATTCAGAGAACGCAAATAAGCCACGATCGCCTCCATCTCTGCCTGCGTCAGCACACGCCGGATCGGCGAAGGATCGGTAAACCCCTGCATTACTGTTCCTCGACGTCCCCGGCTGATCGTGCCGACCAGGAACGTATCGGAAGCGCTCGAAAGAAAGGCTTTGTTGCCGAGTGCAGGCCCGTCGCCGCCGATGCCTTTCGCCCCATGACAGCCCGAACAGTTTGCGGTAAACAGCCGTTCGCCAAGAGCGACGTCGCCTCTTGCCCAGAACTGCGGCAACATATCCGGGATCTGCTGGACCCCTCCGCCCAGTTCGCGTATGTAAGCAACGACCGCACGGATCTCCTGTTCGTTCAGGCCGTTAACCCGTTCACCCCACGGCAGCATGGGACGCCCTGGCCGACCGGCTCTTATCGTTTGGAAAAGAAAATCGTCCGAGGCGAGTGCCAGGAAATCAGGGTTAATTATCGACGGATTTGGCACGAGGCCCGGGAAACGCGAACCCTGTCCGTCCGCTCCGTGGCAACTTGAACAAACGGCGGTGTAGATCGTTGGTCCATCACTAGCAAATTCCCTCGCGCCAAAACGCATCGCCTTTACGCGGTCCTTCGGCAGATAAGTATCAGGCAAAGTCCGGCGGCGAAGCGAGAGCGTGTAAAGTGTAAGGAGATCGATCTGCGAATCGGTCAGACCAAGTGCGGGCATCTGCGATCCTGCAACCGTCGAAGCGGGAGAGCGAAAGTGCTGGACCACCCAGTTCGACAACGTACGATCACCCGGGACTTTGGAGAAGTTCAACTGATTCGGGTCTTTGAATCCGGACATCGAGAGATTAACTCCCGCATCGCCGCCAAAGTATCCGACCGTATGACAGCCTGCACATCCGACCGTGTTGAACTGCGCCTTAGCCTCGATCAATTTCGGAGCACCCATCTGGGTATCCAAAAAGATCTTCAGCGCCGCACGGTCTGTTTCGTTGATCTCTCTGAACGAGACTTTCCAGACGCCGTCCGCTGCCTGCTGCGACTTCTGCAAATGTGAAACGTACCACTCCGCGTTGTATCCCTTGAGGCCCACGGGCGATAGGTCGGGCCCTTCCATTCCGGTCAAATTACCTCCCGGACGAAGCGTCCCGCCGCGGCCGTCGATACGGTGGCAGGCGTAACAATCGAGCCGTTCAAATGTCCTGCGCGCCTTGTCAAGCGTGGGAAGGTTCGGAACGTTAAGCGGCGTGTGACAGGTT
>JAKQII010000225.1 GCA_029557535.1 Acidobacteriota bacterium
CCGCCGCCACCGCCGCCGCGATTGAATCCACCGCGACCGCCGCCGCCGCCGTTCTCACGCGGGCGAGCTTCGTTGACAACCATGTTGCGACCGTCATACTCCTGACCGTTGAACTGGGCGATCGCCGCCGTCGCTTCGTCATCCGAACCCATTTCGACGAATCCGAAGCCGCGCGAACGGCCCGTCTCGCGGTCCATCACGACGTTTGCCGATTCAACCGCACCGGCCTGCGAAAAGTGCTCGAAAAGATCATCGTCCGTCACGCGGAACGACAAGTTTCCTACGTAAAGTTTTGTACTCATTTATCCTCTGAAAATTTTTTAACCTGATGCAGCGTTGGAGTAAGGCGATTGAAGGAATTCGATTTCGATGCAATGCGACTCGCCTGGCTCGTCAAAAAACTACTGATATGCTGCAAGAACTACTGACCAAACTCTCTAACCGAACCGAAACTGTCGCCTTGTCTAACATGAACGGATGTATCAACCGAGACACTCTGAGAGCAAAACAGTTGTAAGTATGCCCGTTTTCGGGGTTTATGGCAAGAACAAACTCAATCGTGAGTCGCGTTGTATTGAATTTTGTTTGTCGGTTTTAACGGCGGAAACTTTAGTACCAACTCCGGTTTCAGTTGGTGGCGGTTCTTTCATTTCGACGTAGTAGAATAGCGCCGAATGAAAACGAAGAAGAACGTCAGACAGTGGCTCGTCGGATTGCAGCGACGGAAGTTCCTTCTGCCTCGATTCCAGATGGCTGTTATCCTGTCGCTTACCGGATTTGTCGGCTTTCTCAGTTCCTATCCCGGAAGCTCGGGTCGGATTCGAGCAATTCAGACTTTTCCTTCAGCACTGCGAGCAGCGTGTCGATCGTCGAAAGGTGCGTCCGGAACGCAAGACAGGCGAGGCGCAATGTGAACTCGCCGTTCAGCAAAGTTGACGAGATGAAGACCCGGCCGTCCGCCACGACCGCCTCCAACAGTTTCTTGTTGAACTCGTTTACGTCGCCCGCCTGAGGCACACGTCGGTAAGTAACGACCGAGAGTTCGGGTTCGAGCCGGCTTTCGAAGCCGATCGTCTGCACCTCACGATGAAAGTACTTCGCCAGCATGAGCTTTTCTTCAAGGCACGCCCTGAACGGTGCGACCCCCAGTAGCTTGAGCGGCAGCCAAAGCCTCAATCCCCGAAAATGTTTGGTCAGTTCAGGCGAAAGTTCGGCCGGCGAAAGCTCGTCGGTCTCACTCATCGCGTCCTGCATGTAGTTGGCGTTGAAGCGATAACACTCGCGCAGGGCGGCGGCGCGTTTGACGATGACCACGCCGAGCCCGTACGGCAGGAACAGCCCCTTGTGCGGATCGATTACTAGCGAATCGGACGTCTCGATCCCCTTCAGCTTCCGCTTTCCCTCTTCGGTGAGGACAAAAAATCCGCCGTAAGCCGCGTCGATGTGGTACCAGGCGCCGAACCGGCGGGCGATCTCGCCGATTTCCCCGAGCGGATCGATCGCACCGACATCGGTCGTGCCGGCCGTGGCGACGATCAGGAACGGTTTGAGTCCTTCGGCAACGTCGGCCGTGACCTGTGCGGCAAGCGCCTCAGGGATGATGCGAAACCGGTCGTCGAGCGGAAGCTTGCGGACGATGCATTCCGACAATCCGGCGACGCGGATCGCCTTGTCGACCGAATGATGAACCTGGCCCGACAGATAGATCACCGAACGCGGGATGTCCGCCGACCTGATCGCAAGAGCGTCGCGCGCGGTCACAACGGCGATCAGATTCGCCAGACTGCCGGACGTCGTCAGGTTGCCGGCCGCGTCTTCCGGATACCCGAGCAGCCCGCCGATCCAGCGGATCAGCATGTTCTCCATCCGGACCGCGCCGGGGCTCGCGTAGAAAATGCCGGCGTATCGGTTGAAAACGTCCGCGAGGTAGTCGCCGAGCGCCGAGTAGTAGATCCCGCCGCCGGGAATGTAGGCAAGATGCCCGCCCGATGCCGGATTCAATCCCGGCGTGTCGACGTTCTCGCTGATCAATCGGATCGCATCATCGATGCCGATCCCCTCCTCGCCGATCGGCGCGTCGAGCAGTCCGATCCCTTTGTCTTCGGTGACGTTGTAGGCGGGAAGCGACTCTACGTGGTCGAGAAAATCCTCGGAATAATCGACGACCCGCCGCCGGACCTTCTCCCGAGCGTCGGAATTCGGTTCGAGAAGGCGCGATGATCGTTCAAGTTCGAGAATTCTGTCTCTCATTTTCGTAGCATTCGGATACGCACCGATGCATTTTCGGGGGATTGAACTCCAGCACCCCCGGGTCTGTTCCGGAAACTCAGAGCTCGCTTTCTTTGGCCGCGATCGACATCGTTCCCCCGCGAACCATACCAACGGACCCGCGACCCTTTTCATCGAACGAAACGGGAAACACATCCATTGCTCCGCTGATGCCAAAATCGATCCGATAAAACCAGACTTCCTTGTTTTCAATGGTCTTCTTGAAATCCGGTTCGCCAAGAGTCTTCGTCGCGGCCTCGCGGTTACCGACGTCGACGTCGCGGTTGCGGAACATGCTGTTTAACATCCGTCCGCGTTCGATCTTGTCGCCAGCGATCCAGTCGGCCGATGAAAACTGGCGCGGAGTGGAATCGCGCCAGGGTTTCTTGATTCCAGCGCACCCGGCGCACACGGTGGCGATCAGAAAAAGGCACAAAGAAAGTTCCGAAATTGCGGTAGCTCGGGACCGGGGTTTTCTCACAGATGTTTTCGTTTCAATAGAACGACAGGTTCAGCCTGTCGTCTGCGTAGAATGGAATGTGAATTTCCAGAGCATTCTACGCCGAATCGCGCGAAAATCGTACTGGTCGCAACGACGTTCGCGGTACGGGGGCCTATGTTTGGTTGGCCGATAGCGGCTACAGTAGCGTGCGAAACGAAGAACTATTATATTCTTTAGATGCGGTTTGAATGGGACAGGCGGAAAGCATTGGCCAATCTTCGCAAACATGATATTTCGTTTGAGGAAGCCGCGACCGTGTTCGGAGACCCACTTTCTGAGACCTATGACGACCCGGACCATTCGTCAGACGAAATGCGGTTCCTGATCATCGGGGCACTCCGTTAGCGGCAAGATTTTGTTGGTCTCACACACAGATAATGGAGATACCGTTAGAATAATTAGCGCCAGAGAACCGACTCGATCAGAACGAGAGTATTATGAAGCGAAAGAAGAAAGATAAAATTGAAGGCGAGGAGATGCGATCAGAATACGACTTTTCGCAACTGAAAGGTCGGGTTCGTGCCAAGTACGTTGAGCGTTACCGCGCGGGATCTAATCTTGTATTGTTGGAATCAGATGTACAGGAAGCATTCCCTGATGCGAAGGCGGTCAACGATGCACTTCGAATGCTGATCGAGGTTGCCCGACGGCAACCTCATAAATCGGCTTAATCATCCCGACAAGAAAGAAACGATCCGTTTCCAAAGCGACTCGAAAAAGCCCTCTTCAGATTTCGCATCGACGCCGGCGTCGGCTGCGGGATCCCGATCCCCTCGCCGAAGTCGCGTTTCATCCGCTCGTCGTCAAAGCGCGAGCAGCAATTGACTTCGAGCATCGGGCCGTCACCGGACGCATGGGCGTAAACCATCATCTTCGTCCCGACCGCTATTTGCGGATCGCCGCACGGGTTCGAAAACCTTACGGTGATCTCGTTCACGGTGTCGCCTTTCCAGACTCGCAGGACCTTGAACGAGATACGGTAAGATTGCGAGCTGAGATCCGAGGTCGTCACTACTTCGCCGTAAAAGATGCTCGCGATTTCATCGAGCTTTTCGCGATGTTCCTTATCGGGCAGGCCAGCCAGATTCGCGTAGGAAAGCGCGTACGACGTCGTAAATCCGAAAACCAAAACGACTAATAAACAAAAGAATTTCATGGCTGAAGGTAAATCGCGCGGTACGTCGGATCCTTCTCCAGAATTCTCTGAATCTTGTTTCGGATTTCGGCTTTGTCTTCCTGGTTGTAGCTCTCGTCGAACATCGACCATCCTTCGGCCTCTTTTCCCGAGTAAATGAAAAAGAGGAGTTTGTTGATCATCGTCACGCGCAGTTTCATGTTTTGATCCTTTGTGAATCTGAACGTATTTTCCTCCCATTCCTGCATTTCCGCGTAACGTGCTTTGACAATCTTCGGATACTTGCGGTTCGCAAGCTCGTACCTCCGTGTCTTGCGGTCGTAGGCAAACACCGCGGCAGGAAACGGCGAAAACGCGTGGCTGCCGAGTTCATAATCAAACGACATCACGGTGAGACTGAATTCGAATACTCCGTCCGAATCGGCATCAACGGGTCTAATCCCGTAGCCAATTTCATCAGTGGTGAACTGGTCACCATCAAAGATCGCTCTGAGTTTGGGAGAAGTTTCGAAGATGTAATAAATATCGCAGCAGTGAGCGCCGCCCGTGTAGGTGTGTACGATCAGTTGTTTGCGGTCGCCGCCGAGAAACGGAAACAATCCGTATTCGATCGAAATGGAACTCTCGAAGCTGCGGAGAATCTTTGAACCGTCTCGTACTTCCAAAACACATTTCGGAAAGATATCATCGGTCGACTTCGAGCATTTCCGATTCAATTTGTAATCATCGATGCGTATCTCGTCGGCGTCGATCCAATAGTCCTCCAATGAGATCCCGTGAGGCACCGCGACGTTTTCGATTTTGGGCGGCTCTTGTTTGACAGCAATGGCGGTTTGATACTGATTGTCGCAATCCGCTGAGACAACCAAAACGCAGCAAACCAATGACAACCAGAAAAACGTGGCGATTCGCCTATCAACAATCTGGTTCATAGGTCTCTCCGAGTCGTGTCATCTTCTCGCTCGTCAGCGCAGCGCCGCGAGCAGTTTTTCGTGGATGCCGCCGAAGCCGCCGTTCGACATCACGGCGATGACGTCGCCTTCGTGCAGATCCGGAGCGAGCGTCGCGACGATCGCGTCGGCGTCCGGCAGCGTCATCGCCTGGATTCCCGATGCGTCGATGTCGGCGACTAGCTTCGGGACGTCGAGTATCTCGCCGTAGGTTTTCGCGTCCTCAGGATTGAAAACGCCGGCGATGATCACGCGGTTGGCGTGTGAAAAAGCCTGTTTGTACTGATTTTCGAAAACCGACAATCGTGACGATCGCGAGCGCGGCTCGAAGACCGCGATCAGGCGGTTCGATGCGTAGCGCTGCCGGAGAGCCTTGAGCGTTTCATCGACGGCCGTCGGATGGTGCGCGAAGTCGTCGATCACCGTCACGCCGCGCTCGATGCCGCGGACCTCCATCCGCCGCTTGACCGACTTGAAAGTGTCGAACGCTTCCTGCATCTTCGCCGGCGAAATTCCCCAGGCGTCCGCCGCGATAATCACCGCGAGGCAGTTGCGGACGTTGAAATCGCCGATCAGTCCGGTCGTGAACTGCCCCCACAGTTCGCCCTCGCGATAAACGCTGAACTTCGTCCGGTCGTCGACGAACGCGACGTCACCCGCGCGCCAGTTCGCGTCCTCCGAGAACCCGAAGGTCTCGAGCCTCGTGTACAGCCGACCTTTCATGAACTCGAGCACCTCGCGGACGACCGGCGAATCGACGCCGGCGATAAGCCGTCCGTTGCCCGGAACGAGGTTCATCAATCGCGAGAACTGCCATTTTATCGCTTCGATGTCCTTGTAGATGTCGGCATGATCGAACTCGATGTTGTTGACGATCGCGATCTCGGGCAGATACGACATGAACTTCGGCTTTTTGTCGAAGAATGCCGTGTCGTATTCGTCGCCTTCGATGACGAAATAATCGCTGCCCGTGACGCGGAAGCTCTGGCCGAAGTTCTGGACGACTCCGCCGACGAGGAATGTCGGATCGAGCCCGCCGACCTCGCAGACCCACGTCGCGATGCTCGTCGTCGTCGTCTTCCCGTGCGTTCCGGCGATTACCAGTGAGCGGCGTCCGCGGATGAACTCCTCGCGGACGGTTTCGGCCTGCGAGCGGTATTCCATCTTTCGGTTGAGGACCTCTTCAAGCTCGGGATTGCCGCGCATGATCGTGTTCCCGACGATCGTCACGTCGCGCGAAAGATCGGCGTTCTCGGCCCTGTAGCCCTGCATGATCTCGATCCCGAGTTCTGCCAGCTGCGTCGACATCGGCGGATAGACATTCTGGTCCGAGCCCGTCACGCGATGTCCGCGCGCCTGCAGCATTCCCGCGAGCGACGCCATCGCCGTCCCGCAAATTCCGATCAAGTGATAGTGCATCTTTCGATTTTGGATTTGGGATTTCGGATTTGGGATTTGTTGGATTCCGAATCGTGAAAATTCCAGATTTCTTGTTCAATCAGTTTGGACTTACGGAGTCCGAATCGCCTGAATGCCGCGTTTGATATCAATTTCGGCTGTGATCCGATCCCGTTAGTTCAAGCGACTAACTTATCATCTTCAAACCGCTCCGACCAAGTCCGGCCCGGCCGCTCCCGATTCGCCGAGCACTCTATTTCCGAGGACGGATCAGCTTTGCAAACGGTAGTTTCCGGACCGAGGCGTAGATCGTGATGCGCATCATCGGGCCGTTGTCGCGCAATTCATCGGCCGTTGGCTTTGTCGAAACACGACCGCGCAGCGTCAGGTACCGGACCGTTCGCTTGAGGACTTTGCCTTTCCGGTCAAAATAGATGTTTCGCAAGGCAACGTAATCGCCAACGAACGTCCGATATTCGGATGCGATCTTCGCAATGGTTCCGTCGGCCCTGAAATAGTAGTTCACGTAATTGACCCAATCGCCCGACTGACTGGAGACCGTCAAAACCGCCAACGCGATCCTGCCTCGATCGTGATAATTGTAAAAAATCGAGTAAACCTCGTTCCTTAACCGATAGGTTTCAAGTGCCTTGGCAGAGCTGAATTTTCGCCAGCGAGGTGCCGAACCCTTTGGAATATCCGCAAAAACAGAATCGGGCTTACGCTTGGTCCGAATGACGCCATCGATTCTCTTGACAAGTTTGTCGATCGAACGGATCTCCTGAGCACGGGCTTCGAAAAAAGCCGACGCGATCAGTCCGGTTGCGAGGGCCGCGAATAGGAGCCTGCCGAATCGGAACTGATGCTTTCTCATAAAGTACTCGATCTCCGATCCCCTTTTTAGCAAAGTTCGCGGGGCAATCGCAACAAAAAGACATCCGCCGGCTGGTCGTTGCCAACCGTGCGAATGCCTCGTTTGTTGGTTTAGATCTTGCTCCCGGTTCAGACTTCGAGCCTGGAGCGGCCAGTGTATTCTTCGCCTTACTTGTCGTCAGAGTCCGTATCCGCGTCCTTATCGGAATCGTCGCTCTTGTCGTCAGTTACGGTCGGAGCCGGAGCACCCTTAACGGTGATCGTTCCCGATTTGGTGTCTATCTGCTTGCCGGTGTCATCCAGCAAGGTCGCCTCTACCTTGTAAGTTCCGCCCGCGGGGACCGTCAGCGAGAGATACGGCGAGGCGCTGCCTTCGAACTCTACTTCTTTCGAAAGTGCTTCTTCGCCCTTTTTCTTGCCGGCGACGTCCTCGTACGTGACCTTGAACTTCATTTTGTGTTTGCCCATCGCGCCCGTGACGTTCGTGACGGCAAATATCTTGTCGGATTGATCGAACGACGTCGCCGCCGGCGTCGCCTTATCGTTCTTTCCAAACGCCAAGCTTTCGATCTTGGCGGTCGTAAAACTAAAACTACAGGCCGCGCCCAGTGCGACGGCCGCCAGCAGCACAATCATCAAAATTGATGTAATTTTCATAGATTCTCCAAGAGACAGTTATTCGTAACTACATGGGAAACTTCATTTTCCGGTCAATTCCTTGGCCAGATCGCCCGCTCCGTAAAGTTTGCGCAGCGCTTCGAGAATTCCGGCGCTGTGGACACCGACCGCCCGCGAACCTTCCTCCTCCTCGATGTACCAATATCGGTTCGACAACTTCTGGACGTTAGAGTCGAAATTGATTCCGACAAACTCGGCATTTCGGTTGATGATCGGCGATCCCGACATTCCGCCGATCGTGTCGGCCGAATAGACGAAGTTGAACGGCGTCGTCAGATCGAGTTTCGAAGCCGCACCGCGCCAGCGTTCCGGCAGATCGAACGGCGGTTTCTCGGCAAAGCTCGCCGCGCGGTCGAACAGGCCGTAGTATGTCGTCTCGAACGGGACGAGAGTCGTGTCTTCATCATAACCCTTCACGCGTCCGTAAGTGATCCGGAGGTTGAAGTTCGCGTCAGGCGGGATCGTCCGGCCGTACACCGCGAACCGCGCCTTGGCGATCAGTTCGCCGTTCCGGGTTTCGACACTCTGGATCTTATCTTCGTTCCAAGCGCGAAGCTGCCGGATCACCGGCTCAACGCGGCGGGCGAGCGTAACCATCGGGTCGACCGACGCATCAACGGCTGCTTTTCCGCCGTCGAGCAATGCTTTTCGCGCGGCGACATCCTTCAACGCCGTCTCATTCACCGCGCGTTTGACGACCTCGTCGACCTCGGCATCGCCGATCGCGGCCCTGATGAACGGATCGTTCGGGCCGAGCGTCTTGACGCCTTCCTTGAGCCAGGCGGTGAGCGCCGCCTCTTCCATCGCCGGATAGATCGGCGCGGTCGAAAGAAGGTTTGCCTTCAGACCCGGAAGCCGGGCGTCGCGAAATTCGTCGTAGCGCTGATCGTTCGGTTTTCCGATCTCATCACCGTATCGGACGATGCCCGACGCGATCGTCGCTAATCTTGACGGCGCGAGAGTCGAAAATGCCAGCCGTTTGGCCATCGCCGGAAGCTGGGCGTACGCGGCCTTGATATTCGTCCAGGCCGGTGCGTACTGCCTCATCAGCTCGGGTTTCTTGGCGAGCGCCGCCTTCAGATCCTTTTCCTCCTTTTCCTTCTTGGCGAACATCCGCGGGTTCATCAAACCTTCCTGTTGTCCGTAAAGCCGCTTGAGCGAGTTGTTGAACGAGCGGATCCCGTTCGAAGCCTGACGCGCCTGCTCGGATCCGAGTTTCGCGTAGTTTTCGAGGATATCGCGCCGAAGTTCCCAGACCTTTTTCTGCAGCAGGTTCCCGGTATCACGCTGATATGCCAGCTGGGCGACGGTCAGAAGACGGGCGGTCGACCCGGGATTGCCGGCGGCGATCACGAAATCAAGGTCGTTCGGCCCGGTTTCGGACCACTTGAAGTAGTTTGGCGTCTTGGCCGGTTTTCCGTCTTCATACACGCGGAGAAACGAAACATCGAGGTTGTAACGCGGAAACGTGAAGTTGTCATAATCGCCGCCGAAGAACGCGATCTGCTCTTCAGGCGCGAATACGAGCCTGATATCCGTGTACTTCTTGAAGCGATAAAGCCAGTATTCGCCGCCGCTGTAAAGCGAAATGACATCGCTTCGAAGGCCGGTCTTGTCCGTCGATTCCTTCTCGATCGCGGCGATCGCGGCTTTCCGCTGCTCGGCCGCCTGCTTGTCGGTCGCGCCTTTCTTGACTGCTCCCTGAACCCGGTCGGTCACATTCTCATACGAAACGAGAACATTGGCCTCCATGTCTTTTGTCGGCAGTTCCTCGGCCTGCGAGCGCGCGTAAAATCCGTTCTTGACGAGGTCGCGCTCCGGCGTCGAGAGCTTGGTGATCTGACCAAGAGCGACGTGATGATTCGTGATCATCAATCCGTCGGGCGAAACGAAACTCGCCGATCCGCCATCGTTGATCCGGACGCACGCGAGGCGCATCTTTTCGAGCCACTCGGCGGACGGTTCGAATTTGTAACGCTCCTTCCATTGCTTGAGCGGCGGGTTGTCGAAGGTCCACATCCCTTCGTCAGCGCGGAGCAGCGGAACGTTAATCAGAAAACTAAGGAGAAGCAGCAGGACGGAAACCTTTTTCATAATTTTGACCTTTGATCCGAAACTATTTTTGATTGGATTTCACCTTCTAATGTAACATTTACCGCGGAGTGTGAGAAATGCGAGGACGACTGACATTGGCCGCCGCGCTGACACTTTTTGCGGTGATAAGTTGCCCGGCGCAGCTTTCAAAACCGGCCGAATGGACCGTCGAGGTTTTTGTCGATTACGGATTCATCGAACCGAACATTACGTATGCGCGTGCCGGCGACGTCGATCTCAAACTCGACGTCTATCGCCCGAAGGTAAAGGATCCGAAAAAGCTGCCGACGCTGATGTGGATCCACGGCGGCGGCTGGCGCGGCGGATCGAAAGAGAGCTATTCGCTGCGCGTGCTGCCGTGGCTTGAGATGGGATGGAACGTGGTCAATGTCGAGTATCGTCTGACGGGCGTTGCGCGCGCGCCGGCGGCGGTCGAGGATTGCCGCTGTGCTCTCCGCTGGATCGTCGCGAACGCCGACAAATACTCGTTCGACCCCGACCGGATCGTCGTCAGCGGGCAATCGGCCGGCGGGCACCTGGCGCTGATGACCGGAATGGCGACCGGAGAGACTTTGTTCGACAAGAACTGTCCGGGCGATCCGGTCAAGGTCGCGGCAGTCGTCAACTGGTTCGGGATCACCGATGTCGGAGATCTTCTCCAGGGCAAGAACAAGACCGAGTTCGCGTCGAACTGGATCGGTCAGGACAGATTGGACGACGCCGTGTTGATCCGAAACGTCTCGCCGCTGTCTTACGTCCGCTCCGGACTCCCGCCGATCATCACGATCCACGGCGACAAAGACCCGCTGGTCCCCTACGACCACGCCGTCAGACTGCACAAAAAACTGACCGACGCCGGCGTCGTGAACGAACTGTTCACGGTCAAGGGCGGCGACCACGGCGACTTTTCAAAGCAAGACAGTATCGCCGCGTACAAAGAGATCCGGAAGTTTTTGAAGAAGAATCTGTCACTAGTCAGTAGTCAGGAGCGGGCGAGCGGGGGAAGGTGCGAGTGGGTGAAAGAGTCCGCGAGGCGGACGCGAGTATAAAGCCCGGGGCGCTAGCCCTGGGTTCCGGGGCTGGCAATTTTGGATTTTAGATTTTGGATTTTGGAGTTTCTTCACGCCTCGTACTCCCGACTACCGACCGCTAATTGCAAGCAGTCGCTCGGGATAGTCGGTCATGATGCCGTCGACACCGAGGCCGAGAAGTCGCTTCATCTCGTCCGGATTGTTGATGATCCAGACATGGACCTCGACGTTCAGCTTGTGCGCCGCGGCAAGATAATCCGGGGTGACGAGATCGAGGCTGCGGATTCGGGCAGGCGTCTGAATCGCGTCAAACGGCGGGCTGTAAGATCCGCCGAGTCCCGACTTCTCGTAAACGACGAACTTCGTGACTTCCGAAAAACTTCCCGATGTCGCAACTTCCGGACAGGCGGATCTGAACCGCTCAAGGTTTGTCTTGCTGCCCGAGGCGACGATGACGCGCGTCGCCAAGGAGCGTTCGCGCACCAGCGAACAAAGCGCGTCCGGAAGCGTTGCGGACTCAGGCTTCATCTCGATATTGAAGCGCTTGTCGGGCAATGCGTCGAAAACTTCCTGCAACGTCGGAACTTTGATTCCCTGGCCGCGCATCGGATAAGTCGTACCCTGATCGGTCGTGAATTTGTACGCGGCGTCGAGTTTCCTGACCTCTTCGAGCGACATCGTACGGATCTCGCCCGTTCCGTCGGTTGTGCGATCGACCTTCGAATCGTGAAGCACGACGATCGCGCCGTCGGAAGTTTCTTGAATGTCCATTTCAAGGACATCGACGCCGAGCGCGGCCGATCGCTCAAAGGCGTAAACCGTGTTTTCGGGAAACTGTCCGCCGCCGCCGCGATGCGCGAACACGAGAGTACGTTTCGGAAGTTCCTTGAAGATTTCTTTGTCCGAAGCCGGGACTCCGGTCTGCAACGCGGCGTACCCGTAAAGACCGCCGATAAAAAGAACGGCGGTTCCGAGTCCGTAGCCGA
>JAKQII010000234.1 GCA_029557535.1 Acidobacteriota bacterium
TGAGGGTTCGTTGGATCGCGTCGTGAATGCCGCTCATCTGGTTCTCGGTGTAGATCGCGCGGCCGATGCCTGATTGGTTCGTCACGACGATGACAAGGAATCCTGCCTCTTTTAATATTCGGACTGCGTCATCGGTGTAGTCGAAGAATTTCAGATCTTCGACGCGATGGAGAAAATTCACCTCTTCGATCAGGGTTCCGTCGCGGTCGAGAAAGACGGTCTTTTGTCCAGGTAAAGTACTCATCTTCTTCATTTATGCATTATTTCCGCCGCCCGCTCAAATACCTCAACGGGTGAGATCGAGGTCATACAACGATGGTCGATCGGACACTCCCGC
Source organism: Acidobacteriota bacterium (assembly GCA_029557535.1). Classification (GTDB taxonomy): domain Bacteria; phylum Acidobacteriota; class Blastocatellia; order Pyrinomonadales; family Pyrinomonadaceae; genus JAFDVJ01. Next base: position 338 of record JAKQII010000234.1, read on the forward strand.
AGCATGCACGGCGCGCAGTCGAACGGCTTGCGAATGATCTCCGCCCCGAGCGGCCGCGTCGTCCGATCGTCCGTCGGACCGAAAATGACGATCGTCTCGGTGCCGACGGCGCGGGCGACGTGCGCGAGTCCCATATCGTTCGAGATCATCAGGTCGGCGACGCTTAGGATCGCGACGGCATCGGCGAGCGATGTTTTTCCGCAAAGGTCGATCGGCGCACATCTTGCCGTTAAGGCGACCCGCTCCGCGACGGCTCGTTCGTCGGCCGCGCCGAGAAGGATCACGCTGCATCCGAGTTCGCTCTGGAGCATGTCGTTCAACACCGCGTAAGAACCGGCAGGCCACCGTTTTGCGGTCGAGTTCGTCGAACCCGCGCCGATGACGACCGTCGGGGCGCCTTTTTTTGCCCCGGCAGCACGCAGAATGGCGGTCGCCGAGCCGCGTCTTTGTTCGGATACGGGCAACGAAATATTACGGTCTGCCGTCGGGACGTCCCGTCCGAGAATACGCGCGGTCTCGCCGGCAAGATTCAGATAATAATTGACCTCGTGCCGTTCGCCCTTCCATCCGGGAACGGGGATGGGATCGGTGAGGAGAAATTTCCGTCCCTCTGTCGAGTAGCCGAAACGGCGGCCGACCTTGCCGAAGCCGAAGGCCAGCGCCGATGCGAACGAGTTCGTAAACAGCAGTCCGACGTCAAAGCCTTCAGTCTTCAAAAGCCGACGCTCTTCGCGCAGATCGCGTCGGCGCGATCCGCTCGCATTGAAACTGAGGATCCGGTCGAGAAAATCCGCGTCGCGGAACACACCCTCGGCCCACGATCGCGTCAGAAGCGAGATCTCGGCATCCGGAAAGGACGCACGCAACGAGCGAAGCGCCGGAATTGTCATTACGGCGTCGCCGATCCAGTTTGTGCCGCGGACAACGATCTTCTGCATCGGGCTTCTCAGTGAAATAGAGTGATCAGACCGTCGTCAAGCGAGATCATCGGCTGCCAACCGAGTTCCTGACGGACCAACGTGAGATCCGATACATAATTCATCGGAACCGGCGGCGGTAAAGGGTTCTCGTCGTCGATGATCGCTTGCAGCCCCGAGACTGCCTCAAGCCTGCGGACGAGTTCGAGCAAGGTCGGCGCATTTGCCGGTCCCCCACCAAGATTGTATTGGCCGTGGCGGATGACCGACTCGCTGAACGCCTCGCAGGCGATGGCGACGTCGCGCGCGTGGAGCAGATCTCGGCGCGGCGCGCCGGACGCCGGAAGCCGGAGCGCCTCGCCGCGGTTGATCGCCTCGGCATAGTTTGTCACAAAGTTCGGCACGTTGCCGGGCGAGTTCTTCACGTACGGCGTCGAAAGCCTGAAAATGCAGGACCTGAACCCTCGCTGGTGCGCGTAGTATTCGACGTAGCGCTCGGCGATCAGTTTTGACCACTCGAGGGGCGACTGCCCGGCGTACAACGTCGGGCAGGTTTCAGGAACCTCCGCGTAGTTGTCGGCGAATCGTCCGTAAACGTCTTTTGTCGAAGCGAATATCATCGCGGCGCCGGGCCGGACCGACCGAAGCACGTTCACGGTTCCCTCGACGTTCGTGAGAAAAACCGATTCAGCGTTTTCGGGCGACTTGTCCATCTCGGCGGCAAGATGGATGACGAGGTCATAGTCCTCGATGAGCGAAACGTCCTGCAGATTGAGAACATCGCGGTTCGAACGGCGCGAAAAATCGTCGGCGCCGAAATAGTCGCGGACGTGCGATCCGATGTATCCGCTGCCGCCGGTGACGATGATCTTCATACGAGGTTTCGAAATTCAGAATTCAAGACTCAAAATATTCAAAATTCAATATTCAAAATATTCAAAATTCAATATTCTGTTCTAAATTCGATGAAACTTTGGGGTCTTGAATCTTGAATCTTGAATCTCGAATTTCGAATCTAACGATTGCTCTCGACCAGCGCTTTCATCGAATCGGCCTTGCCGACGACGATCAGCAGATCGCCTTCGCGCACGATCGAGTCGCCGATGGGATGAAATTCGAGATTCCCCGATTTGCGCCGGATCGCGATCACGATTAGGCTCAGTTCGCTGCTGAGATTCGTATCCTTTAGCATCTTTCCGACCAGCGGCGAATACGCGGGAACCGCGACCTCTTCAAAAGCAAGGTCGAGCGTCTCGGCGACGATCGAATCCATGAAATCCGCGATCGCCGGTTTCAAGAGCGCTCTTGCCATCGATTGGCTTCCGATGATCGTCGGGGCCACGACGCGGTTGGCGCCGGCACGGATCAACTTCGGTTCGGCTTCCTCTTCGACGGCACGCGCGACGATATGCATTTTTTCATTGAGTCCGCGCGCGGTCAGCACGACATAAACGTTCGCCGCGTCGTCGGCGAGACACGTCGCCAGACCCTGGGCATTCGCGACGCCGGCCTGAATTAGGTTTTCCTCGAGCGTGGCGTCGCCGACGAGAAAATGCTGGTTGACGATCTCAAGATCGGCGATCTTCCGCTCGTCGCGTTCGATGATGACAAACGGAAGCCCTTCCTTTTCAAGATTTCGGATGATCCGGCGGCCGACCCTGCCGGCTCCGCAAACGATAAAGTGGTTGGTCAGTTTTTCCATCTGTTTTGATTTGCGCCTCGATTCAAGCGCTTCGAGGATCTCGGCTTCGACGAT
>JAKQII010000237.1 GCA_029557535.1 Acidobacteriota bacterium
GTGGAGTCGGCACAAATCGTGAATGAAAAGACGGTTGCATCGTAGCGGGAACGCGCTGCAAAAGTCGTTTTCGAAGCAACTTTCGTTGTTTCGTTCCTTGTGTGATGATCGTTGGCCCGAACTTTCAGGACGATTCGATGCGGGTGGCGAAAATCCAGCATGCGTCGTATCACAATGCGTTGTGGATTATTTTGAACGCGGCGCGTCATCGGTTTGTGTCGGCTGAAAGGATCGTTCAAACCCGGACGGAACTTGGCCGACGATTCGATTTGGCCGTGTTCGACCACCGGACGCTTCAGCGGTTTCATGATGCTTTGGCCGCGAGGTTCCGCTTTCGGTATTGTATGGAATCGAGTTTGTTTGATCCAAAGCCGGACAAAAGCGATGAATCTGAGTTGATCAACGATCTGTGGATTGCGTTTCTGCGCGAAGAACTTTCGCGTTTGCTCAACACGTTTGAGGAACTTGCGGCGAACATCGGTATCGCGGCCTCTTATCCCAATCCCGAAGCAAAGGGAACGGCCGCCGAGGAATATCTTCACGAATTGACGGTCGCGGAGTATCCGATGTTGAAGCTTTGACGAATTCCGCCGCCATTGAATCCTTGCGGGGGTCTTGGTCGAAAATGGAAGGGCCAGGCGCCTACCGGCAAGCTGGCCCCAGGTGGGTTTCCCGAATGAATATGGCGATTGGATCAGCCGATCTCATGCGCGATGACGATCGGACTGGCGTCGCCCAGATAGTTTTCAACGATTTGTGAACGAACTTCGCGGATCGGGCTTCCGTCGTTTGCGCGCCGCGAGTTCAGCCAGTTAACAATGTATTCGCGGCGTTGTTCAATCGTCCACAGATCATATTCGTCCGGCACCGGGTCAATCATCGGTTCATGCACGATTTCGTACTGTGACGGTTCACCGTAAAATGCTTTCAAACACTCGGCAAACCCCTGACCCTCAGGAGCATCGGGACACCTTACAAGAAACGACGGCGCGGCGTTGAAGAAGGTCTCTTGAAGTTCAAATGCCGAGAGCCCAATCGCGTACTCGACGGTTTCATCAAACGTCATTCCCAATTCCGCGCAGATCTCGTCAGAGTAATGTCTTACTTCCCACTTCGCCTTGATCTGCGGGTCGCCGTCGAGCGCAAAGATTGGCCGGTAGAACGCTTCGATCAGTGCCCGGCGATCAACGTATGCGCAGATCAGCGGCGCTTCGTCAGGATCCCGATAGTAATTTGAGACGCGAAAAACGTTCTTCGCTTGATTTCTATACTCCAGCTCGAGTTCGAACTCGCGACCCTCGTCGTCAAACCAGAATGAACAGCGATTGACGCCGATCGCCGCAGCTTCAAGCCAGCGTTTGAGGTCCGGCAACGGATCGCAATAGGACCAGAATCGATCCTCAAAAACTTGGTCGCCGAGCGTGATCCGAAAGCCGATCCAATCAAATTCGGTCGGCCAATATTCAACTTTAGGTTCTTGAATGTCATAGGATTCAGGTAATGTTCTCATTGAAATTCCTCCAAAATAAGAAAAAACGATTCAGTGATTTCAGGCACACTTATTCTGGAAGCGTACCTATCACCAATTCGTTTACATGAATCCGCGTTTCGCGAACGAACTCATCATGGCCGCTTTCGGCTCCCAAGTCAATAACATAGATCGGTGAGGCGAAAAGGGGGAAAGGGGGAAAGGGGAAAAGTAAAAAGTAGGTGTAAAAAGGCAACCGCTTGATGGGTTGTTGGGACGCAACGGCGAGGCAGAGCATCGCCGCACATCCGGACCTGGCGATTTGGGATTTTGGATTTGGCGGGAGACCGCGTCTACATTTCGTCTTCCGGGGTTGGAGATGGTCATCGCGACGGAACTGATAACTCAGGTCAGAAAGAACGTCTCGATGAGGCGGACCCTGCGCGAATCCGCCCGCGCGCGGATCAGGGTGATCGTCAAACGCATCCTCAACAAATACGGCTACCCGCCGGATCTTCAGGAATCGGCCGTCAAACAAGTCCTGATGCAGGCGGAATTGATCTGCGGGGAAATTTACTCATGATTCGGCAACCCGTACGAGTTACGCGTTCTCGGGATTGCGCCGCCGCGCGGTAGCGCGGGTGTGAACGGGGTTTGGGCGGGATGTGTGGCCGCGCCGTAGCGCGGCCCTGAACGGATGTCTGAACCGATTTGGCTGGCTGGTGTGGCCGCGCCGTAGCGCGGCCGTGAACGACTTTTGAGAAAATCTTGCGGTTCAATCAGGCACCCGAGCCGAGCGATTGGCTTTGCGAACGACAGCCTGGTTTGCCCTACGAAGAAAATCTCATACGAGCCGCTCTCGAGGAACTCCATCTTCTTTCTAAGGCAGCGTCCGCAGGTTATCCGCCATCAACTCATGCCCGCCGGGCATGTGTACGACTACTTCGTGCGCGTTTCTGCATTGCGGCGTAACTGCCGGGGTGCGTTGGGGTAGCTTGGTCGGCGATGCGGAGCAGCGCCGCACATCCAGACGCTGGCGATTTTGGATTTTCGATTTTTGATTTTGGATTGCTGAGCGGCTGAACTGCTTGAGAAACTGCTCAAGGACGAGATCAAACTTTGCGCCCGGCATTATCTGATGATGCCACCTCATTTTGGAATTCGGATTTGGGATTTTGGATTTGGCGGGAGACCGCGTCTACATTTCGTCTTCCGGGGTTGGAGACGGTCATCGCGACTGAGCTCATAACGCAGGTGCGCAAAAACGTCTCGATCGACTGGAGCGCAGGCGTCCCGCTTGCAATGAGCGCAAGCGCGCGAACGTATAGCACGTATGTTGCGGTCGCTGAACGCCGGGTCGGGTCGCCCGCGGCTGCGGGCGTGCACGCTTACTTCGTGCGCGTTTCTGCATTGCGGCGCAGCCGCTTGAGGAGTGTTTAGGACTCAACGGCGATGCCGCGCATCGCCGCACATCCGGGCGCAGGCGATTTCTGATTTTGGATTGAAGGACTGGAGCGCGGGCGTCCCGCTTGCAATGAGCGCAAACGCGCGAACGTATAGCACGTATGTTGCGGTCGCTGAACGCCGAGTCGGGTCGCCCGCGGCTGCGAGCGTGCACGCTTACTTCGTGCGCGTTTCTGCATTGCGGCGCAGCCGCTTGAGGAGTGTTTAGGACTCAACGGCGATGCCGCGCGTCGCCGCACATCCGGGCGCTGGTGATTTTGGATTTTGGATTGAAGGACTGGAGCGCGGGCGTCCCGCGTGCAATGAGCGCGAATGCGCGAAAGTTTCGCATGCATGTCGCGGTCGCTGAACGTCGAGTCGGGTCGCCCGCGGCTGCGAGCGTGCACGCTTACTTCGTGCGCGTTTCTGCATTGCGGCGCAGCCGCTTGAGGAGTGTTTGGGACTCAACAGCGATGCCGCGCATCGCCGCACATCCGGGCGCTGGTGATTTTGGATTTCTGATTTTGGATTGAAGGACTGGAGCGCGGGCGTCCCGCTTGCAATCAGCGCAAACGCGCGAACGTATAGCGCGTATGTTGCGGTCGCTGAACGTCGAGTCGGGTCGCCCGCGGCTGCGGGCGTGCACGCTTACTTCGTGCAGGGGTGAAGATTCCTTCGATGCCGCAAGGCGTTTAGCATTACAGGCGGGGGATTGTTAAGAGTACCCAACGCAGCATTCCTTAACTGCCCGGCGTGGGAGAAGGCCGGTCGCCGGACACCATCGGCATAGTGTGATTGCCGCGGTTTTGCGAAGTCCGGCGAGTCGGCCATTTCGTGTCACTCTGTTCCGTATCAGTCGGCCTTATGAGCGACAACGATCTCCGATGGTTCTCCGATGAACTCCTCGACGATCGCCGAACGGAAGTCGCGGATCGGAGTTCCCGAGTTGTCGAACGTGATCGTCAGCAATTCGTTGAGAAAGGCGCGGCGCTTTTCGTCCGGCCACGAATCGAATTCAGCTGGCATCTGGTAGAAATCAGAACCTCCGACAAGTTCGCCCACTCCTTCGGCGTTCGGGCAAAATTGGTCTTCCGGCGGAGGGACTCCAAATTTGGCGCTGAGTTCCGCGGCCGAGAGTCCCAACGCGAATTCAACCGTCTCATCGAGGGTCATCTGCGATTCCGGGGAAATGATCTCCCAGTACCGATACCGTTCCCAGCTTGCGATGATCTGCGGGTTGCCGTCGAGCTTTAGAAACGGTCGATAGAACGCTTCGACCATCGCGCGCGGGTCGACGAATCCGCAGAGCAGCGGAGGTTCGCCGGGATTGGCAAAGTAATGCGAGATACGAAGGATGTACTCATTGAAGCTGTACTGTTCGAATTCAAACTCAAGCTCGCGGCCCTCGTCGTCGAACCAGAAAGAACAGCGGGTGACACCGACCGCAACGGCTTCAAGCCAGCTTCGGAATGCCGGGAGCGGATCGAACACGGCGGAAAAACGGTCCTCCAACAATTGTTCTCCGAGTTTGATCCGAAAGTCGATCAGGTCGAATTCGGTCGGGAAGTACTCAACGCTGAGTTCTTGAACTTCGCGGGATTCAGGTAAAGATCTCATATAGATTCTCCTCAAATGAAAAAAACGACTCAGTGAATGCAGACGCAACAGTCCCCCATGGACGCTGCCAGATCACTAATTCGTTTTCTTGAATCCGCGTTTCGCGAACTAGAAGGATTATGTCCAAATCTGTCCCGCTTTGCAAAAGGCGTCGCGTTGCGATTTGCGATTGTCTCGGCGCGCAATCCGAAATGAGTTGGCTGTATCCCAAGTGCAAATGGACTGAATGACTTGAGAGTAATTGGGGACGCAACGGCGATGCCGAGCATCGCCGCACAAACGGCGCGGCACATTCCATTTGCGATTTGCGATTGGGAAGCTCGGCAATCCGCGATCCGCAATCCGAAGTGAGTTGGCTTTATCCCAAGCTGCGAATGGATTGATTGACTTGAGTGAATACATGGTCTGGCGGCGCAAACGCGACTTCGGTTCAAAAACCGCACCAGAGTTTACAGTGATTTAGCGTGCCCATAACAACCCGTTAAGGCCGCTAATGGATACTGCATCCACAGGAGGAAAAATGAATAACGAAGAACTTGAAAACGAATCGGCGGAACACGAAATGGAAATGACGGCGGGCGTCGAAGATGCCGCGTCCGAGATGGAAGACGAAGATACCGACGACGAATCGGAAGACGTCGAAGATTCCGGTGAAGATGCGGATGCTGATGACGACCTCGCATCCGACATGGAAAGCTAAACACATCGTTCTGCGACTTTGCCCGCATGGCCTCGCTGCCGGATCAAATTCGGCAGCCTTTTTGTTTTTGGCGACAAAAAGCGCATCAGGGCCTCGGTCTTCGGGATGAACATCAAACCAACGGCACGCTCAAACTAATTGACAGGATCAATCCGACGCTTCGAAAGTGGCTGGTAGTTGCGATCCGGACATTCTGCGGTCGCCTTCAATGACCCGGACTCTGAACGGATTACGGCTCGCCGCGCGGTAGCGCGACGCTGAACGGCTCGGTAGCGCGACGCTGAACAGCGCGGTAGCGCGACGCTGAACAGCGCAGTAGCGCGACGCTGAACGGCTCGCCGCGCGGTAGCGCGACGCTGAACAGCTCGGTAGCGCGACGCTGAACGGCGTTCTGACCCGCGCCAGCTCACTGGGCCGCGGCCGTTGTTTCCGCCATTCCGAACGCCTCGCGGACGAGCTTGTCCTGTTCGAGGTTGTGGATCGTGTAGCTTCCGGTCGCGGGTGACGCCGATGCCGCGCGGCCGGCAAAGATCAAAGTCAGGTTTCCGCGGATCTCGTCGATCCTGTCCTTGACGAACGTCCAGCCGCCCATGTTGCGCGGCTCTTCCTGTGTCCAGACGACGTCGGTCGCGTTCGGGTACGACGCGAACAGCTCGGCGAGCATCGTTTTCGGAAACGGATAGAACTGCTCAAGCCGAAGAACCGCGGAAGAGCCGTCTTCGGGACGGGCGGCGTCGAGATCGTAAAAGACCTTCCCCGAACACAATACGATACGCGTCACCGCCGATCTGTCGGAGATCTTCGCATCGTCGATCACCGGCATGAATCCGCCGTTCGTCAATTCGTCGACGGTTGACGATGCCGCCGGCAGGCGCAACAGCGACTTCGGCGTCATGACCACGAGCGGACGCACGATCTCCTGTTTGACCTGACGCCGAAGCATGTGGAAATACTGCGCCGGAGTCGACGGATAGCAAACCTGGAGATTGTTCTCCGCGCAGAGCTGCAAATATCGTTCGAGACGTGCGCTCGAGTGTTCCGGACCCTGTCCTTCATAACCGTGCGGGAGCAGCATCACGAGCCGGCATTTCTGGTTCCATTTGTCTTCGCTTGAGGAGATGTACTGGTCGATCATCACCTGCGCGCCGTTCGAGAAATCACCGAACTGCGCTTCCCACATCACGAGATCGTCCTGCGCGACCACCGAATAGCCATACTCGAACCCGAGAACGCCCATCTCCGAAAGGCTCGAATCGTAAACATAAAAACGCGCCTTGCGGTTCTTCTCGCTGCGGAGTTCGGTCAGCGGCGACCAGCGGTTACCGGTCACCGTGTCGTACATCGAAGCGTGGCGCTGCGAAAAGGTGCCGCGGCCGGAATCCTGTCCCGAAAGACGAACCGCCGTGCCGTCGAGCACGAGTGTGCCGATCGAGATCGCCTCGGCGAATCCCCAGTCCATCGGCACCTCGCCCGATCCCATCTTTGCCCGGCGCGCGAGTTGGCCGACCATCTTCGGATTGATCTGAAAGCCTTCCGGCACGAGCGAGATCGCGTCCGAAACCTGCTTGAGATCTGCGTCGCTGATCGCCGTCGGATAAATGCCGGAGCCGTCTTCATCCTCGACGAACGGGACCGTGCGCGCCTTTTTCGGGCGTTCGGCGGCGATCGCCTTCGCGCGTGCGAGGATGCCTTCGTATTTTTCGACGATCGCATCCGTCATTGATTTCAGATCGTCTTCGCCGATCACGCCTTCGCGGATCAGATGTTCGGCGTAAAGGTGCCGCGTTCCCGGGTGTGCCTTCACGCGCGCGTACATCAGCGGCTGCGTGTAGCTCGGTTCGTCGCCCTCGTTGTGACCGAGACGGCGGAATCCGACGAGATCGAGCACGACGTCCTTGTTGAATTTCTGACGGTAAGCAAGCGCGATCTGCATGACGCGGAAGGCCGCTTCCGGATCGTCGCCGTTGATGTGAAAGATCGGCGTCTGCGTGATCTGTGCGGCGTCGGTCGAATAGATCGAAGAACGCGACATCTCGGGCGAAGTCGTAAAACCGATCTGGTTGTTGATGACAAGATGGATCGTTCCGCCGGTGCGGTAACCGGTCAGATTCGCGAGCTGCAAGGTTTCCATGACGACGCCCTGTCCGGCGAACGCCGCGTCGCCGTGCATCAGGACCGGCAGGATCCTGTCGATCGCGACCTCGCGCGGTTCGCCATTGGCGTTGCGCAGTTCGTCCTGACGCGCGCGGGCCATACCCTCGACGACAGGATTGACGAATTCAAGGTGCGACGGATTGCAGGAAAGTTCGATGCGGATCTCGTTTCCGCTCTTCGTGACGCGTTTGCCGACGGCGCCCTGATGATATTTGACGTCGCCTTCGTCGGCAGGGAAGTTCGGGTGCGAGGATCCCTCGAAGATCGTGAAAATGCGTTCGGCCATCGAATAATCGACGATGTTCGAGAGCACGTTGAGGCGGCCGCGATGGGCCATTCCCATGTAGATCTCGTCGACGCCATGCGCCGATGCGAGCTCGACGAGCTGATCGAGCATCGGGATCACAGTCTCGCAGCCTTCGAGCGAAAAACGCTTCTGGCCGAGATACTTCTTGTGCAGGAACTGCTCGAACTGCTCGGCCTCGATGAGCTTCGAAAGCAGCGCTTTCTTGGTTTCGACCGGAAGCGGTTCGGTGTCGACGAACGCCGTGCGGACCTGCAGCCGGATCCAATCCTTTTCTTCCTTGCTCTGGATATGGCGGTATTCGGTTCCGACCTTCCCGCAATACGCCTTTTGCATGATCTCGAGGATCCGGCGCAGCGTCGCGGTCTTTTCGTCGTGGAGCCCGCCGGTGATGAACTCGCGGTCGAGGTCCCAGATCGTCAGCCCGTAGTTCTCGAGTTCGAGCTCGGCGGCGCGGTAGTTCGTCATGTTGAGCGGATCGATGTCGGCGAGCAGGTGGCCGCGGATCCGGTACGCGTTTATGAGCTGAAGGACGTTCGCCTGTTTCTCGGCTTGTTCGTTTGCGCGGTCGCTGCCGAAAATCGAGGGGTTGAAGTCCTCGGCCCAGCGCATCGGGGGATAGTGGATCCCGAGATCATTGAAAACTTCGTCGTAAAAAGCCTTCTTCCCGACGAGAAATTCGTGGATGTGCGCGAGGAACATCCCGCTTTCGGCGCCCTGAATCACGCGGTGGTCGTAAGTAGATGTCAGGGTGATCGTCTTTGATATCCCGAGTTGCGAAAGCGCCGCCGGCGTCATCGCCGAGTATTCGGCCGGATATTCGATCGCGCCGGTCGCGATGATCGCGCTTTGGCCGGCCATCAGGCGCGGATTGGAAGCAACGGTTCCGATCGTCCCGGGATTCGTCAGCGAAACGGTCGTGCCCTGGAAATCGGCGATCTCGAGCTTGCCGTCGCGCGCCTTTGCGACCGTCGCGTTGTATGCCGAGAAGAACTGCGCAAAGTCCATCTTCTCGCAGCCCTTGATGTTCGGCACGAGCAGGCTGCGCGAGCCGTCCTTCTTCTCGACGTCGATCGCGATCCCGAGGTTGATCGCGGCGTTCTCGAGCCGCGACGGTTTGCCGTCGACGATGCCGAAGCCGTTGTTCATCGCGGGCATCGCCTTGATCGCCCGGACGATCGCCCAGGCGATGATGTGCGTGAACGAAACCTTGCCGCGGCCCGAGGCCTTAAGGTGCGAATTTATCTGGATGCGGTTTTCTTCGAGGACCTTGACGGGAATGTTCCGGACGCTCGTTGCGGTCGGGACCGTGAGCGACGTCTCCATGTTCTCGACGATCTTTTTCGCCGGACCGATGATCGGTTTGACGGTCGTTTCTGGACCGATGGCGATTTCGGATTTCTGAATCGGTAGCTCGGATGCCGGCTCGGGCGGGCGCGGAGTCGCGGCCGGTGCGGCGACGGGCTCCGGCTTCGAGGTGCCGAGCATCTCGGCAAAGAACTCCTGCCAGGTCTCGTCGATCGAGGCCGGATCGGCCTGATACCTGGCGAAGAGTCCCTCGACGTAGGTCGCGTTGGCACCGAAATTCTCCGCAATGTATTCGCTGAAATTGTTGGGCATGCTGCTCATAAATCCCTTTTCTCCCGTTGTTTGTTCAATCGATTATTCTAGCAAATCGGAGCGTGGAGGCGGAAAAGGGGGAAAGGGGAAAAGGGGAAAAGGGGAAAAGGGGAAAAGGGGAAAGTGAAAAAGTGAAAAAGGGAAAGTGTCAGTACCGCCTGCGTCAGCGGGCGGAGCATTGGAACGATGAAGGATGAGGGCGGAAAAGTGTCAGTATCGCCTGCGTCAGCGACCGGGTGAAAAAGTAAAAAGTGAAAAGTAAAAAGTAAAAAGTAGAAAGTAAAAAGTAGAAAGTAAAAAGTAGAAAGTAAAAAGTAATAAGTGAAAAAGGGGAAAAGTGTCTGCGTCAGCGGGCGGAAAGCAGGTCCCGTCAGATTGAACGAACAATCCGGTCATACTGACCTCAGCGGAACAGCCCTCAAGAACCGCCGTGATGTCTAAAATGCTTGAAATGAACGATTTACGCAATCCTGACGATTGTGGCACGGCGTGTGCAAGGAACAATTGCGCCGTGGCCCGCGATGGTCGCGATCATGGGCACGATCCTAGGCAGGAATCAAAGACCGCGGCTTTTACAGTTTGGAGAACAAGACCCCGCCTTGGGCAAGGCGGAACGATGGACAACACCTCGCACGCTCAAACCAGCGGAAGCCGGATCGAAAGGTCCGGCTTTTGTTGTTGATCGGTGAGCTGTGAGAAGTAAGCAGTGGTCAGTGGTCAGTGGTCAATGGTCAGTGGTCAGTCGTCAGTGGTCAGTCGTCAGTGGTC
>JAKQII010000250.1 GCA_029557535.1 Acidobacteriota bacterium
CGGACTCCGCGTGAGATACCGTCCTGTAAGTTGAAGTTCCTTTCTAACCAAGACCCGCCAAGATCGCTGGGGGGTTCGATGCTTTGCGAACTCTGCGGACTCCGCGTGAGATACCGTCCTGTAAGTTGAAGTTCCTTTCTAACCAAGACCCGCCAAGATCGCTGGGGGGGTCGATGCTTTACGAACTCCGCGTGAGATATTGTTTTGTTACTCGAAGCGTCTTTTCTCACGCAAAGCTCGCCAAGATCGGGGGGTTCGATGCTTTGTGAACTCTGCGGACTCCGCGTGAGATATTGTTTTGTAATTCGAAGCGTCTTTTCTCACACAAAGCTCGCCAAGATCGCTAAACGGCCCAATCAAGAGTGCGCGTGACAGCCTTTTTCCAATTTCGGTATTGAGCCTCGCGATGTTCGGTATCCATTTGCGGATCCCACTCCTTGTCCTTGCCCCAGTTCGAGCGGAGTTCGTCGTACGACTTCCAGAATCCGACGGCCATTCCGGCAGCGTATGCTGCTCCGAGAGCCGTCGTTTCGGCGACTGTCGGGCGGATCACCGGAACGCCGAGAATATCCGACTGAAACTGCATCAGAAGTTCATTGAAGACCATGCCGCCGTCGACCTTGAGCGCCGTCAATTCAACGCCTGAGTCTTTGTTCATCGCATCGAGAACCTCGCGGGTTTGAAACGCGACCGCTTCGAGCGTCGCGCGGGCGAAATGGCCCTTGGTAACGTATCTGGTCATCCCGACGATCGCGCCGCGGGCGTCGCTTCGCCAATATGGCGCGAAAAGGCCTGAGAACGCGGGAACGAAATACATGCCGCCGTTGTCGTCGACCGAACGTGCCAAGGCCTCGACCTCAGCGGAATTTTCGATCAATCCGAGATTGTCGCGAAGCCACTGCACAAGTGCGCCCGCGATCGCGATCGAGCCTTCCAGGGCGTAGACGGCCGGTTCGTCGCCGATCTTGTACGCGACCGTCGTCAGCAATCCGTTGTCCGATCGCACGGCGTCCGTGCCGGTATTGAGGAGCATGAAGCAGCCGGTCCCGTAAGTATTTTTTGCCTCGCCGACGTCGTAGCAAGCTTGTCCGAAGAGCGCGGCCTGCTGATCGCCGAGGTCGCCCGCGACCGGAACGCCGGCCAATGCCCCGACCGCTTCGCCGTAAACCTCGCTCGAAGCCCTGATCTCCGGGAGTATTGCTTTCGGCACGTCCATGATTTCCAGAATCTCGTCGTCCCATTCGAGCGTTTCGAGATTCATCAGCATCGTCCGCGAAGCGTTCGAGACATCCGTGACGTGCGCGCCGCCGTTTGGGCCGCCGGTAAGGTTCCAGATGACCCAGGTGTCGATGTTCCCGAAAAGGAGTTCCCCGTTCTCGGCACGCGACCGGGCGCCTTCGACGTTGTCGAGGATCCACTTGATCTTCGGCCCGGAAAAGTACGTCGCAAGCGGAAGACCCGTCTTTGCCCGAAAGCGATCCTGGCCGCCGTCGGCCGCGAGCTCATTGCAGATCTTGTCCGTGCGCGTATCCTGCCAGACGATTGCGTTGCAGACAGGCACGCCGGTCGCCTTTTCCCAGATCACCGTCGTTTCGCGCTGGTTCGTGATCCCAACCGCCGCGATGTCTGCGGCATCGATGTTTCCTTTGGTGAGCGCTCCGGCGATCACGCCTTGGGTACGCGCCCAGATCTCGAGCGGATCGTGTTCGACCCAACCCGGTTTCGGGTAGATCTGCTCGTGCTCGATCTGATCGATGGCAACGACGTTTCCTGTGTGATCGAAGATCATGAACCGCGTGCTCGTCGTTCCCTGATCGATCGCGGCTGCGTATTTTGGCATACTTGTCTCCTAGTTTTGAGTCTCGGCCGGCTCGGCCTTCAAGCCCCGCGTAATAAAGAAATCATACAGGATAACCGAGAGGACGGATCCGATGAGCGGTCCGATGATCGGCACGATGAACCAGTAAGAGCTGGAGAACAGATCCTTCGTGCCGACCAGAAAGCCGGCGGCACGCGGAGCGAGATCCCGCGCAGGATTGATCGCGTATCCGCTCGGACCGCCGAGCGTCAGTCCGATCATCACGACAACCAGGCCGACTATCAGCGCTCCGAGATGGCCGTTATCGTTGGCTGAGTCGCCCCAGCCGAGTATTCCCCACATGAGCACCATGGTACCAAAGATCTCGGCCAGAAATGCGGTCGTCATCGAGTATCCGACACCGCTGCCCGCACCGGCTGCGCCCCAATAAGCCTGACCGAACGCCGATCCGGGCCCGGTCGACCAGACGTTCGGCAAGCCGGCCGCGATCAGTCCGTCACGATAGACGAGAAAAACGGCGAGGGCTCCGACAAAGGCTCCGACCATCTGCGCGGAAATATACGGTGCGACCTTTCTCCACGGGAAACCGCGTCTAGCCGCCAAACCGAGCGTCACGGCGGGATTCAAGTGGGCGCCGCTAACGCCGCCCGCGACGTAAACGGCGATCATCACCGAAAGTCCCCAGCCCCACACGATAGAGTTCCAGTCGTAGCCGTTCGACGCCAGTCGGGGTGCAAGTCCGGCGTTCGCGACGACGCCGTCGCCGCCGAGGATCAGGATAAATGTTCCGAAAAACTCGGCGAGCAATTCATGGGTTAACGTTCTTTTCTGCATTTTGAAATCTCTTAAGATGAATTTGAAAAACAGAAACCTTCCCGAATGTTCGTTCGCGATCTTCACCGTTATGGAGGCGTCAATCGCCTTTACCAAATCGATTTGCCAACGTGCGCTCTTAAACCGCAGTTTGGTTCCTTGCACATCGTTTATCGATTATTCGGTTACAGCCCGGAGGTGGCTGTCATGATCGCGGCAGGGTGATAATCGCCCAGAATCGTTTGAAGTTCAAGT
>JAKQII010000398.1 GCA_029557535.1 Acidobacteriota bacterium
ACTTTTCGGACAGGGACGAGAGGTGGAAAGGTGCCGACAGTTTTGTCTTTTTGCGCGAGGCAGCCGGATTGATGCGCGGAAAGGGATTTGAGGTCGCGAACGTCGATTCGACGATCAGCCTTGAATCTCCAAAATTGCGGCCGTTCATCGATGAAATGCGCGCGAATCTCGCATCTGCCCTGGGGACTTCGGTTAAAAACGTTTCGATCAAGGCGAAGACAGGCGAGGGCGTCGACGCGGTCGGCGAGGGCCGCGCGATCCGCGTTGAGGCGGTGGCGCTTCTCAAACCGGTATGACCCAAACCGCGCGCCCGATAGTCTGTTGCAAAATGCGTTTTGAATTGGCGATTCATGAATTGCTGTTCGGTTTAGAGAACTGATCGCGGCGCTGACCAACTCGTCGGCTTCAGCCGAATCTTGGGCTAAATCCCGGGGAACGCTGGGCTTATCCAGTCCGTTAGCGAAAGCAGACGGCAGTTCATTTAGGTACCGTGCCAACGAGGCCTCTCGCGGAAAGTAGCGATTTCGGAGTTCTGGCAGAGCCTCCAAAGCGATCAGCCTTTTATCGGTGCGGATTAATCCCAGATTAAGCGTTAGAGATTTTTGCCCGCGAATTCTCGCGAATCAACCCGAATTTACGCGTGACCAACCAAGTATCAATGATCGAGTAGAGGCCTCATAGCAGCAATCAGTCGACGTTTGCTGAATCGTAACGGGCAAGTTGTCTGCCTGATTCGCGATCATTCGCGAAGATTCGCGGGCAGAATTTTCTTCCAATGCGTAATCTGGATTAATCGGATAAAAAAAGGCCCCGGCCGAATCCGACCTGGGCCTTTATGTCCTTCGATCCCAAAAGACGTCTAGTACGGCGTGACTTCGGCACCGTTCTCACGGGCCAGCCGGATCACAATGCCCCACGTGCGCGAGATCTCTTCGTTGTACTTACGCTGCTTTGAGCTGAATACTTCGGTATCGACCCGCCGCTCGCGATTCAGATCCAGATAGTCGGCATAGTTCTTCCACGCCCTCATGTGTTCATTCCAAGCGGCAACAAATTCGCGGGGGAACGCGTCGGTATTCATCGATGACGAAGTGTCATAGTACTCGCGGACCGAATCCGTGTAAGTCGCCGAGACCATATTTCCATCGATAAGGTCGGTTGAACGATCATCACCATTGGCCTTGTCCTGTTCGATGAACTCTTCCAGACGCATCGCCAGCTTCGGCTTTTTCGGGTGTCTCCGGCGATCGCAATAAGATTCGCGGACCTGAACCGGCGCGACGGCCAACGCGGCCGGATCATACGGCGCGGGAAACAGGATGCGAACCAAACCTGCGGAAAAAACAAAAGCTACCGCGAACGCGATCAAACCGTATACTGTCCTTGAATTTCTCATCACCTCTTAAAACCTCCCAAAAAATCTGGACCTAAATTATCTCTCAACTGACTCCCAAAAGGGAACATTAATTTGACGAATTTCCAACCAAAATTTGCTAAAGTCTTCCTAATGACTCCACAAGACCTGATCCGCAAAAAGCGCGACGGCGCGCGTTTCAATGAAAACGAGATCAAAGCCTTCATCGACGGCGTCAGCGACGGCAGCTGGGCCGATTATCAGATCACGGCCCTGGTCATGGCGATGTTCATCCATGGGCTGAATCTGACCGAACAAAGTGCGCTGGTACGTGCGATGCTGTATTCGGGCGAAACGTTGGATTTCAGTGACGTCGATGCGCCGAAAGCCGACAAGCATTCGACGGGCGGCGTCGGGGACAAGACGTCGCTGATCATCGCTCCGCTCGCGGCAGCCTGCGGCGTCGCGGTTCCGATGATTTCGGGACGCGGTCTCGGACATACCGGCGGAACGCTCGACAAACTCGAATCGATTCCCGGCTACAATGTTCGCCTGACGACGTCGCAGATCAAACAAGTCCTTAAGAAATGCGGCTTTGCGCTGGCCGGACAGACAAAGAAGCTGGTGCCGGCGGACCGGAAACTATATGCGCTTCGCGACGCCTGCGCGATGGTCGAATCGGTGCCGCTGATCGTCGCGTCGATCATGTCCAAGAAACTTGCCGAAGGCCTCGACGCGCTCGTCCTCGACGTCAAGACCGGCAACGGCGCCTTCATGGACACGCTCTGGGACGCGCGGGTCCTCGCCAAATACCTCGTTGCGGCCGGCAAGGATTTCGGGGTCAATACCGAGGCGGTGATTTCGGACATGAACCAGCCGCTCGGACGGTTCGCGGGCAACGCGCTCGAGGTTTACGAATGTCTCAACATCATGCGCGGCGAAGTCGATGAACTTTCGCAGCCGACGCTCGATCTGTCGATCGACCTGACGGCGCGGATCCTTGTCCTGACCGGGGTCGAGCCTGATTTCGAGGCGGCATGCGCGAAGTGTCTCGAGAAAATCCGGGACGGCGGCGCGCTTGAGAAGTTCAGGAAGAACATCGAGCTGCAGAAAGGGGATCCGACGATCTGCGACGATCCCGGAAAGCTGCTCGAAAAGGGGATCAAGCGATTTGACCTTGTCGCCGACGGGCCCGGATTCATCGACGAGATCGACACCCGCGCGGTCGGTGCGGCCATTTGCGCGATCGGCGGCGGGCGCGTGAAGGCCGAAGACGGAATCGACTACGCGGTCGGCCTCGAATGCAGGACAAAGCTCGGCGACAGCGTGTCGAAGGGCGACGTCATCGGAACCGTTTATTGCCGGTCGAAATCGCAGTTTGAAGCGATTGGCGAAAAACTCCGCAATGCGTATAGAATAGGCGGGGAAAAGCCGAAGTATTTGGGACTTGTACGCGAAATTGTCGTCGCCTGAACGGCGTGTCGGAACCGGGAGCGGTAGCGACCGGCAAATCTGGTCGCATCGAGGTCCAACGTCGGAACCGGGAGCGGTAGCGACCGACAAATCGGGTCGCAGTCAGAACCGGGAGCGGTAGCGATCGGCAAATGAAGGCGCATCGCTGCGACCACCAAAAGACGGCACCACTAACACTAATGTTTCGAACAATTACATCACTGACCATTATCTTTCTGGCGGCCGTCTTACTGACCTCCTGCGGAACGCGGACCGAGGCGCAGCGTCAGTGCAACATCAAGGTCGGCATCGTGTTCGACATCGGCGGCAAGAACGACCGCTCGTTCAATGCGGCCGCATGGGATGGTGTCCGGCGGGCTGAAGAAGACCTGAATATCTGTCTTTACGACGTCGAACCCGGCAATCCGGTATCGATCGAACCGGCGATGCGCGCTTTCGCCGAGCGCAATTTCGACCTGATCATCGGCGTCGGTTTTGCCCAAGGGCCGATCATGCAGCGGGTCGCCGACGACTATCCGAACATCAAGTTCGCGATCGTCGACGGCGTCATCTTCGAGGCCGACGGGAAGACGCCCAAAAAGAACGTCGCTTCGCTCGTTTTTCGCGAACACGAGGGATCATATCTCGTCGGGATGATCGCCGCGTCGAAATCGAAATCGGGCGTGCTCGGGTTTGTCGGCGGAATGGACATTCCGCTTATCCACAAATTCGAAACCGGCTACGAAGAGGGCGCGCGGTCCGTTAATCCGAACATCAAGGTCATCGACAATTACGTCGGCGTTACCGACGCCGCCTGGAACAATCCCGGCAAAGGCAAGGAGTTGGCGCTATCGCAGATCAACCAGGGCGCGGACGTGATCTTCACGGCGGCCGGAAACTCAGGACTCGGAGCCTTTGACGCCGTCGAGCAGTACGGCAAAAACGAGAGTGGCGAAGCGAACAAGTTCGTGATCGGCGTCGATTCGAACCAGAACGGGGTCAAGCCGGGATTCGTGCTGACATCGATGGTCAAACGTGTCGACAACGCCGTGTTCGACGTCGTCAAGGAAGTTGTCGACGGCAAGTTCCAGGGCGGATTCCACGTCTTCGGTCTCGACAAGGACGGCGTCGCGTACGCGATGGACGACAACAACAAGGCCTTGATCCCGGACGACGTGATCAACAAGGTAGAACAATCGAAGGAAAGGATCGTCAGCGGCGAGATCAAGGTTACGGATGCGATGGCCAAGTGATTTTTGATTTTCGATTTGCGATTTGCGATTGCGCGAATCTGGAGCCACGGACCACTGACAACCGACCACTGACCACCGAGAAATGCTCGAACTCAAAAATATTACCAAGACTTTCGGCAGCGTTGTCGCGAACGACGACGTATCGATCTTCGTCAAGAAGGGGACGATCCATGCGATCGTCGGCGAGAACGGCGCCGGAAAATCGACGATCATGCGGATCGCCTACGGCTTTTACAAGGCCGATTCGGGCACGATCGAGTACGGCGGAAAACCGGTCGCGATCAACAATCCGCACGACGCGATCGCGCTTGGGATCGGCATGGTCCATCAGCACTTCATGCTGGTCGACACAATGACGGTCGGCGAGAACATCATCCTCGGCTCCGAAGGCGGCAATCAGGCGAGCATCAATTGGGGCAAGGCGAACCGCGAGATCCGCGCGCTTTCCGAGGAACTGCGATTGAACATCGATCCGTACGCGATGGTCGAGGATCTCTCGGTCGGAGCGCAGCAGCGCGTCGAACTTCTCAAGGCGCTCTACCGGAAGGCCGAATTCCTGATTCTTGACGAACCCACGGCCGTACTTTCACCGCAAGAGGTGGAGGACTTTTTTGGCATTCTGCGCCGGATGCGCGAGCAGGGAAAGACGATCGTCATCATCACGCACAAGCTTGAAGAGGTGCTCGCGATCTCCGATGATGTGACCGTGATGCGCGACGGAAAAGTCGTCGGTCGCGTAAAGACCGCCGACACGAACGCGAAGGAATTGGCCCGGATGATCGTCGGGCGCGATGTTTTGCTGCGCGTGGACAAGACGGCGGCCAATCCGCGCAATGCCGTGCTGGCGGTCGAAAGCATCAGCGTCACCGGCAAGCACGGGCTCGCGGTCGACGGCATCTCGCTGAACGTTCGCGCCGGCGAGATCGTCGGGATCGCCGGGATCGAAGGCAACGGCCAGACCGAACTGATCGAGGCGATCGCCGGATTGACGCCGATCCAGACGGGTTCCATCAAGTTTGAAACAAAGGAGATCTCAAATCTTTCGGTGCGGAAACGGATCGAGCTCGGGATCGCTCACGTCCCGGAAGACCGCCATAGGCGCGGCCTTTTGCTGAGCTCCGACTTAGCCGAAAATTCGATTCTTGGAGTACATTACCGGGCGCCGGTCGCGAACGGCGGATTCCTGAACCAGACGGTGATCGACACGAAGGTCCGCGGCATCATTGAGAATTTCGACGTCCGCCCGCCCGATCCGACGCTCGCCGCGAAATCGCTGTCGGGCGGCAATCAGCAGAAACTGATCATCGGCCGTGAGTTCGACATCAATCCGAAACTGTTGCTGGTGTCGCAGCCGACGCGCGGCGTCGATATCGGGGCGATCGAGTTCATTCACCGGAAGCTGATCGGATTAAGGGACGCCGGATCCGCGGTCCTGCTCGTTTCGGCGGAGCTTGAGGAGGTCACCGCGCTTGCGGACCGCCTGCTCGTGATCCGTGAAGGAAAGATCGTCGGCGAGGTCGATCCGCGGACGACCTCCGTCGAAGCGATCGGCTTGATGATGACGGGAGGGAATTGAGGCCGATTTGGGATTTTGGATTTGGGATTTTGGATTTCCCGCACTTGTGGTTCAAAAAAAGACGGTCCGCATCCGATGCGGTCCGTCTTTTGTTTTTCGAATCAGATTCTGGTTGGCGGGCCAATCCAAAATCCGAATTCCCAAATCCGAAATCCCAAATGCTACTGCATTTCCACCCAGTCGCCGGTGTGGATCTCCTGCGCGACGCGCGTGATCATCGCCGTCGCCGTTTTGCCCTGAACGCTCAGGACAACCAGTTCGCCGACTACCTTGCGGAGTCCGCTTGGTCGGTCCGCTCTCGCGGCCTCGGTGGTCTCGACTTTGCCTTTGGCTTCATTACCCTTTTTGCGCGCCGTCTGGTTCGAGTACTTTCCGCCGCGGAATTTGTCCGACTCAAAGCCCTCGTTCCGCGCCGCGGCAGCCTCGTTCTTCGGGTTGGTGAGCACGCCACCGGTCCCTAGTGGCCGATAGACCGTCAGGTAGTCGCCGCTTTTCAGTCCGTCCTCTGCACCGAGATCGACAAAAACGATCTGATTGCTCGAAAGCAGTTCACGTGAGTCGCGCGAAAGAAAGATGCGGCCCGTTGCGCGTCCGGAAGCGTCGGCGAAAACGTCGAGTGCCGGCCGTTCGGTAAACATCGGGGAAGTGCGCTGCGGGGTCGGCTGGACAAGATCACCGTACATCAGGTTGTCGCACGAAGTGCGTACCCGCACGACGGAAACCTCCGGTTTGACGCGGACCACTTCGAGCGCGCCGACTTCCATCACATAAAACCCGAGCGAACCTTTTTTTGACCACGGCGTGTTGACCTGTCCACGCGGACGGATCACCGAGAACATGTCGCCTGCCTGAACGCCTTTGTTGGCTCCGGCGTTGATGTAAAGGTCGTTCCCTTGCGAAAAAATGTACTGTTCCTGCTCGTTTTGCGCTCCGACGATTTTCATCGAAGTATTCACGGGGACGTCAACGACGTATCCGGCGCAATAGAGATTATTCGGACCGGCAAGCATCTGTTCACGTGTTCGGTTGTTGACAATGAGCGTCGGGTTGCGGTTCTGCGCGGCCGCGATCGACGAAAATGCGACTAACGCCAGAATGATAGATCCGAAAAAGATTTTGAACAACTTTTGAAACTTCACGATCGTCTCCTTAACTGTTTGAAATGAATATCTTTAGGGAAGATATCGAAAGAGGCTGTCTGACTTGAATAGGCCCTAGCGGGCAACTTCTATCGTAACTGCTTGGTTAAACAAACGTCAACAAGTTTTTTCTATGGGGCGACTGTGCCCGCGACGCCCAATCGGTGGTCTCCACGACGGCGTCGAAGTTTGATCCTCCGGATCCGATATCCGACTGCGTAAGTTTACCCAAAGTGCCCAAAAATCCACGAAAATCAGCCTTCCGGAAGCGCGGTTGCAAAGACGTCAGTGACGGCACGTTTATTGCAGTCAGTCACGGTAGTTCTTTGCATTCATTATTTAACAGAACCTAATTTTGGAGATTTTATGACACAGAAGGTTTTACTCGGGGATGAAGCAGTCGCACTGGGGGCGATCGACGCCGGAATTCATGCGGCATACGCCTATCCGGGCACCCCGTCAACCGAGATTCTAGAGTATCTATTGGCTTATAGGGAGAAACACGGACGACCGCACGCTGCGTGGTGCAGCAACGAAAAGACATCGTATGAGGAGGCCCTCGGGGTTTCGTTCGCGGGCCGGCGGGCAATGGTCTCGATGAAACACGTCGGATTGAATGTCGCGGCCGATCCGTTCATCAACTCAGCGCTGGTGACGATCAATGGAGGCCTCGTCGTCGTTTCGGCGGATGATCCAGGGATGCACAGTTCGCAGAACGAGCAGGACAGCCGCTATTACGCCGATTTCGCACACATAATCTGTCTCGAGCCGGCGACCCAGCAGGAGGCGTACGAGATGACGCGCGAAGCATTCGACGTCTCCGAGCGGTTTCATATTCCCGTCATGGTCCGAATCGTTACCCGCCTGGCGCACAGCCGCAGCGTCGTCAATGTCAGGGACCGGCGCGAGCAAAATCCCCTGTCGAAGGCAGACAATTCGGCGTCGTGGATCCTCCTTCCGGTCAACGCGCGCCGCCAGTGGCACAATCTTCTCGAAAAGCAAAAGGACCTTCTCGCGTATTCGGAGTCATCGGATCTTAATTCGCTTCAACTGAACGATAACCGCGAACTCGGCGTGATCACGACCGGCGTCGCCCGAAACTATTACTTCGAGAATCTTCCCGAACTCGATACCGAACCGTCGCATTTGCATATCGGCGCCTATCCGTTACCGGTGGAAAAGATACGAAAGCTCGTTTCGCACGTCAGGAAAGTTCTGGTCCTCGAAGAAGGGTATCCGTATCTCGAAAGGTATCTGCGCGGAATCATCCCGCCGGACATCGAGATCGAGGGGAAACTGACAGGCGAGGTTCCGCGGGAAGGTGAACTGACTCCGGACAACATCCGATCGGCACTCGGCCTGGCGGCTCACCACGGGCTTGATCTCACGGGATTCGCGTTGCCTCAGCGTCCGCCGCGACTCTGCACCGGATGCCCGCACGGCGACAGCTTTCACGCGATCAGGAGCGCGATCGATGCCAACGAGAGCGTTTTTGTCGCCTCCGACATCGGTTGCTACTCGCTCGGGGCGTTGCCGCCATATTCCGCGATCGAAACCTGCGTTTGCATGGGCGCCTCGATCGGAATGGCCAAGGGAGCGTCCGACGCGGGACTGCGTCCGGCGCTGGCGACGATCGGCGACAGCA
>JAKQII010000303.1 GCA_029557535.1 Acidobacteriota bacterium
ACTTCTTTTCCCTTAAACACGGCGGCTTCACGCTTGAGGCCGACAAACCGACCGAGGGTTTCACCGAAACCGAGGTCCCGAACCCCTCAACCGGCTCGACCGTTACGAAATGGCTTAAGACCTACGCAAGTATCGAGGGCAAGATCACACGCATCGATTGGTATGACCGCGAACATAGTGGGACACGCTATATCGGCATAAAGATCGTCATCCACGATGGCGGCGAAGCCTATTCGATCGACCTGCCATTCGGCAAGCGCCATTACAACTACTTTATGAGGGTGATGGACAGCATCGATTACGAAGAGCGCGTTGAAATGATCGCCTATGGCAGAAAAGACGACGCAGGCCGGGCATATACGGAGTTTGCGATCAAACAGCACGGCAAGTGGGTCGAGCAGCTTTATACGCGGGCGAACCCCGGCGAATGTCCCGTTGCAACGCAGGATCCGATGGGCAATTGGGACGCTCGTGACCGGAACAAATGGCTTTACGAACGGCTCATCAAGCACGTAATTCCGCACGTTGCCGAACTAAACGCAACGGGCGACCCGGATGACGACAAAACGGATGAGGTCGAAGCATTCACTGGTTCGCCCGCCGCTCCTGCTGCCGCGAAAGCTGCAAAAGCAGGTACGGTCTATGGAACGCCGCCGGAGGACGAAAAGGCATTTGAGGCAAATCGCAAATTTGTTGACGACATTCCGTTTTAACGGGCGACCACTAGCACTTTCACGCTATTTCACAGATCAGGATTGCTCGTGAGGCCGGGGTGACGGGACAGCCGACGAGCAAGAGGGAGCGAAGCCGTACCGGACTCGATTACGTTACGCGGCGGGGCGATGTGTAACGCCTAGCCACGGTTCCATCGGACGGCTTCGCTTCCGAACACAAACGCACGCGGCTCCGGGGCGGGGGATAGGACAGCACCATTTTCTCGAACCGGCCGCTGCGTTAACTAAAAGGAGATCAATTTATATGCAGGATGCAGCCCTGGCTAAACCAGACATCGCGACCTTAAAGGCCGCATATATCGAGTGGAAAGCCGTTGCTGAAAAGTGGCGAGAGACCATCAAGCCACTCGATGACGAATTGCAAATCGTCATTGAGGCAACTGAGCGAGGCCATCGTGAACGATTCCTCGACTCTTATCAAGCGTTCGAATCTGCGGAAAAGTCAGCAATCCGGGCGGAGAGCGACCTTCGGGCAGCGATCCTCGCTCATTACGAGACGACGCACGAAAAGACCATCGATGCGAACCTGAGCGTGCAAGTCAGAACGAGTTTTGAATACGTCATTGCCGACGCTGTGGCGTGGGCCGAAACAAACGCTCCGGTGCTTATCAAACGGTCGGTAGATGCCAAGGCGTTTGAGAAGAACTTTGCCGAGTCGTGCGATTTCGTTGCCAAGATCGAGAAGCCGTCTGCGGTCATTAAAGGTCTTTAACATCAGCTCCGGTGGCCGCGTCCGGCGAAACGCGGCAGGTTCATCAGAACCTTTCTCCTGTTAGCCGGGCAGTTCTCCTCCGGGCTGTCCGGCCTTTTCAAACCCATAAGGAG
>JAKQII010000399.1 GCA_029557535.1 Acidobacteriota bacterium
TTTGCCCGCGGCGGCGATTTTTTCGGCGAGGCTCTTGATGCCGGCTGATTTCGAATCCTGCATTTCTTTAAGCGTTGTGGCGCAGATCTCGTCGTCGGCGACCGCAGCCTGTGTAAACAGGAAGACGATGCCAGTTAGGCAGTAAGCGATAAGCCAGCGTGTGCGATCGGACTCTCGTCTCAAACTGATACGGGCGTTTCGTCCATACTGTCTTCGCACAATTCGCCTCCTAAAAAAACAGATCAATCGTGTTGCTAAAGGAGTTCAAAAAGGGGGCCGCAGGAGAAGCAATTGAGCGCTATTACGCAAGGGAACGCTGTCAAAAGAGTCGACGGTTTGTTTTGGGAAATGCAGTTTCGAAGAGATTAGGCAGTCTAGGTCTTAGGTCGAGTTGCCGATAAGAGCTATCATGCGGAACGTCGGATGGCGGACCTATAAAAATATTCCTATGCAATGGCTGCCGCAATTCCTGATGGCGATCCCAGTAGGTTTCTGGGGTTTTGTTTTCATCGTGTTTTCTGTTGGCGTCGTGCACGCGACCGATGAGGTTTCATGTCAATGTGAGCCGGTTTCATGCGGTGCCTGTGAAGTGGAGGATGGTCTCGATTTTTACTCGGCCAAATGTGGACCTCGTGGTGCAAAAACCAAATCATGCAAACGACCACTATGCCGGCCAGTGGAGAATCAAAACGTATGTTTATCTAAGCTTCGGCGAAGTTCGGCGTCGAATTCGCTGGCGACGACCGAATCGACCACTGAATCGACGACTGAATCGCCCGTGCAACAAGCTCTGGCGCGTGCGCCGGCTTCTGCCGAATACGGCGAGGGCAATCAGTCAGCGGAAGTCGTACTTGCTAGAGGAAGCGTCAGTGTCGTCCGCTTGGCTAATCTCGGGCGCGCAGCCGAAGAAAGACGTTTGGGTCAGCGCGAGGCGGAGTCGGAAAAGTCTCCACTGCGCGAAGGGGAGCGTGTCCAGGTTGGGGATCGTATTTTGACCGGAGCAGACGGTCGCGTGCGTCTGCGGTTTGCGGAGCTTTCGGAAATTTTCGTGAGCCCCAACTCGGGAATCGTCGTGGAAGAAGCGTTGCTTGAAAAACGAGTCGGCCCGCCGAAGCGAACGATCATCATCGATCTCAAACAGGGGCGGCTTCGTAGCCGAGTTCAAGGCCGTTACGATGACGGGGAGTCGCGCTTTCAGGTTAAAACCCGTTCGGCTGTCGCGGGTGTCAGGGGAACGGATTTTGTCGTCTCGTTTTATCCGGGCGAGCAAGATTGGAAAACAGAAGTTCACACCCTAAGCGGGCAAGTCTGCTTTGGTCGTGATCCCGAGTGCGAAAAGCCATTTCTTGAAACAAGCGCACCTATGAACTCCACGAAGTCGGTCGTGGTCGGCGCCGGCCTATACGCTTCCTATGTTTCGCCGGCTCCGCCGGAGGACGCCACCCCTGAAGAGGCCAAAGACATTCTTGATCGCGGTCTCTTGTCGCCGTTGTTTCGCATGACCGAAGAGGATTTTGAGAAGTTGAAAACGCAAACGGACATTCGGTACGACTTGCAGGCCGCCAGAGGCCCATCGGCAGCCGGCACTTCTCCTAGCGGAGTGTCTTCCGGCGGTGCCGCAGAAGAAACGTGTTCGGCTCCGGCCGGCGCCTTTAACAAGTGCTCTTGGAGCTGCGAAGGAAACCCTAAAGGAGCTTCGAGCTGTCGTACGGATTTGCCAGGAGTTCATTGCGTGCGTCGTCTTTGCCGGGCAAACGGGCAGTGGGCGGAGCCAAGCGTCTTGCCTGCTCGGCGCGGCGCAAAGGAGTGCGAGTCCGTACGATCGATCGTGAAGGACTGCGGAGTTTACTGGTAGCC
>JAKQII010000305.1 GCA_029557535.1 Acidobacteriota bacterium
CTTTTCGGCCACCCTGTTCCCGAGCGCGTCGTAAACCGAAACCGCATCGGGCGTGTTCGACTGCGAAGATACGACCATCCGTCCGTTGGCGTCGTAGGCAAGCCCGAGAGCCCGGAACTTGTTGTCGGTGACAACCTGTCCATTGTCATCGTACGCCGTTCCCGTCCCCGAGGTAAAGCGGTTTTTCGCGGGGTCGATGTCGCCCGACTCGATCGCCGTGTAGGGAAGCGGGCTCTCCTGACCGCTCGTCGGGTTCGATGCCGCCTTTCTGAAAAGGTTGCCGAAGCGGTCATAGTCGAAGACCTGTTTGTAACTCACCGTCGATGTGTCGCCCTTCGTTTCCTTGGCTTCCTTCAATCGCCCGATCGAATCGTACTGGAACTTCTGGGTCCACTGCTTGTCGGTCCCGATCCAGCTTGAGACGCTCTCGAGTTTGCCGTTGTTCTTGAGAACGCTCGATGAGTTGAGTTCGCCGAATCCGTATTCGTATTTCTGAAGGACCTCCGAACCCCGCTTGAGTTCCTGAGAAGTCGCCTGGAGGCGATCGTTGTAGGCGAGGTTCTGAACGGTAGTGTTTCCGTATGTCAGTTGGGACGGCAGGGTATTGTCCCCGAAACCGACCGAAGCGAGGAACGTCCTCTGCGCGTCCGATACGGACGATAGCCTGCCTTTGGTATCGTACCCGGTCGTGACGACGCGCCCCGACGGATAGGTCTCCGAAACAAGCTGGCCGGCGAGATTGTATCCGTACTGGATCAGATAGCTCTGGTCGCCGATCGTCTGCTGGTGTTTGACAAGGCGTCCCATCGAATCGTAGTCGTAAAGCGTTTCGGTCGCCGGCGTCGCCTGAGACCCGGTCACGGCGGCCGTTGCGACCTTCGTCAGCGCCCCGATGTTGTGAAAGCCGGAACGGTCCTGATCGTAAGTGTAGGTGACGGTCGGCGTCTGGTAGCCGGATTCGCCGGAATAGGAAACGGATGCGAGACGGTTCAGTCCGTCGTACGTCATTACCGAATGGACGCCGTTCGCGTCGTAGGCGTCGGTCAGAAGAGCGTCTTCGTCGTATTTCAGGACCTTGGTCCATAGACCGCCGGAGGTGACCTTGGTGCCGGCGTCGTTGAGAGTCGGGTTCGCTTCGACCTGTCGTTCGTGAGTCAGGCGCGAGAGCGAGTCGTATTTGAATAGGCGCTCCTGAGTGGTCGTCCCGTCCGACTGGGTGACTTTCGTCAGGTTATCGTTGTCGTCGTACTCATAATAGGTCGGTTGGTTCGGTGAATTGACTGCCCCGAGTGCGCCGGAGGCGTCGGGTTCGTCCGCGCGGACCGTACGGCCAAGAGCGTCCATAACCAACCGGCGCTGCTTTCCGGCCGGATCCGTAAAAGTGATCCAGGTTTTCTTGAGATCGTTCGGGTCAGACGTGCTGAATTCGGTCGTGATCTCGGCGCCGTCCTGAAGCTGAACTTCGACCGCGCGGCCGAGCGCGTCATATGCGGTGACCTGCGTATACGGCGTGTTCGACGGGATTGAATCTGTCGGTGTTGATCCGACGAACGGGTTGTAGTTCCTGAGCGGGCGGCCGAGCTGGTCGAAGGTCATTGCCGAGATGTCCCAGCCGTCTGCAGTTTGAGTTGCGTTCCGGAATCCGAGTCCGCGTCCGTTGAAATATCCGTAGCTTTGGACCGTTTTGTTCGAATCAAGTGTCGTCGTCGTCCGGACGAAACCCGGAAGCAGATCGTTGTTGCTCGTGACGAGCTTGTCGCTGTATTCCGTGAGTACGTATCCGCCGTTCGGGTACGTTGTCTTCTTCGGCCGAAGCGTGTCGGTTTCGTACTCGTAGCTTGTGACCTGATCGTTCTCGTCGGCGGTCGAGGTTACGAGTCCCGTGTGATAGTTGTACGCTGCTTCGGTCTCGAGTTGCGGCGACGATCCCTTTGTTTCCTTCACCGGGAAGGCATAGCCGGTCTGACTGAAAGACGTTCCGTAAGCGATCGTTTTCACGTTGCAGCAGCTGAGCGTCGCCGAAACGAGATTGCCGGCGATGTCGTAGTCGAAGTCGTTGACCACGGCGTTCGAGTCGGACGTTAACGTCGCGTCTGAAAATGAAGTCACTTTCGTGACGTTGCCGCGGTAGGCGCTTCCCGCGCCGTATCCGGGGTGATGGATTATTACGCAACCGTTTCCCCCGGAAAGCGGACACACTTCTTCATCCCATGCCGGATGCGACGGATCGTAGTAGGAATCCTGCGTTCCCGAAGCGTAAAGATCCGACCTGCCCGTAAGAGTGGAATCGTTCCCGTTGTGATCGTATTCGTAAACCGTCTTCGAGACCGTCGTTCCGCCGACGATCGTTTTGACGGTCTTGGGGAGGCTGAACAGGTGGTTGTTGATCCAACCAGACCCGGTTTCATATTCGATCTCGGTGGTCCGAAGAAGCGCCTGATTGCTCGTGCCGTAGTCGTACACTTTTATCGACGTCTGGTTGTTGTAACCGTCATAGGTGAATTCGGACTTCTGCGAGAGCCCGGCCTCGTTGGTGGTAACGAGCGTCGTGAGTTTCCTGTTCGTCCAAGTATATGTCTGCTTGGCAAGAATGTTGTCGAGCTGGCCGGGGATAAGAGTTGCGGTAGAACTGACGAGTCCGCTGCCGCCGAACCTAGTTTCGGTGACGACGCTGTTTGCGTTGTTTTCGCCGTCGTGCGTTATGATTCGCGAGACATTCTCACCGCCCTCAGTGTACTCCTCGTAGTCGGTGACCTGGGCGCTCTGAGATGTCCGGCCCTGCCAGTCGTCGGTTCGCGATTCATACTTGGGAACATCAGACTGCGGGGACACACCGTCTAGATTCGGATAGGAATATTCGGTTGTTGCCGCTGGATCCACGTCCTCCGCTTCGGTGAGCGTTCCGGTCGTTGAGGTGGAATTAGTGCTGACGCTCATTCCGACCAGGCGCGAGATCTTACGGATCATCCCGTAATATGGATGATATTCATACTTGAATCCCGAATTTGTCGCCGGAAAATAAACGTATTTGAGGACGCGGATCGTGGCCGGCGCGGTTACCTGCGGAGTCGGGGCCCCGCTAACGCCCGCGAATCCGCCGGTTTGGAGCGACATCGTATCGTAATAGAACCTGACGGTCTGGAGTTCGTTGTTCGACATGTCCGGAACCGTGACCGTGACGAGTTTGTCCGGATTTCCGTTCCCGTCGTTCTCGTAGTAGAACTTGATCTCTCGGTTCAGCGTGTCCTTGATCTTGTCGATCCTGCCCGTACCGTCGTTCTTGTACGTGATCTTTATTAGGTTTCCGTTGCGGTCCCGGATCATGATCGGATAATGCCTTCGCTCGGTTCCTTCGCCGACCCCGCCGCTGTACCAGATCTTCGTGCCGTTCGGGTACGTTGTCGAAAAGGTCGCTTCCGCATATTCCGAAGTGTTCGGCGTGGTTGAGTTGTTTGGATTCAAAATCCACGGCACGTGATCGAATCGGATGTACGTGCCGTCGGACGTTCCGAAAGTGAGGCAGTGATAGACTCCTCCGTAGTTCGTATTAGACACGCATGAGAGTGCTCTGCGGGTACCGTCGGGTTCGGCGATACCGATGGGTTTGATCTCGGTATTCCAGATGTACTCGCCTGGATCCGTCGAGGAATTGACGGACTGCGCGACCGTCTCGAGATATCCGAATCCCGAGGAGAAGCCGGGCGCGATCCAGCTTTTCTCGACGTCATAAGTATAGTGGTCGGCATTGCTGGAGTTGATCGATTTGTTCCAGGTCCGGGAGTTATAAGTCAGGCCGACACCGGCGTCGATCCCGCGTCCGCTGAGGCCGGCGAGCGGGAGACCGAAGCTGAAATTCGCCGCCCCGGGCCGATGGCGGATAGCCATCACCGCGGCCGGGTTCGGAGAATCCTTTTCGGTCAGTCCCGGAGGGGCTCCGAGATTGTTCTCGGGCGCGTAGACGGAATCTTTCTCGTCGGTCGGCAGCTCGTTGAAGAACGCGACGGGAGCCACGGAGGCAGCCGGTTCGACTGTTTTCGCGGATTTCTTGCTCTGTTTCGTCTTCCGGTTCCGTTGCTTTCCGATAGGGACGGGAACATCCGGTTTGGCTTTCACAGGTGGATCGGTGGCGGGTGTGGCCGACGGGGTCGCCGT
The DNA here is from genome assembly GCA_029557535.1 of Acidobacteriota bacterium. Taxonomy (GTDB): domain Bacteria; phylum Acidobacteriota; class Blastocatellia; order Pyrinomonadales; family Pyrinomonadaceae; genus JAFDVJ01. Next base: position 4,153 of record JAKQII010000305.1, read on the forward strand.
CCGTACCGGAAAAGGCGCCGACGTCTCGTCGAATTCGGCGTTGCCCGGACGGTACCTGGTTGCAAACTCCTCGACGCGGTTCGCGAAATCGCGGTAGAGTTCGGTCCAGACGGGCATCTCGCGGTTGACGGGCTCAATGCCGTTCGGGAATGTCACGGCGCGGTTCGCGCCGATCGCGGGAACGGCGAACATCGGCGAGAGAAGGGCGCAGATCATCACCGCGGCGAGCCATTGCCGGGGTGCGACGCCGAGCGGAGAAGAGACGAATGAGTTGACGGTACGGCGGATTTTGCTGAGTTTCTGGATCGTGATCATTTTCTTGCACCTCATGGATTCCTGTGAAAAATGGGTTGAGTGTCGGCGGCGTTTGCTGCTTACCTCCAGTTAGACGGAACCGGTTTGTCGCCGCTCGTCCCGAACGTCGCTGTGCGCGTCGAAGAGTCGGACGACCGCAGGATGTACCAGACGCCGGTTGACGGCCGCCAGACGGCGACGTCGGCCTTGGCATCCGTGTCCTGCGAGTCGACGTACCGTGCCGGAACGACGATGTCGCCGCTCATTCCCCAATGGATCGTATCGGTGCTAGAAGTGGAACTGTATCTGATTCTCCAGTCTCCGTCAGTCTCACGCCATACCGCTAAGTCAGTCTTGCCGTCGCCGTCGAAATCTGCCACCGCCGGAACGTCATCGGAAGCCCCGATCGAATAATAAACGGCTTGATTGTTGGTGCTTTGGTAGACCCAGAATGTGGCCGTCGAATTCCTCCAGACAGCGTAGTCGGTCTTGCCGTCACCGTCGTAGTCGGCCGGAACGGGAGTGTCGTCATCGAGCCCAAACTGCAACTCGCTAGGTTGGTTGATGGAACTGTTCAGCACATACCATGTGCCTGTATGCGCCGTTTGATTCCGCCTGAACACGGCCAGATCCGATCGGCCGTCCCCGTCGTAATCTCCGACAGCGGGAATATCTCCCGATGAACCGTAGGACGGATATGAATTCGCGCCGTTCGAGCTTTGGATGATGTACCAGGTGCCGGCCCGGAATACGCAGAAATCAGTTTTCCCGTCGCCGTCGAAGTCGCCCGGTGCGGCGATGTCGGTCGAGATGCCCCACTGTTGCGACGTGCTTTGCTGCGTGGTCGAGTTGAGGATGTACCAGGTGCCGTTCGACGGACGCCAGACGCCGAGATCGCTCGGCGGCTCATAGAAGGGCTCGACCGAAGAGACCAGCGCGCTACCCGCGTAAACGTATTCTCGCGCAGGCTGCGCGGCCGGCATCGGCGGCGGCGTCGAAAACGGAACCGGGCTGTTCGGCGACCGGCTGCCGCGCCATGAGGCGATCGCCCCGATGCCGAAGGTCAGAAGGACGAAAAGTGACAGCACGACCAGCGCGCGCTTGCCGTAGCGGTCCGGATCCTTGCCGGACTCTTCTGATTGATGGGTATTGACCGATGTTCGTCGCTTGCGCGGAGAGTTCTTCTTCATGTTTCACCTTTCACGAGCGCCCGTTTCCGCCATCGGATTATCGGGCGTCCATCTTCTTCCTTCGGTTGATTGGTGAAACGGAATGACCTAAGATGCGGATTGAAGTGGTGCGCATCTTTCGGAACGTTCCGTTTCGATTGGCTTACCGCCGGCCCGGGTGACAACGCCAATTGTCTTCCGGGCCTTTTCCTGCGGTTCAGCCGTTGCAAAGATTTTCTTGCAAAACAAAAAACGACATGCCGCGCGATCCGCGATCGGTCGTCCTGTCGTCAAATTTTCTGACCGGTAATGTTCCGGCCGGGCGTCCGAGGTTGAGCATCGCTGACCCGCGCATTCATCGAGATGTTGGTGCCGTCGAAATTCCGTGAACCGCGTCTGATGCCGATGATCTGCTCGAACGTCCCGTTCCTGTCCCGTGTACCTCGAGCGGCAACGTCCCGAACTCTCCCTTCAGCAAACCGTCGATCAGTTCACCATCAATGGCCGCTTATTTACACCCTCCAGGACTTTACTCTTCTGGTCAAGACTGTTTAGTGAATGTAATTGAGAAAAACTTCCAACCATTTACTTCTTTTTCAACCACAACGTGATACCACTCTTCTGCGAGAAAACCACGAGAAAGATGCAACTCAATTAGTGCTTTATCTCCCTTCGCGTTAAAACTCAGAAGTTCAGCTCGGGTAACTTTTTTGTCTTCTTCGCTTAGAAAAAAGGCATTTTCTAAAACTGCGTCTTCAACCGTTTTAGTTTCAGAGAAGGGTTTTAGCGGGTAGTTACTCTTGAGCCGATTAACAATCCGGTTTGTGATGGATTCATTTTCAACAGATCTAAGTCTCTGCAGAACTTTTTGAAGCAATACTTCAGATTTGGACGATTTCCTATCAATTGCAAGTGCATAAATATACCGTGATAAAGCTAATCCCACAACTTGTTTATCGTCTTCAATTAACAATAAATCAATCATCTCATAGTCAAAATCTATGATTGGAATCGGGACAGGTCCCCACACTGGATAAGATCTTTTATTCGCTTTATTCCAATTGTCCAAAGCCCTTAATCCCTTTTCGTTTCCCAAATATCTAACAGCTTCCTGTGCTGCTACACTCATTTGAAAGTCGTTACCATTCAAAATAACAATTAAGTCATCAATGCATTCATCTCCAACCTTAAACAAATTAGAGATAGCTTTACTCTCTCCACCAACTCTTTTGCCCAAAATTCTTAATGAATTTTCAATTTGCCGATCGCTGCAATCAATTCTTTGTGCTTGAACCACCGATGAACAAAAGAGATTAGATACCATAACCAAAAAGGCAATTCCAATTACCGAAATTCTAAATTTGAGCCCGATAATGCTTATCATCTTATTTTCCCCCCAACTGTATTTATTTGCCAATAAACATGGGTAGTCGCTGGATAGGTATTTTCTGGTTGAGAAGTAAGACTTGAATCAATCGGTGGAATTGTCTCATATTTTGTAAAAGACAACCTTACACCCTGTTGCGTCTGCAGCGAATAAGTACTGGCTTCTTCCTGACTGATAAAGTTTGCAAAATATGAATCTCTAGTAGGTAAGCCTAATTCTTCTCGAATCGGATTTATCCAATTATTTTCAATTTCTCCAGCACCTCCTCCTTTATGGTCATCTAATTTGTCATAAAGTCCATGAACAAATTCGTGTAATATGACAATTCCTAGTGAAAATGACTGTCTTGCTGTATCGTTCTCAAAAACAGCATTATTGAAATCGGCAAAATCAACTCTTACTTGTCCGACCAGATGAGATACTCTTTGCCCATTTTCATTGTATCTTGGCGAACCAGGAACTGGCGCATGGTTGGCGAATGCTACGTCCGTCGTATTAACTCCGACAAGGACAAACTCCCACGATGAGTTAATTGCTTCATTTAATAAACGTCGAGCAGTTGCAGAACCACCAGTTGACCTTGCTCCGTCAGCAACAACTAGTAATCCATTAGAATTAAAATAAAGGTCTTCCACGCGATAACCTGTGATTCTTGCGAATTCTGCAATCAGTCGTGTTCGTTCATCATCAGAAAGTCCTGAACCGTCAACACTCTCGCCGCTTGAGTCAACATATTTTACTGGGTTATTTCTGACATAAACATAAAGATTCCAACTTGCAGGTTCAATAGTTTTAGTGTCCTTTAGAAAGTCGTCTGGAATCGTGAAGCGCCCATGATTGTAGTTATGGTATCTCGCCTTTGCATAATCAAGCTCTGTCTCAACGTCCCGTTCATACCCCGTGAACTGCTTTCGGATCGTGTCGCCGGCGTATTGCGTGTGCATTCGTTCCGCGACTTCTTCGCCGTAGGGGCGGTAGTCGTGTCTTGAGACGACGGCGCCGTTTTCGTTGGTGTTGATCCGCGGGCTGCCGAGGTGGTCGTTGGTCAGATATGCCACCTGCGGGGTCGGGTTCAGGATTGTCGAGTATTCGGCCACCAGTCGTGAAGATGCGTCAAAGACAAAAATGGTTTCTTCCCACCGGCCGTTTATCCAGCCGAGTTTCTTTACTCTTCGGCCATCGCCGTCGTACCAGTATTTTCCGATCGTCCCATTCGACGGATTCTTGACCTCGATCTGCTTGTTCTCGGCGTCAAAAACAAACGTCGTTCCGTCAGCGTATTTGGTCGTGTTTCCAGACAGATCAACTGCGTAATCGTTCACGTTGTCACCGTCCTGATCGAGATCGATCCGGTTCGTCGACGTCGAAATCGATGGGTTGAATATCTTCTTATCCGAATCGCAAACAACGGTACTGTTGATGCAGTTTTTGGGAAGTGTCGTCGAATTTTCTTCGACCAAGTTTCGGTTGCCGTAACGGTCGAACGAAAAGTCCTGTTTCCAGCTCTGCGTCGCGGTGCTTGATCCGGCAGGCGTGACCATCTCGGTCGCGTCGTCGATCCGGTTCAGCGCGTCGTAGTTGTAGGTCTGGACGGCCGTGAAACCGATCGACGAACCTACGGCCGGAACCGTGATCGTCTGCGACTGAATGTTGCCGTTGTTCTTCGCCGTGTTGAGCTGATTGTTCTCGACGACGCCGTAAGTGTAATCGAGTTTGAGCAGGCTCTGGTCAGAAGCCGATCCGCCGAGGCCGATTCTGGTCGGCTGAAGCCTTGAGTTGAATTGCGTGCTCTCCCATTTGCCGTTCCCGAGCCTCATCGCGCTGACCGCTCCCGCCGCCGTGTACGTGAATCCGTTCGCATAGTTGCGCAGCGTCTGGTTCGCCTTCGCGCTTTGGATCTGCATCAGGTCACCGTCATTATCAGGCGTGTTTTTGACGACCCTTCCCGACGGATATTTCTCTTCGATTAGCGCGCCGGAGAGGTTGTAGGTGTACTCCATCTCATTATAGACGGTCCCGTCCGTCGTCTGCCTGCTTTTTATTACCCGGCCCATATTGTCGAACTGGGTAAACTCGGTTTTTGAAAAACCATTGTCGACCTTGGTCAATTTGCCTTTAGAGAAAGCGACCGCAGGAGCGTCGTACGTGTAGGCGACATTCGGAGTCGGATTCTGTCCGGACGGTTCGTTCGAATAGTTTCGCGCCGTCACACGATTCAACGCATCGTAAACGTATGCCGTTACGACACCCCGCGCGTCCGTCTTGGTCGTCAGATTTCCATTCGGATCATAGGCGTACTGGATCGTACCCGATTCGGGGTTTTGGGCCGAAAGCAGTCTCGAGAGCCCGCTGTAATTGAAGCTTCGATTCTGCTCGCAATATGTGAGGACTCCGCCGCACTGTACCTCACTTGTACCGATCTGTTGTACGCTGATGAGGTTATCAAGAGCGTCATAAGAATAGTTTGTCGGCTGGTAGGGAGCACCTATCTCGCCGAGTTCGCCGCCGGCATTTGGTTCATCCAACCGGATTAGTTGTCCGATGCCGTTGGAAACGGAGCGCCTCTTGTTTCCGGCCTGGTCTGTAGTTGTTTCCGTATTACCAAAGAAACTCGTCAGCACCTTTGCACCGTCCGGCGTTTCGATTTCAAGCACACGCCCGAGCGAGTCGAATGTGGATTCTGTCCAAAGAGGAGTCTCGTTTATTGTCGGTCTGAACGGATTCGTGACCCGATTCTTTCTCCCGAGCGCATCATATTCGGTCCGAACCGCAACGTATCCGTCCGAATCGTACCGTCGGCTCTCGATCACCCTTCCGAATTCGTCATAAAGCGTCTCACCGTGCGCCGCGTTGTCATTCAAGACAAATCGATCTCCTGTCGTAGTTGTTCGCCGCTCTGAATCGCAATATGCAACAGTTTCCTGCCGTTCAAACTCGGATCCAACCGCATACACAACCTGAGTCTGTCGATCAAGCGGGTCCGCATACGATGCCTTCGTTATCAGGCCATTAATGTCCTCTAAATTCACGATGGCACCGGTGTGGTAATCATATTGGGTGTATCCGGTCGTCGATAGCATTGGAACGACAACTGATTTTGGGAATGCAAACGCGCCAAGCCCGTTCAATCCGGTAGGCGGATTGTTCATGAATTAACTCAACAGTCGCCTGTCTGCCCCAACCCGTCGGAGGTGACGGCGTGCCGCAATCTTCGTCCAATCGAAAATCGAAAATCCAAAATCGCAAATCGAATGCGTCTCTTCCCGACCTGCGAATGTCGCAATCATGAATTAACCCAACGGTCGCCTGTCTGCCCCAGCCCGTCGGAGGTGACGGCGCGCCGCAACCTTCGTCCAATCGAAAATCGAAAATCGCAAATGGACGGTATCATCGCTTCGCGACTCGTTGGCGTCAAAATTCGACAAATAGGCCCGCTTAAAGGCAACTCGTCACAAAATCCTTCGCTTCGTCACAAATCCTGATCCCTTGCGTCGCGATTGCCGTAAATTGCATGCGGACGAAAGAAACCGAATTGGAGGATTACCCGTGCGAAGCAAACTGAATTCGACAACGCTGATTTTTCTGGCGGTCTCGGTGATCATTTGCTGGCGGAGCTGGGTGATCGTCGTCGGTTGACCTTTCGACCGTATCGGGCGTTCAGGCGAGGCAACAGATCGTGTGGATTGGCTGATGGGAACAGGACATAATGCTACCCATATGATTGCCGGGGCGCCCGACCAAATTTGTAAGCAACTCCAAAACAAGTACTTCCGCGATCGGAAGTAGCAAGATTCGGACTCGCGGCTGCCGTGGCGAGAAACGGGAAGCAGATCGGTCGGTGTTTTCTTAGCTTATCCTTCACCGGCAGGTCATGCTGACCGCGCGGAAACCGTGGGTTCGAATACTATTATCTACAAATGAAACGAATAACTGCATTCATTTTATTGCTCGTCATCTGGTCGGCGGCGATCCCGCTGGCGGCGCAGACGCGCAACCGTCCGGCCGCGACGACCAGCGTTGCGCGTTTCGGAAACACCGACGGGGTCACCGCCGCGCAACTTCGGAACTTTCTCGAATTCATCGCCTCGGACGACCTGGAAGGCCGCGACACTCCGTCGCGCGGACTCGATATCGCCGCGCTTTTTATTGCGTCGCATCTGAAAGCATGGGGACTGAAACCCGGCGGCGGCGACGGGACGTACTTCCAGAAAGTGCCGCTGAAGAGAAACCGCATAGATGCCGCCGGAACCAGCCTCGAGCTCAACGGGCGGTCGTTCAATTACGGCGACGACTTTCTCGCGAACTACAATGCCGGAACGGTGCCGCCGAGCAAGATCGTTTACGTCGGACACGGCTGGGTCGTGAAGTCGAAGAACGTCAACGCCTACGACGGTATCGACGTGAAGGACAAGATCGTCGTCGTCGCCAACAGCCTGCCGAACGGCGTTACATTCCAGGATCTTCAACAGGGAACGCCAGGCGTTGATTGGTTCTCGCCTCCTGCTTACGCCCAGACCCACGGCGCGCGGGCCGTGATCCAGTTTCCGAATTTCAACACGATCGCTTCCTGGGACGGATTGCGCATGGCGCAGACCGAGACAGGATCGGTATCGTTCGGTTCGGGAAGTGCGATCAAGATCCCGATCATCACCGCTCATCCGCGGCTTTTAGCGTCGTTGTTCGCCGGCGAAAAGCTGAGCGGATCGGCCGTTTTCCAACGGATCGCGCAGGGTGAATTCGGCGATCCGATGGAGTTTGGTGCGAAGTCGATGAGCCTTCGCGTCGGAGTAAAGACCGAGGAGACATTCACGAAAAACGTGATCGGGATCCTCGAAGGATCTGATCCGGCGCTGAAAAACGAATACGTCGCGATCGGGGCGCATTACGATCATGTCGGGATTAATCCCAACGCGCCGGGCCCGGACAAGATCTACAACGGTGCCGACGACGACGGATCGGGAACGGTTTCGGTCCTCGCGATGGCCGAAGCCCTTTCGAAGTCGGCACAGAAACCGAAGCGCTCGATCCTCTTTATCTGGCACGCCGGAGAAGAGAAGGGACTCTGGGGCAGCGAGTATTTCACCGATCACCCGACGGTCCCGATCACGTCGATCATTACCCAGCTCAATATCGACATGATCGGTCGGTACCAGAATCCCGGTGACGAGAACCATCCGAAGAACAAGGCCCTTCCGAAGCCGAACGAGATATTTCTGATCGGGTCAAAGATGATGAGCACGGAACTCGGCGAGGTCAGCGAGGCGACGAACAAGGCCTTCCTAAATCTGAGCTTTAACTACAAATACGACGATCCGAACGATCCCGAACGGTTTTTCTACCGATCCGACCATTTCAACTACGCCCGGAAGGGGATCCCGATCATCTTCTATATGGACGGCAGTCACGCCGATTACCACCAGGTGAGCGACTCGGTGGAGAAGATCAATTTCGAAGCGATGGAGAAAACCGTGCGGACGATCTTGGCGACCGGCTGGGAACTCGCCAATCGCGCGACGCGACCGAAGGTCGACAAGCCGCTCAAACTGGATAACAATTAGCGAATCTATGAAAAAAGCACTTTTGACAATCGCGATAGGGATCGCGCTCTCGACAACCGGTTTTGCGCAGAAGTCGGACGACAAATCCGATGCGCTCTCAGTGATCAACAAGATGTTCGCCGAAATGGCGAACCACAATCCGCCGGCGATCGCCGAGGTCTGGACAAAGGAATCGAGCCTCGTCGCGATCGTTGCCGGGCGCGACGGAAAGAAACGGACCGTGACTTTCACGGGCGAGACGTTCTCGAAGAACTTCGCCGAAAAGAAAGGCGAGATCAAAGAAGACATGTACGCGCCGAAGGTCGAGGTTGACGGCGACATCGCCCTGATCTCGGGTCGCTACGCGTTTTTCGTCGACGGCAAATTGTCGCACTGTGGCCTGAACGCGTTTCAGTTGGTACGCCTCGACGGTGTCTGGAAGGTCGCGAACGCAGTTTCGTCGATCGACGCCGGCGGCTGCAATGAGACTGAAAAGGCGCTCAAACCGCCGCCGGTTCCGGCCAAGCAATAATCGATGGACATTGTTTCACGCATCACGATCCTGTTCGCGACGCTCCTTGCGTTTTCGATAACGGGCGTGGCGGGAAACTTCACGGTCGAAAAGGTCGCGCCTGACGTTTATGCGGTGATTCGGACCGAACCGGCGTCCCTTTGGTTCAATCCGAACACTGTAATCATCGTCGGCAAGAAATTCGTCACCGTCGTCGATACGAACATCGCCGCGTCGTACACCCGCGAGGTGATCGCCGAACTTCGGAAGATCACCTCGAAACCCGTCCGCTACGTCGTCAGCACCCACTGGCACGACGATCACAGTACCGGCAATCGTGCCTACCGCGATGCATTTCCGGGCGTCGAGTTCATCGCCCACGAAAGTACGCTCACCGATCTTCCGAACATCGGTGCGGCGAACCGCAAGGGATCGGTCGAGAACGGACCTGGCCTTGTCGCGCTATTCAAACGGTGCCTGAAAGACGGAAAGAACATCGCCGGACTGCCCATCACCAACGAAGAACGACGCGGTTATGCGAGCGACATCGAGCTCGTCGAATCGTTTCTCGCCGAATCACCGAACTTCGAGATCATCCTTCCGACGAGGACCGTCCGCGACCGGCTTGAGATCAACGACGGCAAACGGACGATCGAGGTACTCTTTCTCGGCCGGGCGCACACGGGTGCGGACATCGTCGTCAATCTGCCGAAGGAAAAGATCGTTGCGTGCGGCGATCTGATCGTTTCGCCGGTGCCGCTGATCGGATCGACGTCGTTCCCGCTCGAATACGCGGACACGCTCGAACGGCTGCTCGCGCTCAATGCGAAAACGATCGTTCCGGGCCACGGCCCGGTCATGCGCGACGGCGGGTTCGCTCGTGAAATGATCAAGATGTTGCGTTCGATAAAGACGCAGGCCGTGGCCTCGAAGGCGCGCGGCGAGGACCTTGATGAAATGCGTAAATCGTTCGATCTCAACGAATTCGAGAAGTTTTTCGCCGGCAATTCGCAACACTTGAGGTTCGTTTTCGAGAACTACGTGTTCCTTTCGGCGACGGTGGCGGCGTTCGGCGAACTGTCGAAAAAGGCCGGCAAGTAAACAATGATGCAAAGAACCGCCTCGGTACTATCGATCGTCATTCTTGCCGCAATCACCGCGGTGTCTCAGATCTCGCCCGCAACCGTTATCGAACGTTCGCTCGAAGCGATCGGTCCGAGTCGCGACCGCGACAACGTTCGTTCGATCAACGCGATCGCCGACTGTACCGGTCCGAACGGAAAGTACACGACCGAAATCGACTCCGCGAACGGTTTTAGATTGGTCTTTCGCCAATTCCGGCCGAACGGCAACAACTACATCGGAACGCAAAACGGTCTGACATCCTGGACGAGCCGCGCCGACGGTGATTTCGACCTCGCCGACAGGAAGGAGACGTTCGTCTGGCGGGCGCACGACTATCAGCGGATCGCCCTCGAGATCGGGACGCGGTTTCACGATTTCAAGTACGGCGGCGAGTCCGAGTTCGGGGGCGTGCCGGCGGTAAGGCTTGATTCGAAGGATGAGCTCGGCAACGACGCCGCGGTCTTTTTTTCCAGGTCCAGCGGACTTCTGATCGGATTTACGGTCCGCAATCCATTCAGCGGGACCGCCGAGACGATTCGCACGGTTTTCAGCGAATGGAAAAAGGTCGGGACGCTGACATTGCCGGCTGTTGCGACGGCGACCGACAAAACGGGCGATTTTGTTCTTAGGTTTCGCGAGATAAAGCTCAACCAAAACCGCGACGAAACGTTCGCGGTCCCGCCGAAAGTGGCGTCGATGCTTGAAATTCTCGCCGTCCATAACAGCGCACGGGCGGCGCACTTCAACCGCGAAGCAAAACTCCTGGTTTCAACGTTCGCGGATGAGTTTGCGGACGTTAGGAACGGTGCCGTCGAGCGGCCGGACCGTGAGAAAAGCCTGGGCAGATTCGAATCCTACTTCCGAAATTCGACCTTCATCGAGTGGGACGATGTCGAGCCGCCCGTGATCAGGGTTTCCGATGATTCGACTCTCGCGTACACGATCGTTCGCAAACGCGTGAGACTGAAAACCAGGAATTCTGCCGGAGCTGAAGTGGAAGAGACCGACGTTTTTTCGTGGATCGCGACCTACAAGAAGATCCGCGGTGTTTGGAAATTGACCGCGATCGCTTCGACACGCGCTCCGAAATAGATCATGAAAAAAATAATAACCGTAATCATATCGACTCTTTTTCTGGCGGCGGCCGCGCTCGCGCAGACCGTGGCGATCAGGAACGTCAACGTCATTCCGATGGACACCGAGCGCGTTTTGGCCAATCAAACCGTGATCATCAAAGACGGACTGATCGCCGAGATCGGCCCGAAAGTGAAGATTCCGAAGGGCGCAAACGTGATCGACGGAACAGGGAAATATCTGATCCCGGGACTCGCGGACATGCACACGCACCTGATGTCGGACGACGCGGAATTTCCGAAATCGATCGCCGAAGACGAATTGAAGGTGATGATCGCGAACGGCGTGACAACGATCAGGCTGATGATCGGAACGCCCGATCAACTTGTCCTTCGTGCAAAGTCCGCGCGTGGCGAGATCATCGCGCCGACGATCTACGCGGCGAGCCCGCACCTGACCGGACGCGAACAGGGAAATGATTTTGTCGTCAATACGCCCGAAGAAGCGCGCGATGCGGTGCGCAAATCGAAGGCTGCGGGCTACGACTACATCAAGTTCACGACGTTCATCAAGGCCGATGTTTACGAGGCGGCGGTCGACGAGGCGGCGAAGATCGGGATCCGTATAGTCGGGCATGCGGACAGCCGTTTTGTCGGACTCGATCGCGCGCTCAAGGCCCGCCAGCAGATCGAGCACCTCGACGGCTATCTCGAAGCGCTCCTTGCCGACAACGCGCCGATGAAAGGCTCCGTTTCCGATCTATACATTTACGATCCGAAGAATTGGGAAAGCCTTGATTACGTCGATATGTCAAAAATTCCGCTGATCGCCAAGCGCACCGTCGAATCGAACCCGTTCGTCGATCCGACGCAGCATTTCATGAAGAACACATTCGGGTTGCCGCGCACGGAGGAATCGGTCCGTGCACAGCCGGATTTCAGGTTTTATCCGAAAAAGAAGCAGGACTTCTATCTCAATTACATGAAACGGACGCGCCTCAATCAGGTCCCGCTCGAGAAACGCGCGAAATGGGTCGCGATCAAGGACAAGCTGATCAGGGCGATCTACGACGCCGGCGGAAAGATCCTCGCCGGGTCCGATACGCCCGAGTTCCTTTGGCTCTACGGATTTTCTATGCACCGCGAACTGAAGGCTTTGAACGACGCCGGATTGTCGCCGTTCGCCGCGCTCGAGGCGGCGACCAGGAACCCCGCGCTCTTTTTCGGCACGATCAGGACGACCGGCACCGTTGAAAAAGGAAAACAGGCGGATCTGATCCTCTTGAACTCGAACCCGCTCGTCGATATTTCCGCGACAGAACGCCGCGCGGGTGTCATCCTCAAAGGAAAGTACTATTCTCAGACGGAACTCGACCGCTGGCTCGACGAGATCGCGCCGCGGATCGCGGGTTCGTTGGATGAAAAATGAAAAGACTGACGATAATTCTGTTTTCATGTCTGCTGATGGTGACGGTCGCGCGTGCCGGCGACATCGACGACGCGGCTTCGGTGCCGGACAAACTTTTCGCGGCGATGCGTGAACGCAGTTTCGAGGGCATCCGCGCGCTGTTTTTGCCGAGCGGACAACTCGTCGCCATCGACAAGCCGCGCGACGGCAAGGGCATCTCGACGACCCGCGTCTTTACGGCCGAGAGTTTCGCCAAAGCGATCTCCGAATCGAAGGGCGCCGAATATGTCGAGAAGATGGCGTCGAAAGACGTCCGGATCACCGGCGATCTGGCGATCGTCAGCGGACGCTACACGTTTCATGTCGGCGAAAAATTCTCGCATTGCGGAACGAACACGTTCAATCTTGTCCGCACGGCCGACGGCTGGCGGATCGGGAACGCCGCTTCCACGCTCGAATTCAACTGCGACCGCGATCTGAAAGCTGTCGAAGTTCCGAAGATCGACGCAAACCCGGCGGACGTTTCAACGATCGACGGCATCATGAAGGCGTTCTACGAAACGATCTCGGGCGGAAAAGGCGTCCCGCGCCAATGGTCGCGCGACCGGACGCTCTACATTCCGGAAATCCGGTTCGTCGCTCTTGATACACGCGACGGCAAGGTCGTGGCACGCGTCATGGACCACCGTTCGTACGTCGACGGATCCAACGAGTACTTCGTGGGCGAAGGGTTCACCGAGCGCGAAACGAAGCGCGTCGTCCGGCGGTTCGGGAACCTCGCGCACGTCTTTTCGGCGTATGAATACTCGACGGCCGACGGGAAGTCGAAGGGCAGCGGCGTCAACAGCGTCGAATTGTTTTGGGACGGCTCGCGTTGGTGGATCTCCGCCGCTTCGTGGGACGAGGAACGACCCGACAATCCGATCCGCAAGGAACTTTTCAAAGATTAGGAGAAACTTATGAAGAATCGACTGAGAATCCTGCTCATGTCGGCCGTCTTCGCGGCCATCGTGTCCGTTTCGTTCATTTCCGGCGATCCGTCGGTCGCGCAGACGAAAACCCCGAATCTTCCGGCCGATTTCGACAAGGCCGCCGCACTTGCCGAGTTGCGGGAAATGATCAAGGGCAAGGAGCAGGAACCGGCCGAGAAGGTCTTCAGGAACATCCAGACGCTGAAAGGCGTTCCGGCGGGCCGGGTTCTCGGGATCATGGACTTCGGCTATTCCCGCTCGCTCGGGGTCGATTGCACCCATTGCCATATCCCCGACAAATGGGAATCAGACGAGAAGCGACCGAAAGGGGTGACGCGGGAAATGGTGGCGATGGTCGGCAAGATCAATAACGATCTGCTGAAGTCGGTCAAGGGCCTCGCAAGCGAAAAACCGACGGTCAATTGCACGACGTGTCATCGCGGCGAGGTCAAACCGGCGACGAACATGCAGGCACCCAAAAGTTAAGCAATGAGAATATTTACAAGGACCGTCGTTGTTCTGTTGTTTGTCTGGGCCGCCCACGCGCAGGATCCGGCACGGACGAAGATCCAAGGACAACTTGACGAATGGCACAAGGCCGGCAAGTTCGCGGGCGCGACGCTCGGGGTTTGCCGGAACGGAACCGACTGCTTTTCGCTCGCCGTCGGATATTCGGATCTTGAGTCGAAAACACCGATGAGACCGAGCGACGTGATGCTCGCCGGAAGCGTCGGGAAGACATTCGCGGCGGCGATCGCGCTGCAACTCGTCGCCGACGGGAAGATCGAACTCGACACCCAGATCGAACGCTATCTGGGAACCGAGAAATGGTTCGACCGGCTTCCGAACGCGCGTTCGATAACGGTCCGCCAATTGATGAACCATACAAGCGGGTTAGTCCGGTACGAATTCAATGATAAGTTTCTCGCGGACCTGAAGGCGTCGCCCGACAAGGTATGGCGTCCGGAAGAACTGATCGCATATCTTTTCGATTCGAAGGCGCCATTCGAGGCCGGAAAGGGTTGGGATTACTCTGATACGAACTACATCGTGCTCGGAATGATCATCGAAAAGGTGACCGGGAAGCGCTATTACGATCTCGCGCGCAAGCAGCTTCTCAAGCGTCTGAAACTCAAACTTACTTTTCCGCAGGACAAGCGGCGACTGAAAGGACTGGTCCAGGGATACGCCGGCGAGGGCAACGAATTCACCGGGTCCGACAAGGTGATCAGCAACGGCACTTTCGCGATCAATCCGCAGTTTGAGTGGACCGGCGGCGGAATGGTCTCCAATTCCGGCGATCTCGCGCGCTGGGCCGCGGACTTTTATGAAGGACGCGCGTTTGACAACAAGATGCTTCCGCAGGCGCTTGACCCTGTATCGGCGCCGATGCTTGGTCGGGAAGCAAAGTACGGACTCGGCGTGATCATCCGGCCGACCGCTGTTGGAATCTCGTACGGGCACAGCGGCTTTTTCCCTGGCTACATGACCGAAATGATGTACTTTCCGGAACATCGCCTCGCGCTCGCACTGCAGGTCAATTCGAGCGTGCCTCGCAATCTCGGCAAATCCCCGGCCCGGGTCCTGGTCGAGGCGGCGCAGACGCTGATCGGTAAAAAGCAGTGACTTTCTTTACCTTGTTCACGTTAACGCGTTAGAATTCCATCACTTCAATCCGAGGAGTTCCGTGCAACAAATGAGATCAATAATTTCCGCGTTCCTTCTGGCGGTGATCGCCGCCGTTTCCGTCCCGGCCGCCGACATGAGCGTCGAGATCAATTCCGCGACCGATAAGTTGATGCCGAAGGTGATCGAATGGCGCCGGCATCTGCATCAGTACCCGGAACTTTCGAACAGGGAATTCAAGACGTCAAAGTTCGTCGCGGAAAATCTTCGGCGGTTGGGGCTTGAAGTTCGCACAGGAATCGCGCGGACCGGCGTTGTCGGCATACTGCGCGGAACGCAGCCGGGGCCGACGATCGGATTGCGGGCCGATATGGACGGCCTGCCGGTGACGGAACGTGTCGCCGTGCCGTTCGCTTCCAAGGAAAAGGCTGAATACAACGGACAGCAGGTCGGCGTCATGCACGCGTGCGGGCATGACACGCACGTCGCGATGCTGCTCGGCGCGGCGGAAGTTCTCGCGGGAATGAAATCGAAACTTCGCGGAACCGTCGTCTTCATTTTTCAGCCCGCCGAGGAAGGTCCGCCGGCGGGCGAGGAAGGCGGCGCCGATGTGATGGTGCGCGAAGGAGTAATGGACAACCCAAAGATCGATGCGATCTTTGGAATTCACATCAACGCCCAGACCGAGATCGGCCAGATCAAGTACAAGCCCGGCGCGATCATGGCTTCGAGCGATTGGTTCTCGATCAAGATCAAGGGCCGACAGTCGCACGGCGCGTATCCTTGGCTCGGGATCGATCCGATTGCAGTCTCGGCGTCGATCATCCAGGGCCTTCAGATGATCGTTTCGCGCCAATCCGAGCTGACGAAATCGCCGGTCGTGATCACGGTCGGAAAGATCAATGCCGGAGTGCGCGAGAACATCATTCCGGAAGAACTGACGATGGCGGGCACGATCCGCGTGCTCGACGCGAACATCCAGAAAGAGGTCCACGAGAAAATAAAGATCACGGCCGAGAAGATCGCCGAGAGTCAGGGTGCGACGGCCGAAGTGACGATCGATGCAAAAACGCCGGTGACCTTTAATACACCGGGACTCGTGAAAAAGATGTTGCCGTCACTTGAGAAGGCTGCCGGTAAGGAAAATGTGGCGGAAAACGATTGGGTGACGGGCGCGGAAGACTTTGCGTTTTACGGCTCGAAGGCGCCGGCGTTCTTCTTCTTTGTCGGCGGGATGCCTAAGGGAAAGGATCAGAAAAAATCCGCGGCGCATCACACGCCCGACTTCTTCATCGACGATTCGCGTCTCGACGTCGGCGTCAAGGCGTTCTGCAATATCGTTTTTGATTACTGAACGCTTGTCAGTAGACGGTAGTCAGTAGACAGTAGACAGTAGACAGTAGACGGTAGACGGTAGACATGAGAGGGCCAATCGCCTACTCACTATGTTCATACTGTCCACCGTCTACTGTCTACCGTTTACTGTCTACCGTCTACTGTCTACCGTCTACTGCTGGTGCGCTTCAACGAACCACAGGAACTTGTCGATCGAGCGGGATATGCCGGTGAACAGGTCCACGGAGTTGGCGTCTCCCAGTTCGTCGGTCTCGTCAATCGCCGATCGGACCTTTTTCCCGAAATCAGAAAGTGCCGTTGAAAGCGCGTCAACGTGATCGGCACCGTCGGTGATCTCAAGCGGATATTCCGACAACGTCGAGTTTTGCGCCGCTGTTCGAACCGTTCCGATCGCTGTACCACCGAGCGTGGTGATACGTTCCGCGATGTCGTCGATGTGCGTCTCGACGTCCGTCGCCACCTGGTCAAAAAGTTCGTGAAGGGCGATGAAATTCGTCCCCTTGACGTTCCAATGGGCCTGTTTCGCTTGCGATTTCAAGTCGATCGCATCCGCGAGGCGCGAATTCAAAATTCCGACGATCGCTTCACGTTTGCCCTTTTCAATGTCTATTTTTGTTTTATGCAGTTCCATGATTGCCTCCTAGCTTTAGAATTATTCTAATTCTAAACAAATAGATTGTCAAGCGAAGTACGGATCCGACCGGTTCGTACGGCGGCTTCGGCAACAGGAGTCCGCCTGCCGCTGACACGGACTCGTACCGATCTACCTGATCAATACGAACATGACCGGGTCGAGCCGACTTATTGTTGCGGTTGGTCTTGTCTGGCCCTCGGATTGACGGCGGCCGGACCGCTGCCGCGAAAAAGAGGAGTGAAGATCCACTTGGAATGATTCTCGATACCGTAATAACTCAACACCGATTTGGTCCGGCTTTGGCTCGCGACACCGATGAACTGGACGTTTTCAGTCACATCTTCGATCTCGGTGTCATCTGCCTCCTGAACTTCGCTGGGATCGGCCGTATTTACGATGTTCACGAGAGGGATCGCGTAACGGTCGAGGAATTGCCGTGGTTCCGGGCTCGACGGCAAGACGCCGTTATTGAAGATCTGGACTCGTTTGCCGAACTTCAGGAACGCTTGGCTCTCGGGACGGATCAGACGCCATTTGCCGTCTTCGCTGAGCGGATCGATGGCCGCCGACGGACGCAGGATCATGCGCTTCTTCGTTCCCTGCGGAAGTCCTTCGACAAGATCGTCGATCGAGTTCGGGAGCTTGGCTCCGCGGTAAAACATCACGTATTGCCGGATCGCCTCCGCAACTTCCTCTCCGCGACGGATTGCCTCGAGTTCCTTCTCGCGCTGAACCTCGATATAAACCGTCGGGGCGACCGCGAGAAGGGCCGTGGCCATGATCGTCATCGCCGCGAGCAACGCAATTAGAGACATCCCGGCGTCCGATCGAACCCGGCGGCACTTTCTGTTCTTTGGATCAGTTGTCGCCATCATCGCCGTCATCATCGACGTCCTTCTTTTGTTTCTGATCCCGCTGCTGCGGATTGGCATTCTGATTCGGCTGGTAACGCGGCAGGTTACACGGAATCCCCGGCGGACAGTCCGGATTGTTCGGGTTCACGGCGGGATTCACGACGTTCGGCAACGGATTCATTTCCCGAGTCCGAATATCGTTGCGCGGGTTGAAGGTCGTTGTGCTCTGCGACGATGAGGACGGCTTGACGATGTCCACCGTGTACCGGAATCCGAGTTTCACGTCCTGAACGATCACACGATCGCGCGAAATGCTGACAAGTCTGAAACAGCCGGCGCTGTCACCCGCGCAGACGCCGACGCGATCGTCGAGCCGCTTCGGCTGCGGTGTCGCGGTGCCTTCCTGAAGATAGGCGGTCGCGTTGTTCCCGAGCTTTGGTGCGACGATTCCGACATACTGGAAAGTCGGCCGCGGCGCTGCCTCGACATTGAAAAACGTCGGTTCCGAATACAGCTTTCCGTCGGGAGTTCGCAAAAAGATCTGTTTTTGTCCGGACGATGCGATGTAATTGGACGGGATCTGAGCCGACAGCCGGTCCGGCCCGTAGTACTTTGTCGGAAGTTCCGTGCCGTTGAAGAAGATCCGCGTTTCGGGCGTGAATCCCGCACCGCTGACCTGGATATCGAATCCTGATGTGCCGGCGAAGACGCTTGCCGGCGAAAATCCGTAAACTTTCAGCGGCGGTTCAGGCGTCGGCGGCGGCGTTTTGGGAATGATCGTCGGCGTGGTCGGCGGCGTCGGGCTCCACGGAGTCGGCGGCGGCGGTTCGTAGAACGCGAAGATGTTGCGTCCGGCATCCGGTGCCCCCGTGGGCGTCAACGGATAGACAACGGGAATCGTCGAATAGATGCTGTCGATTTCACTTTGTTCCGGCAGGCGCGCGACCGAATCGTTGCTGTTCGTCGGACGCGCGGGGCTGGGCGTCGCCGATGATGTCGTCGTTGGGGTTTTCCTGCCTTGGAACAGGCCGAGAAGGTTATATCCGACCGCGATCACCGCGAGCGTGCCGAGAACGACGGCCGCAATGATCTTGTACTTTTCCTCTTTGGATTTTCCTTCGAACAGACTCATTGATTCGCCCCCGGCTCCGGAGTCTGGGCGCTGAAGCCGGGTCTCCGGTAATACGATGCAAGTTCGATCCTCAAGGTTACAGTTTCGCCGTATGTTTTGCCTTTATCCACCGGTTGCGACTGATTGGTCTCCGGATTCGGTTGGGCAGCAAGTTCCTGCGGCGATTTTCGCTCCTTGCTATCCGACGGTTCGATCTCGACCGAACTGATCACAACGAACTCGCCGCCGCCCTCGATCTCGCGTACGAAACGCCTGAGATTCTGGTACGTGCCGTCGACCGTCATCGTGACATAAACGCCCGGAAAGATGCTGACGTGCTTCGAGCGACCGGTGGACTGGTCTTCCGTCTTCGTTCGGTTGTCGCCGACAACCTCGAGCGGCGTATAGTCGGGACCGGAAGTATTCGTCAGTCCAAGTACCCCGATCAGGCCGTTGATGCGCTGGTAAAGCGCGACCTTCGAATCGTTTTCGCCGCGCAGGAATCGGGTCTCAAAGTCGTCCGCGCTGCGCACAAGTTCCGCCACTTTCTCCTTTGTCGAAGTGATCGTTCCGTATCGCTCCTGGGCAAGTTTCAACGCGTTCTCGAGTTGGTTTCGCTTCGCGGTGTTTGAGTCGAGCTCACGCTGTGCAGGAACAACCACGAACGCATAAAAAAGAATGACAAGCAGGAGCGCGAGACCGCCGATGCTGACGACGGCGATCTCGGGAATCCCCCACATTCCGGAATAGACCGTCCTTGGACGCGTCCGATCGGAAACGACGTGAACGTGAACCGGCGGTTCGTCCTCGGGAATCTGATCGGGATGGATTTCCGTCATCGTCCGCCTCCTTGATTGCTCGCAAGATCGACCTGAGCCGGCACGACGATGTTGCCGACCGGGGCGTAAATGAGATGAAGCGTGTACTCGGTGTACGTCGAACGGTCGGTCTGCTGAAGATCCTGACTGCGCATTTCAGCCTTGAACACCCCGGAATTGTTCATCCGGCTGATCATCTGGTCGACGTTCGCGTAGCTTGAACTGCGGACCGTGAAGGTCAGTTCGGCATTGAGCCGATCGCGTTCCTGAAAAACGTTGTCGACGACGATCCGGGCGGCGCTTACATTGCCGGGCATGACCCCTTCAATGTCCGAAAACAAACGGGACCAGCTGAACGATTTGTTGGCGACGAGCTTGTGGGCTCCGACCAGGATCTCGCGCTGTTCCGGGGAGAGTTCCTGCTGCACGGCCTCGCCCTGGCCCTTGAGCTCGCCCAGCCGCGTATTCATTTCGCTGATGTCCGTTTTTGTGACTTCGTTGAGCTTGTTGACGTTCCTCCAGCCGGCAAGCGAACCGAGCGCGCCCCCGACCGCAACCAGCAAAAGGACGGCCGCGATGAGGTATGGAAGCGTACGGTTCCGGAACGGATTCGTGGCAAGATTAAGCTTAGTGATCATTCCAAATCGTTCGAGCGATCTTCGAAACGGAAAACAGTTTAACACGAATGTTTTTCCGTGTCGTTTCACGTTCGGACGGAATCGATGGTTGCAAAAAAATGCTGTCCGGACGATTATTTTCGCAGACTTTCAGGAAGGCAGACAATGTCCGACGAAGTGCAAGTATTCGAAGAAAAACCATTCACGATCGCGGCTTTCACGACCGTCTTCTCTTTGGTTATCTGGGTCCTTCTAGCGGTCCTCGTGGCATATCTCGGTCCGCCGACGCCAAACAGCAAGTTCGCCAGGATGGGGATCACAAGTTCAGGCGGGATTGCGGCCTTCTTGTTCGTAATATTCGCATCCGTTCTCGCACTCGTCTGGTTGATGATAAGTTTTATGAAGCAACGGACGATCGTTTGCGACGCCGAAGGCTTTACGGTGTATTCAAAATCGTTTTGGGATTCCGCTGAAACGGAAAGGAAATTCAAGTGGAACGACGCCCTCGGAACCTACAACAAACCGGGAACCAAGGGTGCGAAGAGCCTGATAGTGATGCTTCCGGGCGAAGAACTGCGCCTGATGGGAATGACGATCCTGAACAAGAAGGAATATTACAAGCTCGTGAGTTTGTTTGACGAACGAATCCGCGCGGCGCATGAGGGGCCGTCGCGGCGGGATTAGTCTTCGCGGGCGGGAAGCGGCGCCTTTGCTTCTTCGGGATCGAGCTCACTGTACGCGCAAATTCTATTCCGGCCCTCACGTTTCGCGCGATAAAGTGCGGAATCGGCCATTTCGACAAGCTCGATCACGTCGCCTGAATCAGCCGGGAAAGACGCGATGCCGATGCTGATCGTCACGTGGTGTTTTGCGGCTGGCCTCCCTTGCCTGATGACACTGAAAGCGGCGGCCTCGATCTCGGACCGGATCCGTTCGGCTGCGACCAACGCCTGCGCGAGGGAAGCATCGAGCAGGAACGCCGCAAACTCCTCACCGCCGAAGCGCGAGGCGACATCTCCGCTGCGCAGGTTCTGCATGATGCAGTAGCCGATTTCTTCGAGCGTCTTGCTGCCCGTCAGATGACCGTACGTGTCGTTCACATTCTTGAAGAAATCGACGTCCATCATCAACACGCAGAATTTGCGTCCCTCCGCACGCGCCTTGCCCGACTCACGCCGCAGTTCGGAAAAAAAGGAGCGCGACGAAAGCAGCCCCGTAAGATCGTCATGCGACAGCAAGCGGTGAATTTGGCGATGATATTCGCGGTCGATCTCGTCGAGGAACTCAAAGCGAAGGATATGCTCGCCGATCGTGATCTTGTCGCCGTGCTGCAACGTCTCCTGGCGTATCTTCTGGCCGTTCAGAAGCGTTCCGTTGCGCGAACTCAAATCTGTGAGGACGTACGTTGTTTGGTTTGAAGCGGTGTTGACGACGGTGTTGATCCGCGCGTGTTTTCGCGACGTCTTCGAGTCATTGACGCGGACGTCCGCCTCGAGCGCGCGTCCGAGGATAACCTCTTCCCGGTCAAGCGGTATCGGAACGGCCAAAAGATCGCCGTTCAAAAAGACTAGGGCCGGTCGCAAATCACGTTGCGGTCTGATCGTCTGACTCATATCTGCAATCGAGCAGGGGTTGTTTCCGGGGGGTAGTTTATGTGCTAAGTCCTAGAACAACTTTGAGTTAGGAGAGGACCCGAGAAAACAAACAGGCCTCTAATAATATAACCCATAGGCAAATGACTCGACAATAGTTTTGTGGCGGGACAAACGACGGATTCAAATGTGCTTTCGGAAAATTCCTCAAAATTATTTAACATGGTGACGGATGAAGATTCTCATCGTTAAGCTCAGTTCGATTGGTGACATCGTCCACACGCTTCCGGCGCTGGCCGGGATCAGGACCGCGTTTCCGGGCGCGAAGATCGGATGGGCCGTCGAATGTTCCTCGGCCGAGATCATTCGGGGAAACCCGCTGATCGACGAGTTGATCGAACTTGATACGCGGTCGCTCCGCAACAATCGACGGATCGAGGAACTCCTGATCGACGCCGGCCGTCAGATCACCGAGCTTCGCAAATATGAATTCGACATTTCGATAGACTTTCAGGGACTGGTAAAATCGGCGCTCGTCGGAAAATTCACACGGGCGGGATCACGCTTCGGCTTCTCAAAAAGCGGTCTCCGTGAACCGGCGGCCCGATTTCTGCTAACCGAAACGATCGATCTGCCGCCGGAGATCCATGTCATCGAAAAGAACCTGAGATTGGCGGAACGATCGCTCGGGATAGAGATCGGCCGCGCGGAGCTTCAGTTTCCGATCTCCACGGGATCATCGCATCGCGGCGAAGCCGAGGCGTTGGTCGCTGGGGCGGGTAGACCGTTCGCGATCCTGAATCCGGCCGGAGGCTGGCCAACGAAACTATGGGAGGCGGAGCGGTTCGGGGAACTCGCGGTCCGTCTCGATCGCGAACTCGGGCTCCGGTCGGTCATTGTCACCGGACCTAACGAATCGGATCTTGCCGAACGCGCCGCGGCGCATGCCGGCGATTCGACGCCGTTGACCGCCAGCCCCACGCTCAAAGGGTTGTACGAACTGGCGCGGCGCGCCGCGGTTTACGTCGGTGGCGACACCGGACCGACCCACCTCGCGGTTGCCGCGCGGTGTCCGGTCGTCGGCATCTTCGGCCCGACCGAATGGTGGCGCAACGGTAGCCCGTTCCCGGACGATCTCTGCGTTGAACGGGTCGATATCGATTGCCGGGTCGATTGCCACCGTCGGTCGTGTTCGAACTGGATCTGCATGGAGATCTCCGTTGATCAGGTATTCAACGCGGTTTTCAAACGTCTTTCGACTGTCAATTCGTGATTGAAATTCCCCGAACACAAGGAATCAAATATGCCGGATCAAAACTCCGACTCCTTGGGTCCATCCTTCAAATGGCGGGGCGGACAGGTGCGCAAAGCGTGTTCGACGCGTTCGCCGGGACGACGCGGGTCGGTCAGGCGTTCGCAAAGCTCGGCTTCCGCGTTGTTTCGAACGATCCGGCGGTTTCATCGCGGACTTTCGGACATTGCTATCTGAAGAACCGCAGACCGCGGAAATACATTGAGGAGTTGGTGGGGCATTTGAACTCGCTTTCGCCGACCGACGGCTGGTTCACCGAGCGTTATGGCGGCAGTCCGTCGGATCCGAAGTGTCCGAAACGCCCGTGGCAGGTCCACAACACGCGGAAACTCGATGCGATCCGTCCGGAGATTGATCGGCTCGGGCTCGACGAGACGGGCCGCAGCGTACTGCTGACAAGTTTGATCCTCGCACTCGATGCAGTCGATTCGACGATCGGGCACCAGGCGGCCTATTTGAAGAACTGGTCAGCGCGGTCCTATCGCACGATGGAACTGCGGGTACCGGAACTGATCGACAACGACGGCGAGCACGAAGTTCTCTGCGAGGATGTGTTCGAGGCGCTTCCGAAGGTACGCGCGGATCTCGCGTACTTTGACCCGCCCTACGGTTCGAACAACGAAAAGATGCCGCCGTCGCGGGTCCGCTATGCCGCGTATTATCACATCTGGACAACCGTCGTGCTCAACGACAGTCCGGAGATCTTTGGCAAGGCGAATCGCCGCATCGATACGCGCGACCATTGTTCGGCGTCGGTTTTTGAGGATTTTCGGCGGACTCCATCGGGAGAATTCATTGCCGTCGACGCGATCAGACGTCTAATCGACGAGGTCGGTTCGCGTTACGTCCTTCTATCTTACAGTTCGGGCGGTCGGGCAACGGCGGAACAACTGAATGCGATACTCGGCAACGCCGGCAAAATGATCGCGACCGCGGAGTTCGACTATCGCCGGAATGTAATGTCAGTGATGCGATGGACAAACGCCTGGGTTAGGGAGTCTGACGCGCCCAACCGGGAATTCCTTTTTTTGCTGGAGAAGTAGGGGGAGATTGCCGTGCATCCAAAAATCCGTCGCGAACGTCGAAGTCACGGTTCCTTTCGGGCCCGCTCGGGATGTCAAAATCGACCGTTTCGATTATACTTGCCCGGTATCGTCCCATGGTACGAATTATGAAGAGAGCGTTTCGAATTATCCTTCTCATCCCGGTTCTCCACTTGTTGTCCGTAATCGCGGTCAACGCGCAACAGAGTCAGAAACTGCCTTTTGGTCCTGGCGAAACGCTCTCGTACGAAGGAAAGATCAACAAGATCATTCGAGGCATCGCGGTTGCGGATCTGACGTTCACGATCGAAGCGACCGGGAAAGAAAATCAAATCTCTCTGAAGACAGACGCAAAGTCGAAAGGGACACTTCTGAAGCTCTTCAGATTCAGCTTCCTTCAGCAGTATGAATCGATCGTTGAGCAAAACAGCTTCAGGATTCTGAAGACCGTGAAGACCGATGTTCAGAAGGACCGTGTCAGAAACAGCGAGGCGATTTTCGACTACACCGAAAACAAGGTAACCTTCACCGAGGTCAATCCGAAAGAGCCGATGCGCGCTCCGCGAACGATCGCGTCCGAGATCAGACCCGATACGCAGGACCTCGTTTCCGGAGTGTATTTTCTAAGAACCTTGCCGCTCGCGGTCGGAAAGGTCTTCATGATCAACGTCAGCGATTCCGGCTTGATCTACCAGGTGCCGGTGAGAGTGACGGGGCGGGAAACACAGAAAACGGTCCTCGGGAAGGTGCAGTGTTTCAAGATCGAACCCGAGATCTTCGGAAACAATCGGCTCATCGAGCAAAAAGGCAGCATGATCATCTGGATCACTGATGACGAGCGGCGGATCCCGATCCGGTCCAAGATCAAGACCGAGCTCGGGAAACTCGACGTCAAGCTGAAAAGCGCGTCATTCGGAGCTAACTAATCCAAACACACCAATTTAATGTGAACGCCGGTCGAATTCGAATCGGTCTTTTTTGTAAACTTTTTCACAAGCGCTTGCATCCGTCGTCTCAAACCTCCATAATTTGTGCTTATTTTCGAGGGACGTTGGATAAAAATGAGCGAAAACGAAAAAGAAAAAAAAGCCGGATCAGAGAGCGACGAAGTGGTTGAATACGTGCTGGACGATTTTGAGCTCGCGCCGGTTTCGTCAGGCGAATTTGTTCGCGACGAGGAGTTTTTCGCCACGGTCGATAATGATCTCGAAGAACTCTTCTCGATTCCCGAACCCATGAAACCGACGATCCTCGCCGACGAGATCGAGACGGTGCCCGTCGATCCGGTATTCGAGGAGCTCTCGCTGCCGCGCCTTCCGGAGCCTGAAAAATCGAATCGTGCGCGGCTCCAAATGCAGTCGCCGAACCGGCTCCATTTTTATTGGTCGATCAAAAACAATCCCTTCCGGACCCTCGGCAAGGTCTTCGGGAATTCGGCGGTAAATTACAGGCTCGTTGCCCGCCTGATCAACGAAACTACCGGACGCGAGGACGTCCATCCGATCGAAGCGAGCGGCAATTGGTGGTACAACGTGCAGTCGGACTCCACTTATCGCGCGGAGATCGGATTCTATGCGCCGAATCGTCCGTTCGTCAGGGTGATCTATTCGAACGAGATCGAGACGCCGCGCAAAAGTCCGAGCCAGCAACAGGCGACCGACGCCGACTGGGCAATTTCCGCCAACGAGTTCGCGGAGGTGCTCGACAGCGCCGGCTTCGTCCGGGACGCGTTCGAAGTAGCGCTGGCCGGCGACGATCAAAATGACGCCGAACGCGCGACCCAAGGTGCATTCAGCCAGTTGTTGGGGCTCGGCAAGGAAGGATTCAACGGCGACGAGGTTCGCTATGCGCTTCTCGCGCTCGCGTCGGGAATTGCGATCGAAGCGCTTCGTGGCCAAATTTCCGAAGGTCTTTATCTTTTGCTGGCCGAGCACGCGGTCAAGTTGTCGGCCGAAAACGCTATGTCGGCGCTTAAGGACCACTTCGAAGTCCTCGACGAGGCTTTCATCGAATACACGGAAGAGGAAACCGGCGAGGCGGTTGTCGGGGCGAGCCTCGTGCACTTCCCGAAGCGTCTCGGTTCGCGTACGGTTCCGAAGGCGTCGGTGCCCAAAGCACCGTTCCCGCGTGAGCGCATGAAATTCGTTCCACGGCTTGAGCCGATCAGTTCATGGTGATTTCGGACTTCGGATTTTGGAATTTGGATTTTGGATTGCCTCCGGCGCAAGCTCGGAGGCATTTTGCGTTAAGGGACCGTTTGGATTGCGTCAATCCATCGTGACGGGTACCCGTTCCCATCAAATCGCTTTATACTTGGCGAAATGATTTTGGGTAGTTTCGACTTACCAAGAAATCCAAAAATCCAAAATCAAAAATCCAAAATCGATATGGTTGGTTACTTCAGTCTTATTCTGCACGCGCATCTTCCGTTCGTCAGGCATCCTGAATACCCGGAATTTTTGGAAGAGGACTGGCTTTACGAGGCGATCACCGAAGTCTACCTTCCGCTCATATTTATTTTTCAAAGCCAGCACGAGGCCGGCGCGAAACCGCGATTGGCGATGAACGTATCGCCACCGCTGTGCGAAATGCTCGCTGACCCGCTGCTCCAGGAACGCTATACCCGGCATCTTGAGAATCTGCTTGAACTGTCGCGAAAGGAACTGGAGCGCGTCACGCGCGAGGCTCCGGAGTTTGCGGATGCCGTGCAAATGTACGTCGACACCCTCGGGGCGTCGCTCGAACTCTGGAACAACCGTTACGGCCGAAACCTGATCAACGCCTTTCGGGAGCTGCAGGACGAGGGCGTTCTCGAGATCATCACCTGCTGCGCGACGCACGGATTCCTGCCGCTGATCTCGACGCGGGAAGCGCGACGCGCGCAGATTCAGATCGCCGTCGCCAATTACCTCAAGCACTTTCACCGCCGTCCGCGCGGGATCTGGCTGGCCGAATGCGCCTACGAGCACGGCGTCGAGGATCTGCTGAAAGAAGCGGGGATCGAATATTTCATCGGCGATTCGCATGCGATCCTCTACGGCGAGCCGCGTCCCAGATACGGCGTACATGCACCCGTCATGTGCCCGAACGGGGTTGCGGTCTTCGCCCGCGACGTTGAGACGTCGCAGCAGGTCTGGTCGGCCGAGGTCGGATATCCCGGTGACCCGTTCTATCGGGAGTTTTACCGCGACGTCGGCTGGGATCTGCCGCTCGATTATCTCAAACCGCATCTTCATTCGGACGGAAGCCGGCGTCACTTGGGGCTCAAGTACTTTCGCATCACGGGACGCGACGTCCCGCAGAACCGCAAGAAGCCGTACGTGCCGAAGATCGCCCGCGAAAACGCGGCGCTGCATGCGTTCGACTTTCTGGGCAAACGCAAGGAACAGGCCCGCAAGCTCCGCGAGATCCACGACGGCCACGTACCGCTTGTGACGTCTCCCTACGATGCCGAGCTCTACGGTCACTGGTGGTTCGAAGGTCCGATGTTCATCGATTACCTGTTCCGGCAGATGCATTTCGATCAGGACGAGATCGTTCCGGTGACCCCGGGCGATTACCTTGACGCGCGGATCCCGATCCAGATCCAGCAGCCGTCGGCTTCAAGTTGGGGCGAGGCCGGTTACTACAAGGTCTGGATCAATGAGGGCAACTCGTGGATGTATCCGTATCAGCACGACGCCGAGCGCAAAATGACTGAGCTCGCGAACCGATTTGAGCATCCGGGCGAGATGGAACGAAGGGCGCTCAATCAATTGGCGCGGGAACTGCTGCTCGCGCAGTCGAGCGATTGGGCCTTCCAGATCTATCAGGGGACCACGGTGCAATATTCGTCGAACCGTTTCAAATCGCACATCCACAGGTTCAATCTGATCGCGAAAATGATCGAGTCAGGCGAATACAACGTGGCGCTCCTCGCTGAGATCGAACGGCGGGACAATATTTTTTCGGAGATCGACTATCGGGTTTATGGTTGGTAGGAATCGACGCGGTACGCGCCCATCCAGTAGATGAGCGGATCGTTCTCGGCGATCGATGTTCCGAGAACCTCGCCGACAAAGATCGTGTGATCGCCGCCTTCGTAATTCTTGACGACCCGGCAATCCAGATTCGCGAGACAGCCTTCGAGGACGGGCAGATCGAGATCATTTAGCCTGTACCTGATCCCGTCGAATTTGTTCTCATGCTTGAAAGCAAATTGGTTCGAGACCTCGCGTTGGTCGGCGCTCAGGATATTCACCACGAAGACGCCCGATTCAACGAAGGCGTGATGGCTTCCGGTCGTTTTCTCGATGCAGATGAGGACCAACGGAGGGTTCATCGAGACGGAGGAAAAGGCCGAAACCGTTATGCCGTGAAGATTTCCCGCACGGTCGCGGGTCGTTACGACGGTCACTCCGCTCGCAAAACGGCCGAGGGCAGCCCGAAATTCTTCGTTTGTAACTGACATGTTGCGTTCGATTGTAGTTGACCGGTTTCGAAAACCAAAACGGTTTCTTCCCCCCGGGGGACAATCGCGCAACGACTGTTTAGAATTGACTTTCAACCAATCGCGCATACCGCGCATCGAAAGCTGAGATGACTACGAGCATGGGAAGAATACTAAGTTTGGGTTTGCTGATCGTGTGTCTGGCGGCGTCCGCCGCCGCCCAGTCACCGTCGAAGATTCTGAGCCGCGCAAACAAGGCGCTCGGCGGCGAAAAACTGCTGAAATCGGTTCGCACCTGGCAGATGACCGGAACGATCCGGCGAGTCTCGGACGGCGTCGAAGGGCGTTACGACTCGGCGGCCGGCGGCGAAAGCCTCTACGGCGGCATGTTCGATCTTGGTGGCTTCGAGACGGCGGTCGGCTACAACGGCAAATCAGGCTGGATGCGCGATTCGCTCAACGGCCTGCAGACACTCACCGGCGACGCGGCACGCGATTTTCAAGCCGAGGCGCAGTATCGCAATTCGCGCTGGCTCAACGCAAAAACGATAAAAACCAGGATAACCTCCGGCGGAACCGCAATGCTCGACGGAAAGACGGTCGATGTTGTTCAACTGACGACCGCCAAAGGAGTCAGGATAAAGGTCTACTTTGATCGCGAAACCGGGCTTCCCATTCGCGAGGAATTGCCGCATGCGGCAGTCACCGAGGTTTTCGATTACGCGGATTACAGAACCGTCGGCGGGATAAAGACGCCGTTCACCATCAAGACGACCGTTGGCGATCAGGTTTTCGAGATCAAGCTCGACGACGTTAAGTTCAACGTACCGACCGATCGGTCGCGATTCGACTTCCCGCGCGTTTCCGACGAACCGATCCCTGATCTTCGCGGACTTTTTGACGAGATCAAGGCGAATGCCGAGAAGATCGATGCGATTCTCGAAGACTACAGCTACACGGAATTGCGGATCGACCGCGAACCTGGGCCGAACGGAGAGCTGTTTGAGAAGAGCTCCGAAAAGCGCCTGCTGACTTTCTACAAGGGTTATCGGATCAACCGGTTGATCGAGAAGAACGGCAAACCGTTGTCGGATTCCGATCAGGCGAAGGAGGACCGTGACGCTCAGAAGCAGGTCGCTGAGATCGAGGACAGGATCGCCAAGAACGAGCGAAAGATGGGCTCGGGCACGGGCGGAACCCCGAACGGCGAGGGCCAGCGGATCACGATCGCCGACGCGCTCAAGGGATCGATCCTCATCAATCCCCGGCGCGAGCGTTACAAAAAGACCGAGGTCATCGTCTTCGACTACGAGCCCAATCCCGAGTTTAAGCCGCAGACCCGAATGGAAAAGCTGTTCGCGCTTTGCACCGGCGCGGTCTGGGTCGATACGAAGACGAAACAAGTGGTGCGGCTCGACGCGGTTCTGACCAAAAGCGCGGGAAGTTTCATCGCGAAAGCAAAGCGCGGCGCGTCGTTCACGCTTGAGAACGAACTCGTCAACAACGAGATCTGGCTCCCGTCACGTGCCGACATCAATCTCTCGATCAAGATCCTTTTCGCCGGGATAAATATCAACAACCTGATCAGATACGGGGAATACGGCAAGTTCAAGACGGAAGTGAAGGACGCCAGCGTTGACAGTCCGAAGCAGTAGCAGCCAAAGCGCAAACGTCCCGCGACCTGACTGGAGCGCAAGCGGGACGCTTGCGCTCCAGTCGTAGTCGTAGTTCTTGGCGCACCAGTCAGCTCTAAAATTTTTTGCTCTTCGTGCCGTGCAAGCGATCCGTATTCGCCGACTAGAACAAGTTCCTCAATCTCTCGACCGCTTTCTCAAGATTCTCCATCGAGGTCGCGTACGAGAAGCGCAAAAACCCCTCCGCGCCGAAGCCGGCACCGTCGGTGACGACCGTGTGAGCGTTGTGAAGCATGTGGTCGGCGACGTCGGCCGATACCTTGAATCGATCGCCGAGCAATTCGCGGACATCGACGAACGCATAGAACGCGCCTTCGGGCATCGGACACTTGAAACCGGTAACGGTACGAAGGGCCGGTATGAGCCAATCACGGCGACGTTTGTATTCGGCGAGCATGGCGCCGACGGCACTCATCGACTCGTCGCGCCGCTCAAGGGCGCGCGCACAGGCATACTGCACAAAACTCGTCGGGTGCGTGGCCGAATGACTCTGCAGCTTGACCATCGCCTTGGTCCATGGCTCATTCGCGATCGTATATCCGATCCTCCAACCTGTCATCGCATAGGTCTTCGAGAAACTCCCGGCGACGGCGACGAATTCGCGGATCTCGCGCGGCAGAACTGCCGACGTGAAAACCTCTGCGGGCGGATACGCGAAGAACAGATAACACTCGTCAGTGAGTACGTATACGCCGTGTTCGACGCAGGTTTCGATGATCCGCCGCATCTCGTCGGCCGGCACGACGCGGCCGGACGGATTGCTCGGCGAGTTGATTATCAGCAGTCTCGTTTTCGGAGTGATCGCGTCGCGGACTTGATCGGCGTTGAGTATGAAGTCCGTCTCCTCAGTTTCGATATAGACGCTGTTCGCGCCGCAGAACGCGACGATCTCGGGAAACGTCACCCAATATGGCTTTGGGATCAGGACGTCGTCGCCGCGATTGACGAGCGTGCAAACTGCGTTGAACAGCGCCTGTTTTCCGCCGCAGGCCGCGGCCACTTCGGAGGGCGCGAAGTCGGTACCGAACTGTTCCTGATAAAAATGTGCGATCGACTCGGTGAAGGTCTTGAGCCCGCACGAGGGCGTGTATTTCGTCAGACCTTTCGCCAGTCCCTCGACAGCGAGGTCCCGGATGAAAGGCGGCGTCGGAAAGTCAGGCTCGCCGACCGTCAGGTCAATGACGTCGAATCCCTGCTCGCGCAAATCGGCCGCCGCGATCATCGCACTAAGTGTCGACGACGCACGCATTTTCGAGACGTTTTCGGAAACGGGAAACGAAGACATAATCTAATCCTAAATCGAAAGGACAGGATTTTGAATTCGCGAAAACCCGTTTCCCAGAAAATCGGCGAATTATGTTCACCGATTTCGGTCGCGATTCACGATCGGCGTCAACGGTCGATGAGCGCGTCCAGCCATTCGGCGAGATCACGGAACCCGCTCCGCTCGGCGGCGCCGCGAGCCGTCAGATTTTCCCACGGCGGTCGCTGTCGAACGGTGCGTCGGCGATGAAATTCAATCCGGTGACGCTTTCCGAGACCGATAGGATCCGTGTCGGTTCCGCAAAGGTATGGCGGCGTCCGTGGACCGTCAGGATGTAATTTTCTCCGGCCGGTACTTCGTCGAAGTGAAAGACGCCGA
>JAKQII010000325.1 GCA_029557535.1 Acidobacteriota bacterium
GTCGTGGCGAGCAATCGTTACGGCCCCTGATTTCGTTTGTCTTCAAGGATTCAATATTCAAGAAGCCGTCCGTCTTGAATTTTGAACTTGATTTTTCAGTCTTTCGGTCTTGTATCTTGAATCTTGAATTTTGAACTTCAATTCCCAGCAAATACAATTACAAGTTATGTTTATCGACCGCGCGAAGATAAGGGTGAAGGCTGGCGACGGCGGAAACGGCGTCACCGCCTTTCGCCGCGAGAAGTTCGTTCCGCGCGGCGGACCGTCGGGCGGCGACGGTGGAAAGGGCGGCGACGTCTGGATCGAATCCGACGAAGGCCTTAACACGCTCCTGCATCTTCGCTACAATCCCGAACACAAAGCCGAACGCGGACGGCACGGCGAAGGGTCGAACCGGCACGGAAAGGACGGCTCCGACGCGGTTGTGAAAGTGCCGGTCGGGACGCAGATTTTTGACGCCGCGTCAGGTGATCTCTTGTTCGATTTTACCGAGGCCGGACAGCGTTACCGGGCGGCGAAAGGAGGAAAGGGCGGTTGGGGGAACTCACACTTCGCGACGCCGACGCGACGCGCGCCAAAGTTTCATTACACAGGACGGCCCGGCGACGACCGTGAGCTTCAACTCGAACTCAAGCTGATCGCCGACGTCGGACTCGTCGGATTTCCGAACGCCGGAAAATCGACGCTCATTTCGGTGATCTCGGCCGCAAAACCGAAGATCGCCGACTACCCGTTCACGACCCTCGAACCAAACCTCGGCGTCGTTGATCTCGGCGATTTCCGGACATTCGTTGTCGCCGACATTCCCGGATTGATCGAGGGCGCATCAGAGGGCGCGGGACTGGGCGATCGGTTCCTCAGACACGTCGAGCGGACGAAGCTGATCCTCCACCTCGTCGACGTGTCATCGATTTCCGGACGCGATCCGGTCTCCGACTACGAGATCATCAACCGTGAACTTGCGAACTACAATCCGGAACTGGCCGCGCGGCCGCAAATCGTCGTCGCGACGAAACTTGATGCGCTCGACGACCCGGAACGGCTTGCAAGCCTTCGCGATCGCGCCGCGGCCGATGGAAAGGAGTTTCTCGAGATCTCGGCGGTAACGAATCAGGGGACGAAAGAACTCGTTTCGGTCGTCGCTCGCCGTCTCGAAGAACTGGCATCGAACGGGGTCGATCCGGTGGAAATTGGCGATGATCAATGAACTCTTCGACATGCGCATGAATGACGGCTCGCGGCATTTTGCCGATATGCCCGAAACGGTGTTTTTTGACGAGGTCGCCGACCATGCTGAGAAGCTTTCGGGCGCGGAGATCACGCGGTTCATCACCGACGGCGTAATCGAGATGTGGCTTGATCTGAAATGGAGGGATAACGAGTTCTCGATCAACAATCAGTTCGGCGATTACTGGTTTTTCGTCACTGATCCTGACTGTCCCGACGAAATACTGCTTGAATTTTGTTCGCACTTCAGGAAGTTGCTCGAATCCCCCGAAAACGAAACCAAGGAATGAGCGGAATCGCAAAAAAAATCGCATTCTTCGGAGGCTCGTTCGATCCGCCTCACAACGGTCATCTTGCGATCGCCCACGTGCTGACGGCGGAGTTCGGCTTGGACGAGTTCGTCTTCATTCCGGCCTTCCACGCGCCGCACAAGCGTGACAAGAAGCCGACTTCGGCATTTCACCGTTTCGCGATGCTCGCGCTCGCGACGATCGATGAGCCGCGGATCGTCGTTTCGAAGATGGAGCTCGATGTTCCCGAGCGGCCCTACACTTTCGAAACTTTGGGCCGGCTCATATCGGAATTGACCGAAACGCGGATATTCTTTGTCATCGGCGCCGATTCCTGGACTGACATCACGACCTGGCGCGAGTGGGAGACGGTGCTGACAATGGTCGATATCATTGTCGTTACGCGGCCGGACTACAACATTGGATTTGAACATGTGACAGACGCGATCAGAGACCGGATCGTTGATCTAAGGGCGGACGGGATCAATCCCGACACAATCGATGAAACCGGAACGTCAATCTTTATCACCGATGAGGTCCAGGTCGATGTTTCGGCGACCGAGATCCGCCGTTCATTGCGCGACGGACGGATGGACTGGCGCGCCGGCGTTCCGGACGAGGTTGCAAAATATATCGAAAAATACGAACTTTATAAGTAATGGAAGAACTTAAAGAGAAAACTCTGCACCGAGAATCGGTGACGATCAGCGTTTCGTCGAACACGACCCCGTTCGACGATCTCGACGCCGAGGTCAAACTGGCGTTGCATTGCGCCTCGGAAAAGAAGGCGTTCGATATGGTCGCGCTCGACCTGCGCGAGATCGCTAGTTTCACCGAGTATTTTGTCCTTGCGAGCGGGGCGAATCAGCGACAGGTGCAGGCGATCGCGGATGAGATCGACGAGCAGCTCAAAAAGCAGCTCGGGTCGCGTCCCGTTCGTACGGAAGGATATTCAGCCGCGGAATGGATTCTGATGGACTACGGCGACTTCATTGTCCATGTTTTTGAGAAGAACGCCCGCGATTTTTACGATCTTGAACGTCTCTGGCGCGACGCCAAGCGTGTCGATATTCCAGCCGACTTATGATCTTCGACTGATCAGTTTCCTCAATCTTTCGACCTGGCAACGAAAGCGCGCACCGTAATTTTCCCAAAGAGACGACGGTGACGTCCCTAAGAACATCCGAGAACCGCCGACGCGTCCGAACGGCACATGAGCCGCCTGCAGGTATGAAATTTCGATTTGTCTGGGTTGGAAAGACCAAGGACCCAAACTGGAAGTCGCTCCAAGAAGATTATCTTTCGCGGCTCTCACACTTCGTGCGAACTGAGATCGTCGAACTCAAGGACGGCACCAAGGATTCGGAAGGCAAACTAATCCTTCAAAAGCTGAATCAAAGCCCCTTTGTGTGTGTTCTGGATGTTGCCGGCCGGCAGGTCAGTTCAGTCGGACTGGCGGACGAGATCGAGAACTGGCAGAACCGCGGACTAAAGGAAATTTCGTTCGTCATCGGAGGCGCAGAAGGGGTGTCTTCAGCGGTTGTCCAAATGGCGGATAATAGTTTATCCTTGTCGTTTCTAACTTTTACCCACGAAATGGCTCGTGTCGTATTGTTAGAGCAACTTTATCGGGCATTTACAATCATAAAGGGTTTTCCGTACCAAAAATGACAGATCTGAACCTGGACCAAATCAAAGACAGACTTATCGCGGAACGCGATAATATTCTGAACAAGCTTAAAGAAAACGATCTCTCGATCGATGATTCCGAAACGCCGGATCCGGTTGATCTTGCCGTTCGCAATTATTCGAAGAACGTGATGCTTGCGGTTTCCGAGAACGAAAGCCGTCAGTTGACCCTTATCAACGAGGCTCTGACGCGCCTCGACGATGACGAGTACGGGGATTGCCAAAATTGCAACAAGCCGATCAATCTGAAACGTCTTGATGCGATTCCGTGGGCGCGCTATTGTTTGAGCTGCCAGGAATTGGTCGAGCAAGGACTTCTTGACGAAGAATAAGATCCCTGTTTGTCCTTATAGATTTGCGGCGTGGCCGGACAGCGGTCAGTCGCACAACCTCACGCATTCCAGAAAGACCTGATCCGGCCCGCGTCCGACGGGCGGAACCTCACGACGATGTTTCAGGCGATACGCGACGCTCTTTTGTCTGTCGTTTTTCCCCATCCTTGCAGTGTTTGCGGAAGGGGCGTTGAAAAATACGCTGACGGACCGGCATGCTCCAAATGCTGGGACGAAACAACGATCTTTACGGGCGACGAAACGCTCTGTGCAAAATGCTCACAACTGCTTTTACTGAAGCCGCCGCTCGGCGAGGCGTTTTGTCACCGTTGCGACGGTCATTTCTACGATCAGGCGATCTCCGTCGGGCTTTATGAACGGGCGCTTGCGGCTTGCGTCGTCGCGTTGAAGTCGGAACCCCACATTCCGGCACGGCTGCGCCGGCTGTTAGCGGAACTGTTTGTCCGCGCGCCGTTCTATGGCGCCGATCTGATCATTCCGGTCCCGCTTTCAAAAGCGCGGTGGATCGAACGCGGATTCAATCAAGCGGAAGTTGTTGCGGGTGTGATCGCCGACGCCGCGGGCATTCCGATTCAAACGCGGGTACTGGTTCGGAGATCCCATACGCCAATGCATCGCGCGGCGATGGACCGACGTGCACGCGAGTTAACGGTTGAAAACGCATTTGGTGTGGAACTTCCCGAGATGGTCGCCGGACGTTCGATCATTCTCATTGACGATGTGTTTACCACGGGCGCGACTGTTTCAGGATGCGCGAAAGTCTTGAAGAAGACGGGCGCGGACAAAGTCGGTGTGTTGACCATTGCACGCGCCCGTTGAAACCGAATGTTGAATTTTTATGGTGTGTCGTATTTCGGCGCCGGCTGATCTCCCTGAATCCCGAACTGCTGAATGGCGACGCTGCTGTTTGAACTGCGGATCGCATACCAGACGCCCGTCGAAGGTCTGAACACGGCGATATCATCGGACCCGTCGCCATCGTAATCGCCAACGACCGGTTGGTCCTCGGAGATGCCGAACTGCTGGATCGTGACTGTTCCCGTCGCAGATCGCTGAATGTACCAGACGCCCGTGGACGGTCGGAATACGGCGATATCGAGTTTCCCGTCGCTGTCGAAATCCCCTACTGTAGGGATGTCGCCGTTCAGTCCGAAATTCTGTTGCGAGACTGCGCCGTCGATCGATCGGAGTACGTACCAAACTCCGGTCGCGGGCCGGAACACCGCTCGGTCGTATTTGCCGTCGCCGTCGAAATCGCCCGCGGCTGGCACGTCGCCGCTTGATCCAAACTGCTGGATATCCACCGAGCCGTTTGTCGATCGCTGAACGTACCAAACGCCGTCGCTCGGACGAAAGACCGCGCGATCTGATTTTCCGTCGCCGTCGAAATCGCCTTGCGTCGGGATGTCGCCGCTCAATCCAAACTCGACGATCCCGACCGTGCTGTCGCTGCTGTGAAAGTCGTACCAGACTCCGGTCGACGGCCGGTACACTCCGATATCAGTGATGTTGTCGCCGTCCCAGTCTTCGGGTGTCGAGACATCTCCATTGAGCCCGAATTGTTGAATCCGAACCGTGCTGTTTGAGCTGTGAAGCGCATACCAGACGCCGGTTGACGGCCTGAACACGGAAAGGTCGGTTTTGAAGTCGCCGTCAAAGTCGGCCGAGGCCTTCGCGCGGACGATCTTATCGACAGTTCCGGTTGCCGAAACCGAGCTTCCGATCCCGACCGCGTAAAGTTCACCTTCGTCGTCTTCGCCGAACGCAGAAAGCAGGCGTGAGGTGTCGAGCTGCATCGTGTGCTGGCTTCCGTTCCAGGTGAAGATCTCGCCCGAACAATAATCTCCGTGAATGTACGTTCCGTCCGGGAACGTCCGGATGCCGCCGCGGTAGACGTAACCGCCGGTCACCGAACAACGGGCCGAAGTTTGCGAGTACTGGAAGATCGGCATCGTGTAGTTCCCGGGTGTGCAGAGGCCCGGATCGAGGTTCGTGCATTGCGTTCCCTCGTAAACCCGCCAGCCGTAGTTTCCGCCGAGTGTGACGTTGTCGATCTCTTCGATCGCGTCCTGACCGACGTCGCCGACCCAGAGCTTGTTCGTGCCGCCGCGGTCGAACGACCATCGCCACGGATTCCGAAGTCCAATCGCGTAGATCTCGTCCGCACCGGCAACACCGACGTACGGGTTATCCGGCGGAACGGTATAAGCGGGTACGGGCGGAACGGCCGCTGTGCTCGGAATGATGCGAAGGATCTTCCCGAGCAATTCGTTGATGTTCTGCGCGCGCGCGCCGGGGTCATTTGCAGATCCGCCGTCGCCCATTCCGATGTAAAGGAAACCATCGGGGCCGAATTCGACCATTCCGCCGTTGTGATTTGAAAACGGCTGCGCGATCGTTAAAAGGATCACTTCGCTGTTCGGATCGCCGATCGAGTTGTTGTTCGTTGCGGTGTACCGCGCGATGACGGTGGCGCCGTCCGACTGTCTCGTGTAATCGACGTAAAAGTAGCTGTTCGTCGAAAAATTCGGGTCAAACGTCAGACCAAGCAGGCCGCGCTCTGATCCGGACGAACTGACTTTCGTCGAGATGTTCATGAAATCGGTCGCGACATTCGATCCGGGCGGGATCACCTTGATGATTCCCCGCTGCTGAACGACGAAGATTCGTTTCGTGCCGTCTTTCGCTGTGCGGAGAAGCAACGGTTGCGCCAGACCTGAAAGAAACGGCTGCAGTCGAATCGTGAACGGTGCCGGAACTCCCTGTGCAAATCCAAGCGAACCTAACGCCATGATCGCGGCAAACGCAATCGAACCAAACTTCAAGTATTTCATTCTCACCATCCTAAAATGTCCCGTTTGGGAAAATACAAATCCGCGCCTGCGGCGCGACTTGGAAGATTCGTAACAGTGTCGTGTTTCACGAATTCAACGGCGGGGAAGCGTTAGCGAAATTGTAGCGATACGTTGCCTGGCAAGCAAGGTTGTTTTCAAAAAGATGAGCCCCGGTCGCGCCCCAATGGATTCAGATCGAGAGCGATCTCAGGAATGCCCGGAACTCATCTCCGAGATCTTTGCGTTTGAGTGCGAATTCGACTGTCGCGATCAAAAACCCGAGCTTGTCGCCCGCGTCGTGGCGTGTTCCCTGCAGCCGAACAGCGTAAAACGGCTTGCCTTCGCGGATCATCAGTCGCATCGCATCCGTGATCTGGATCTCGCCGCCGGCTCCCGTTTCGGTTCGCTCGATGGCGTCGAAGACGTCAGGCGTCAGGATGTAGCGGCCGATGATCGCCAGGTCCGACGGGGCGTCCTCGAACTTTGGCTTCTCGACCATGTCGTTGATCTTAAAGACGTTCGGCGCGACCTCGTCCGCGTCGATGACGCCGAATCGGGAGATCGCCTCACCGGGAACCTGCATCGTCGCGATTACCGGCGCGTCATATTTCTCGAAAACGTCCATCATTTGGCGCAAAGCCGGCTTTTCAGCATCGACGACGTCGTCGGCGAGAAGTACCGCGAACGGTTCGTTTTCCGAAAAGTCCTTGGCCTGATAGATCGCATGGCCGAGCCCGAGCGCTTGTTTCTGACGCGTGTAGCTGATGCGGCAGATCTCGGAGATCGCCCTGACCTGCTCGAACATATCCGACTTCCCTTTTTCCTTCAGAAGCTGTTCGAGTTCGAACGAGATGTCAAAATGATCCTCGATCGGCGTCTTGTCGCGGCCCGTAACGATCAGGACCGATTCGATCCCCGACGCGACCGCTTCCTCGACCGAGTATTGGATCAACGGCTTGTCGACGAGCGGCAGCATTTCCTTCGGCGAGGCCTTTGTCGCCGGAAGGAATCGCGTGCCGAGACCGGCGGCCGGGAAGACGGCTTTTCGAACTTTTCGTGTCATAAGATCTCCATAATTCGATGTCCGGTCCAACAGTGGAGCCGGACGGATCAGGCAACTGGCGAATAAACAAAAATTCTAGGTGAAAAGGCCATCCGAAACAAATCCGGCTGCCGATTAACAATTCAAAGCGAACGATTTACAATCTAGTCATGCTTGACCTTAACTTTGTGAGAGAAAACCTCGATACGGTCCGGACGGCGCTTCGGAACCGTAACTTCCCTACCGATTTGCTTGACGATTTTGCCGGCATGGATTCAGAACGGCGCAAGGTGATCGCCGAGTCGGATCAGATCAACGCCCGGCGCAATGCGGCGAGCAAGGAGATCGGCGCGTTGATGCAGTCGGGAAAGCTTGACGACGCGGAATCCAAGAAGGTCGAGGTCGCCGGACTCAAGGACCGGCAGGCAGAATTGGACGAACAGCGCAAAGAGTTCGAATCGCGAATGAGCGATCTGCTCGCGAATCTGCCGAATATCCCTGCGGCAGACGTTCCGGTCGGCGAGGACGAGGCGGCCAACGTCGAAGTCAGGCGCTGGGGCACGGCCCGCGAGTTCGATTTTGAGGTCAGCGATCACGTCGATATCGGCGAGCGGCTCGGTATCCTCGATCTCGAACGCGCGGTCAAGATCACCGGTTCGCGATTCGCCATCCTCAACGGCGCCGGCGCCCGTCTCGAACGCGCGTTGGTGAATTTCATGCTCGAGGTTCACACCCGTGAGCACGGCTATACCGAAACGCTGCCGCCGTTCATGGTCAACCGCAAGTCTCTATTTGGAACGAACCAGTTGCCGAAGTTTGAAGAGGACCTGTTTCATATCAAGGACGAACGCGGTTTTGCGCTGATCCCGACCGCCGAGGTGCCGGTGACGAATTACTATTCGGACGAGATTCTCGAAGCGAAGGACCTGCCGAAGTACTTCACCGCGTACACACCGTGTTTTCGTTCCGAGGCCGGAAGTTACGGGCGCGATACGCGGGGACTGATCCGTCAGCACCAGTTCGAAAAGGTCG
This sequence comes from Acidobacteriota bacterium, assembly GCA_029557535.1. GTDB lineage: Bacteria > Acidobacteriota > Blastocatellia > Pyrinomonadales > Pyrinomonadaceae > JAFDVJ01. The sequence continues at coordinate 8,468 of JAKQII010000325.1, forward strand.
AACTTGTAAAGCTGACGATGCCGGAGAATTCTGAGGAAGAGCATGAGAAACTGACCGCGAACGCCGAGCGCATCCTGCAGCTTCTCGGGTTACCGTACCGGACGGTCGTGCTGTCGACGGGCGATATGGGATTCGGATCGCGCAAAACGTACGACATTGAGGTTTGGCTGCCGTCGCAGAACACGTTCCGCGAGATCTCGAGCTGTTCGAACTGCGGGGATTTCCAGGCGCGCCGAATGAATCTGCGTTTCCGTCGCGCGGGCGGATCGAAGCCTGAATTCGTTCACACGCTCAACGGTTCGGGACTGGCAGTCGGGCGGACATGGATCGCCGTTATCGAGAATTACCAGCAGGCCGACGGCTCCGTCGTGATCCCCGAAGTGCTGCAGCCGTACATTGGCGGACTGGAGAAGATCGGATAAGACGATTTTAGAATTCTGATTTTGGAATTTGGATTGGCGCAGAAGGCCGCTTTGTAACCGTTGTGACTATGTGATTAGTTAGATTCAACATGGTCACTGAGGTCAAATAGCGGCCTCCGTTTCACACCTGCCTTCCGACAATGTGCGTTAACGTTTGCGTATGCCTACAATGTAATTACATCTGATATGTTGACATCGCGCGCATTCGTAATTACATTGTGCCTATGAAAGCGAATATTGTCGCCATCGGAAACTCGCAAGGCGTGCGTATTCCAAAAATCCTGCTCGATCAAAGCGGTCTCAGCGGCGAGGTCGAACTCGAAGTGTGCGAACAGGGGATCCTGATCAAGAAGTCACGGAGTCCGCGGCACGATTGGGACCAAGCATTTCGTCAAATGGCCGTGAATAATGACGATGAACTGGTGCTCGAGGAATCGGTTTCGCCGGGGAAGGAGAACTGGCGATGGTAAGGCGGTTCGAGGTCTATTTGCTTAATGTCGACGAATCCCCCGAGGCCCGCGACACGCGCCCGTGCGTTATCGTCTCGCCTGACGAAATGAACAAACACCTCGATTCGGTGATCATCGCGCCCGTTTCGACCGTCACGCGCGAGTATCCGACCCGCGTCCCATTCGAATTTCTCGGCGGAATGCGCGCGGTCGTGCTCGACCAGATCCAAACCGTCGCGAAGTCGCGTCTGACTAAAAAGATCGGCGATCTCGACTCTCCCGAACGCGCGGCGACCGTGGCCATTCTCCAGGAGATATTTGCGCAATGATCGCAGTCAAGAGGATCGTTTCCGGCGGCCAAACAGGCGCAGACCGGGCCGCGCTCGATTTCGCGCTCGACAATGGAATCGAATGCGGCGGCCACATTCCACTGGGACGCCGCGCGGAGGACGGCCCGATCGATCCCAAATACCCAAACCTCATCGAAACTGACTCCGCCGATTACGCGGTGCGGACCGAACGGAACGTTGTCGAATCAGACGCCACGCTGATCGTTTCCAACGGCGAACTGACCGGCGGATCCGCTCTGACGCTCGCAATCGCGCATCGGATCGGGAAGCCCGTCTTTCACGTCGATCTCGACGCGCTTGCAATCGGGCCCGCGGCCTCAAATGTTCGTTCATGGTTGGCAGTGAACGGGTTCGGGACGCTCAATGTTGCCGGTCCCCGTGCTTCGTCCGATCCGCGGATCCATGCGTCGGTCGGGGAACTGCTTCGGCGGGTATTCGCATCCGAACGAACTCCTTGGACTTCGACCGCGCCCGCGATAGAATCTCATTCTCGATGACGATTGCCGGTCCGAACGACGAAACAGCGGGTCCAATGCAGACTGCTGCTTCTCTTTACCGCCTTTCGTCTTACCAAAAGATATGTTCATCAAACGGCTCGTATTCCTGGTTCTCATCACAACGCTGGCGATAACTGCCGCGGCTCAATCGATTGACAAGACCGTCCGGATCGATCCGGTCAAATCGGGTGAGAATCCTTTCGTCTATGTGCCGTTCGAAGTCCCTTCGGGAACTGCCTCGATCACCGTGACGGTGGAATACGACAAATCGAAGAACCGGCTCGATTTCGGCCTCTTCGACCAGACGTCGACCGGATCGAACGATGACAAACGCGGATATCGCGGCTGGAGCGCTTATGTCCGCGACACGTTTTTTGTGGCCCGCGACGATGCCTCCAACGGTTATCAATCAGGTCCGATCGCCGGCGGAACCTGGCGGTTGATCGTTGGACGCGCGCAAATCGCGACCGGCGGCGCGGATCTGCGGCTCAAGATCGAATTCAATTTGAAGGAGAGCGATGCCCGCACACGTCTCGATTTCGAGCGATCGAAGAAATTCGACTTCGCCGCCGACTCGTTCGTACCGGGCGCGCCCGTGAAATCCGCTGGGTTCAACTGGTACCGCGGCGACCTCCACGTCCACACGTTCCACAGCGACGGGTATTGGTCGGTTGGGGCGTCGCTCGAATCGGCTAAGTCGAACGGACTCGATTTCGTCGCAGTGACCGATCACAACACGTTTTCACACCACGCCGAACTCGATTCGCTCGCGAAGAATTTTCCCCAACTTCTGATCATCCGCGGCGAAGAGGTCACGACTTACGGCGGCCACATCAACGTGTGGGGACTCCCTCCGGGCGGCTGGGTTGACTTCAGGCTCATTCCGGGACTTGCTGCGAGCGGGCAATCGATCATGCGCGAAACGCGAAGTTTCGGGGGTCTGGCATCGGTAAATCATCCGACGATGGCCTGCGGAGGTTGCTCGTGGACGTACGATGATGATTGGTCAACGCTTGATTCGGTTGAGATCTGGAATGCATCGTGGGACCCTGATGACGAGGCCGCGCTGAAAATTTGGGACGGCTTTCTGCAACAAGGTCGGAAGATCACGGCGATCGGCTCAAGTGACACGCATCAACCGCCATCCGAGCCGGCTCCGTATCCGATCAACCGTCGTGTCGGCGATCCTTCCGTTTTCATCGGTGCAAAGTCCTTGAAGATGAGCGAACTGTTCGCCGGCATCCGGGCAGGTCGTGCGTGGATCGCCGAGAATCCGCGATATTCTTTGAAGTTCACCGCCGGCGAGGCGACAATCGGAGCGACACTGTCGATAAAGCCTGTCGACCTTGCCTTGCAGTTGTCGAATTTTCCGGCAGAATCGCGTTTCGACCTTATCTCCGACGGAAAGGTGATCGCCACGGACCCGGTCGGATCCGGGACGTTGAGGAAGATCCGATTTGCGCCGGCCAAGCAATCATACGTCCGGGTTGAGGTGCGATCGAAAGACGGCGCGATGCTCGCCATGACGAATCCGATCTATTTCAAATGAGTGAACTATTCTCATACGACGAACTGCCGTACCCGAGCAAGTTCTTCCTGCAAACGCATCCGGACAGGCTTGCGACGATGGCGGTGTTCTTTGGATTGAGGCCCGCTCCGGTCGACACTTGCCGAGTTCTCGAACTTGGTTGCGGGAACGGCACCGACCTGATCTCGCACGCATTTCATCTTCCCGACGCAAAGTTTGTCGGCGTCGATCTCGCCGTCCGGCATATTGAGGACGCACAACGCGGCGCGCGGGAACTCGGACTGACGAACATCGAGTTCATTCAGATGGACGTCGCCATGATGACCGTCGACGAATTCGGCGAGTTCGACTATATCGTCGCGCACGGTTTGTTTTCATGGGTGCCGCAGTTCGTCCGCGATCGGGTGCTTGAGATCTTTTCGGAGATGCTTGCGCCGAACGGAATCGGCTATATCAGCTACAACGCCTATCCGGGCGCACACCATCGCGAAATGGTCCAACGGATGATGCGTTATCATTCGCGGGACGTTGCCGATCCGGCCGAAAAGGTAGGTAAAGCAATCTCCTTTCTTGCGTTCCTTTCCGAAAACGCATCTGAAAAGGAGATCTTCGGTCCGATCCTACAACACGAGCTTCAGCGCCACTTCGAACACGAGGCGGCGGACATTTTTCATGACGATCTTTCGGACGCGAACCGTGCATACTACTTTCACGAATTTGCCGCCATGCTCGCCGAACATGAATTGCAGTTTCTGAGCGAAGCAGAACTCCACGCGATGGGAACCGGCGGCCTTTCGGCGGACGCGCGCGAATTCGTGGAATCCATCGATGACCCGATCGAGCGCGAGCAGTATCTCGATTTCCTGCGCGGACGAATCTTCAGGCAGACGCTCTTTTGCCGGGCCGATGTTGCGGTCGATCGGGATCCGAAACCCGACGTGATCCGTCGGTTCAAGCTCGCGTCGTCGATCAGGCCCGTTTCGCCGAATCCCGAGATTGCATCCACAAGGGTCGAGAAATTCGCCGGTGCGAAGGGAATGGGAATTCAGATCGATGATCCGTTAGCGAAAGCGGCGCTCGTCGAACTCGGACAAAGTTGGGGACGCGCAGTCGGTTTCGACGATCTGGCGGAAAATGCGAAGGATGAACTCTTGCGGCGCGGGTTTGAGTCGGACGATTGGAACGAGCGTCTGGCGACGCTCGAAGCGATTCTTTTTCAACTTTGCCGCGAAACCAGCCTCATCGAGTTGCATCTGTTTCAACCCGAGGCCTCGCGGGAAGCGCCGGAAATGCCGCGGGTAAACGCATTGGCGCGTTGGCAACTGCCGCAAGCGAACAACGTGCTCACAAACCTCAATCTCGACGTGAAGATCGAGGATCCGGTATCGCGCCGCCTGCTCGAACTGCTCGATGGCACGCGCGACTTGGACTCGATCGAGGTCGAAATGCGCGAGTTCATCAATTCGTCAGAGGACGTCGAGGAAAAGTCAGATCTCTTGCTGCGGCTAACCGATTGGCTCCGCCTGAGTGTCTCTCAACTCGCCAAACTAGGCATGTTTGAATCCGAATGAACACCGAATTCAAACCCGCAACTCCAAAAGACGCCGCATCGGTGATCCTCCTCCGCGACGGTAAGATCGTCTGGGCGCGACGCAATCCCAAACTCAGTTTTCTTGGCGGTTTTCACGCGTTTCCAGGCGGAAAGACGGATCCCGGCGATCTTGAGATCAAGGTTGCGAACTGCGAAGACACAGAGATGTCGGCGATGATCGGGTGCGCGGTACGTGAGGCTTTTGAGGAGGTCGGTGTACTGCTCGTCCGTGGCGGCGAGAAACTGACTAAAGGCCAGCGAGTTTCCCTTCACGACGACCTGATCTCGGGCCGCAGCACGTTTGCGGAAATACTTGACCATTGGGGTCTTTGGATCGACGGACAGGACTTCAAATACACCGGCTTTTGGACAACGCCTCAGTTTTCGCCGGTCCGATTCAAGACCCGCTTTTTTGTCGCCGATCTTCCGTCGAAACAGAACCCGCATGCGGCGATCAGCGAATTGCAGGAGATCGAGATCGTGACCGCGCGGGAAGCATTGGACCGTTGGCGGCGTTCGGAAGTTCTTATCACTCCGCCGGTCCTCATCCATTTGAATGAGTTGGTCGGCGACGCGCCGATGGATCTGAAGATCGGAAATCTCCGGAAGCGATCGGACGAACAGAACGGCGACATTTACCACATCGATATCAATCCGCGGATCGCTATTTTTCCGGTGCGAACCAAAACGTTGCCGCCGGCGACGCACACGAACTGTTTCATCGTCGGCAAACGCGAGTTCGCCGTGATCGACGCCGCTTCGCCGTTCCCGGAAGAACAGTCGAATCTGCACGGACTGATCGACGAACATCTCGATCGCGGGTTTTGTTGCCGCGCGATAATTGTCTCTCATCTGCATCGCGACCATTTCGGCGGCGAATCAGCACTGCGTGATCATTTGCGCGAAAAATATGGGTTAAAGGTTCCGATCCTTGGCCATCGGATCACCGCGGCGGATCTGGAAGGCGCCGTCGCCTTCGACGGTTTTCTTGAGGACCACGAGAGGATTTCGCTCAAAGACGCGGATGGTGAGGTATTTGATCTCGAAATACTCCACACACCTGGACATGCGCGCGGGCATCTCGCGTTCTACGAACCGGGACTCGGGTTTCTGCTTTCAAGCGACAACGTCGTCGGTTTCGGTACGGTCGTGATCGCGCCGCCGCAGGGCGACATGGCCGAGTATCTTCGATCGCTCGAGCGGATGCGTGATCTTCCGGGTCTCAGGTTTCTGGCCGGTTCGCACGGCGCCGCAGTCTTTAATGCCCGCGGTAGGATACAGGAATACATTGACCACCGAATCGAGCGGGAGCAGCAGGTGATTGAACAGCTTTCGCTCGGAAACGACTCGCCGGAATCGATCGCGGCCGAGATCTACCGCGGACTTGATCCGAAACTGATCCCGCTCGCGGAGGCGACGGTTGCGGCGCACCTCGAGAAGATCCGCAAAGACCGTTCATTCAAGATTCAAAATTCAAAACAAGTCGCCGAACTTCAGAAGAATTTCAGAAAATCCTAAAGACTGCTGCAAACGAATGGTCTATCCTTAGGCTCGTTCGCGTGAATTCGCGTTCGAGACCTACGAAAGGAGTGATTTCGATGAACAATCTTGAAACGGTAAAAGCGATCTACCAAGCGTTTGCGACCGGCGATGTGGCATTTATTCTCGGCTGTCTGGCCGAAAGCGTGGAATGGGACAAATGGCGTGATAATTTTGCGCAAAAGGCGGGTGTTCCTTACATACAAGAACGGAACGACATCGGCGGCGTGGCGGAGTTTTTCGGCGAGGTCGCAAAACTAGGCGTCAAGGGTGCGCGGGTGACGTCGCTGATGGAAGGCGGCAATAAGATCGCGGCCGAGTTTGAGATCGAGGCCGAGCGCTTCGGTTTCGAGGAAGAGGTCCATGTCTGGACATTCAACGATGAAGGCAAGGTGATCGGATTCCGCCATTACTTCGATACGGCGAAACATATCGAGGCCAACGACCGCGTGAATATGGCCACCTAATCTTTCGGCTCCGCACACAGAACAAGCCGGAACGGCGCCGACCGGATCACTTTGAAGTTCTCGAATCCCGCTTTTCTTGCCAGATCGGCTAGTTCGGGCCGTTTGAAGCCGCGAAGAATCGAGAGCGATCCGTCCTCGCGCACGAGCCGGCTGATCGCGAATGCGGTGCAAAAGGCCTTATACGCGACGAGCGCCATCGGATGCCGGTGCAGATCGATCAGGAAGACGCCGCGGCGCGAGACGCGCGACATTTCATGTAAAGCGGCGACGATCTCTTCGTCTTTCAGGTGGTGGGCGAATAGCGAACTGACGGCGTAGTCGAATGATCGATCGGCAAACGGCATCTTCAGCGCATCGCCGCGTACGGAACGGATTTCGGGGAAGTCCTCGGATCCTTCATGGATCAGGTACGCCGACCGCGCGTTCAGTTCAAGTCCAACGAGCCTTGCAACACGTTGTTCACGGCGTGCGCGGCGGGCGATCAATTTGAGCAGTTGCCCCGAACCCGCTCCGACATCGAGAACGCTGAAAGCTTTCAGATCAGTTTCGCGAACCTCACGAAGCAAGGTCCGGCGCAACGCGCGATTGTCTCCGGCAAACCTGTTCACGAGTTGGATATCAGAGAGAAAGCGGTCGTATTCCTCGGGCGTGTAATCGCCGGTATCGATCCGTTCGAGCTTTTGACTGCGGGTCGCGAACATTGAAGACGGAATATTAGCATCGGCGCCGGCATCGTGAAATCTTGGAACATGGTCGAACTAACGATTTGAAGAAACACTCGCCCGCGAATTCTCGGGAATTAGCGCGGATCACGTCGGCAACTTGACCGTCAGGGTTCGGCAAGTACCGGCAGAACACTACTTAATGAGAATTTTCTTGATTACCGGCTTTCGATTGGATATGTGTTAATTCGCGTAGATTCGCGAGAATTCGCGGGCAAATTCAAGGACAAAATGCACGAACGCGTAATCTGGGATAGAATCGAACGCGATTCCGAACAATGCCGAGCAAACGCAAATTCACGCTGGTTTTGATCAAGCCGTCGCATTACGACGACGACGGTTATGTCATCCAGTGGTTCAGGTCGGCGATCCCGGCGAACTCGCTTGCGTGTCTATACGGTCTCGCGCTCGAATGCCGCGAACAGCAGATCTTCGGCGACGATGTCGACTTCGAGATCCTCGCGTTCGACGAAACGAACACGCACATCGACCCGAAAAAGATCGCATCGTTGATTGAGCGTTCCGACGACGGAATGGTGATGCTCGTCGGCGTCCAATCGAACCAGTTCCCGCGGACTCTCGACATCGCCCGGCCGCTCCGCGAAAAAGGGATCAAGACCGCGATCGGCGGTTTCCATGCATCGGGAACGATGGCGATGCTTCCCGTTCGCGAGGCGCGCGTTCAGGAAGCGATCGATCTCGGCGTGACGATCTTTGCCGGCGAAGCTGAAGGAAGACTCGGGCAGGTCCTGAAAGACGCTTACAACGACGAACTTCCGGAGATCTACAACTTCATGGACGATCTCCCGAACATCGAATCGGTCGCAACGCCGCTGCTTCCCGCCGAGCGAGTCCATCTGACAGCCGGCGCGACCACCAGTTTCGACGCCGGACGCGGTTGTCCGTTCACCTGCTCGTTCTGCACGATCATCAACGTTCAGGGACGAAAATCGCGCCGTCGCTCGCCAGCGGACATTGATCGGATCGTCCGCGCCAACGTTGCGCAGGGACTTCATTCGTTCTTCATCACCGACGACAATTTCGCGCGCAACAAGGATTGGGAATCGATCCTCGACCGGCTGATCCAGCTTCGCGAGGTCGAAAAGCTCAACATCAGCTTCATCATCCAAGTCGACACACTGTGTCACAAGCTCCCGAACTTCATCGAGAAGTGCAAACGCGCCGGCGTGAAACGGGTCTTCATTGGGCTCGAGAACATCAATCCCGACAGTCTGATGAGCGCGAGCAAACGCCAGAACAAGATCACCGACTACCGCGCGATGCTGCTCGCCTGGAAGAAGGTCGGGATCGTCACTTATTGCGGGTACATTCTCGGCTTTCCGGACGACACGCGCGAATCGGTGATCCGCGACATTGAGATCATCAAAAAGGAACTTCCCGTCGATCTGCTCGAGTTCTTTTATCTGACGCCGCTTCCGGGTTCGGCCGATCACAAACGCCTGTTCGAGTCTGGCATCGCGATGGACGACGATCTCAACAAGTACGACCTGAACCATGCGGTCACGGGGCATCCGAAGATGTCGAAAGAGGAGTGGGAAGCGACCTACCGCGCAGCGTGGGAGACCTACTACACCGACGAACATATCGAGACGATCCTGCGCCGCGCGATCGCGACCGGCACGAGTCCGGGCAAGACGATGTTCTTCATCACTTGGTTTACGGGATGTATCGATATCGAGAAGATCCATCCGCTTGAAGGAGGATTTTTGCGCCGCAAGCATCGTAAGACGCGACGTTCGGGACTTCCGCTCGAGAATCCGCTGATCTTTTATTCGCGGACCTTCTTCGAAACGCTCGTCAAGCAACTTCGCTGGATCAAGCTGTATGCGCGGCTTCGGCTGATCTACATGCGTGTCCGAAAGGATCCGGCGAGATTCGACTATTGCGATACGGCGCTCGAGCCTGTTTCCGAACACGAGACTGATACGCTCGAGATGTTCCAAACGGCCGCCGCGTCGAGGTTCGTCGAGAAAATCCACAAAATCGAGAAACTCCGCGAGGGAAGTTTGGAGTCGGGTGTTTAGGCGGCAATCCGCGCGACCGTTTCCTCAATTCATACTGTCCGCAAAACAATCGCTGAATTCTTGGATCCAAAGCCAATGCAATTGCAAAGCGCGGTTCCAATCTCGGCGTTCTGCGCTTCGTTCGGCGTGTAGTCGAGATCGCATGCCGGATCGGGAGTGTCGAGATTGATAGTCGGAGCGATGACACCCGTGTTGAGGGTCATCAGCGCCGAGCCGATCCCCGCGGCACCCGAAGCGCCCTGCGGATGGCCGATCTGGGATTTCGTCGCGCTCATCCTGAGTTTGTACGCGTGATCTCCGAAAGCGTTCTTGATCGCCTGCGTCTCGATTCGGTCGTTGAGCTGCGTCGACGTTCCGTGAAGATTGACGTAATCGACCGAATTCGGCCCGATCCCCGCATCGGCCAGCGCCAGCGTCATCGCGCGCGCGGGTTCGACACCGTTCTCCTCAAGCCGGACGCGGTGATACGCGTCGCACGTCGAGCCGTAACCGAGAACCTCGGCGTAAATCCGCGCGCCTCTATCGATGGCCTTTTCATACTCTTCCAGTACAAAGATCCATGAGCCTTCGCCGAGCACGATTCCCGAACGGCTCAGGTCGAACGGCCGCGACGCGCGTTCCGGTTCGTCGTTCCAGGCGCGAGTCAGGACCGTCATGACGTTGAAACCCTCGAGAATCCCTCGGGCGAGCGGCGCGTCGACGCCTCCTGTGAACATGAGATCCGTTTTTCCGAGTGCGATGGTCTGAGCCGCGTAGGCGAATGCATCCGTTGAGGACGTGCAGCCCGTCGAGACGATGTGCGACGGTCCGTGAAGCCCGAAAACCATTGAAAGCTCAGATGATAGTCCGCCGTGGGTTGAGCTTGGGATCGTGTAGACGCTAGCGCTCGATGCGTTTCCCGTGAGCCAATAAACGTATTGCTGTTCGGTGAACGCGAGCCCGCCGCCACCGGTTCCGAGGACGACCCCGAATCTTCGTCTGGTCTCAAGGTCCAATTCACTCGGATCGATCCCGGAGTCGGCAATGGCTTCGCGCGCGGCTGCGAGCGCGAGCGGGACGCAGCGCGAGACGTTTCGGCGATCTTTTGGATTGAGCTCGGCTTTCCAATCGAAATCGCTGATCTCGGCGGCGATCCTGATCGCCGAGTCTGAAACGTCAAACCCCTCGATGCGCTTCACGCCGCTCCGTCCGGACTCGAGCCCGTTCCAGAACGCTTCCCGCCCGATCCCGATCGGCGTGACGCACCCGAACCCCGTGATCACCACCCGCCTTGGCCCCGAACACTCCTTGAACATTTGAGTTTGAGAATAGCACGTTTGTCAGTGGTCGGTGGTCGGTGTCGGTAAATTCTCAAGTTTCAAATATCAACTATCAATTATCGGTTGTCCGTTGAATTGAACCGATGAAATCCGGTAATCGTGATCACCGGCCACCGTCTGTTTACTGTCCCCGCCCTCGTGCCTTATCATTAGAACCACGTATGAAAGAAGGTTGGGAAGCGATCATCGGGATGGAGATCCACGCGCAGCTGGCGACCGAAACGAAGATCTTCTGTGGCTGTGCGACGAGTTTCGGCGAGGAGCCGAACTCGAACACTTGTCCGGTCTGTCTCGGACTTCCCGGCGCGTTGCCGGTACTGAACGAGAAAGTCGTCGAGTACGGCGCAAAGGCCGCGCTGGCGCTCGGCCTGAATATCAACGAGACCTCGATTTTCTCGCGCAAGAACTACTTCTATCCGGATCTTCCGAAGGGCTATCAGATCTCGCAGTACGACAAGCCGTTCTCGTCAAACGGCGAACTCGTGATCATGACTTCCGAACGCGACGATTCAGGTCGCGCGCATGATTGGCAGCCGATGAAGATCCACATCGAGCGCATGCATCTCGAGGAAGACGCCGGAAAGAACGTCCACGAAGGACTTCCCGAAACAGACAAGTACTCGTACATCGATCTCAACCGCGCCGGTACGCCGCTCGGCGAGATCGTCACCGCGCCGGATTTCCGTTCGTCGTGGCAGGCGTACGATTACGTCAACCACGTGCGCCGCGTACTGCAATGGGTCGGTGCGAGCGACGCCGACATGGAGAAGGGTAATCTGCGCTGCGAGGCAAACGTCTCCGTCCGCCCGATCGGTCAGGAGAAATTCAACAACAAGGTCGAGCTGAAGAATCTGAACTCGGTGCGGTTCATGCAGAAGGCGATCGAGTTCGAGATTGCACGCCAGATCGAGGCACATGAGTCCGGCGAGGGCGTCAGTCAGGAAACACGACTTTGGGACGAGAAAAACAACCGGACGCGGGTCATGCGATCAAAGGAAGACGCGCACGATTACCGCTATTTTCCCGAGCCGGACCTGCAGCCGTTGGTCGTTTCGCACGCGTTTGTCGAATCGGTGAAGGCGTCGATGCCCGAACTGCCGGACGCGATGCGCGATCGGTTCATGGACGAATTCGGACTCTCGTTCGATGATGCTTCGCAGATCATCGGGGAGAGATCGCTCGCCAAATTTTACGAAGATGCCGCGCGGACTTCCGGCAATCCGCGGACGACGGCCAATTTTGTCCTTTCTGAATTCGTGCGTGAACTGAACAACTCGGGGAAGTCGGCGGATCAGGCTCTTCTGACATCGTTTGAACTTGCCGCGCTCGTAAAAACGCTCGACGCCGGCGCGATCAACAACAATCAAGCGAAAGAAGTCCTGGTCGAGGTTTTCAATACCGGAAAGACGGTCGCCGAGGTGATCAACGAAAAGGGTTTCGAGCAAATCTCGGATGTTTCGTCGATCGAGAAAATTGTTGACGACATTATCCAAAATAACGAGAATCAGGTAACGGCATATCGAGGCGGTAACGAGAAGTTATTCGGGTTTTTTGTCGGCCAGGTCATGAAGGCGTCGCAGGGGAAAGCGAATCCAAAGATCGTTAACGAAGTTCTTAAGGCCAAACTTTAGGCAAGCGAAAGGAGTCCGGGAAATGGCGGGATCAGTTGTTCTGGCGGTAGTGATGCTCTTGCTCACCATCGTTGGGCAGGTTCGTGCTCAGGACACTCCCCGGGTTCGTCGTCCTCCAAATTCGCCGTCAATTTCCGATCCCAACCTTCGGAATCCGGATTCCGATTCCGAGGAACTATCGTCTATCGATTTTGAGCTCGATCCAAAGGCCGCTAAACGGGCAAAGATCACAAACCAAGAGAAAGAAGAATTCAAGACCGAACGACGCAATGGCTTCAAATTGCTCAAGATGTACAACGCACCGGACTGCGTTGACAGGCGGGTCGTCAACATCGGCGACCAGCGTTGTGCGTCGAACTATGATCTTCTGCCGGTGGGTTTTTATTCGTTTTTCTACACCGCGCACGGCGAGGACCGTTCCGATCTGAGGATCAAAGAGGGATACATGTACGCGGGCAGCGGACTGTTCCGCCAAGGAATGCTGATTGATCTTGGGGCGCTCGATCCAAATACGATGTCGGCGACCTCGCCGGAGGCGGTTTCGCTTTCGAACTTTGAGATCGCGTCGAAATTGGGGGACGCAGAAAAGCAGCGATTGGGGCTCGAACTGGGAATCGAGTGCGGCGAAATGACAGTGGCGTCGCGCCTGAAACTAGTCCAAGGTCATGTTTATCTTCTGCGGGCCGTCTCGTACAAACATTCTGAACGAATGCGTTTGCCTTACAGCTACGACAATGTGATCGTGCTCAGTATCGGGCGCATCACCGACGACAACATGGTCCTGATATTGTGGCGAAAGCTTTCTGACAAGAAGGCGCCGCAATTGAAGGTTGATGACAAGGACGACGAAAAAGACGTCAACTGACAGAAACGGGCGTTGATGACGATGCGAAACCGATTTTGCACAGTGTGTTTGGCGGCAATGCTGTTTGGTGGGTCGGTATGTGCTCAGTCGGCGCGTCCGAACCTGACAACGATACCGCGGACGGACCTTTTTCCGATTCGAACGAAGCTGACGAAAGAGCAAAAGGAGCGCATGCTGCCCGATCCGCGCGACGTCGATGCCTTCAGAACCGTGCTTGAACAGCCGCGTACCGGGATCGCGCGGCTTCATCCGGATCTCGGCTGTTATGAGAACGCGCGGATCCTGAAGGCTGACGAGACCTGCCAAAACGCGATTCCGGAGGGTTCGTCGTATTCGTTTCGTGAACGGGAAAACACGATCGAAGTCCTTTCCGACATCAGGCTCAAAGGCGGTTATTTTATCAGCGACGGAATTCTTACCCAAGGATTCATGACGAATCTCGGCGACGCAGATCTCGTAAACGTCGACCTTGAGTCGCAAGGTCTCGCGTTTGTACGGGCGTTTGAACCGATGCCGGAAGCGCACGACGCCAAGGACCAGTACACGAGCTTTGTAAAGGGAATCAAGACCGGTGTTTTTGAATACCGCAAGTTTCAAAAAGCCGTTGTCGGTTCAACGTATGCCATGCGGATCGTCGCCTATCGCGGCAATGTCTACCGATCCTACCGTGGCTGGAAATTCGATCTGCTCGAGGGCGACAAGCGGATCGATCTGATTGTAGCCTTCCGTGTTGTCCGACAAAGTCCCGACGGTTCGCTAACGATCGTCTGGAAGGAACTCGAACGCCGCGATTCGCCACGGCTGAGGTTCACAAAACGTCGCGACCCGCGGACGCGCGGAGCCGGGTAAGAAGCCATGAAACTCGAAGGAAAATCCGCGGTCGTTACAGGTGCGACGAAGGGAATCGGATTCGCGATCGCCGAACGACTGCTTGAAGCCGGTGCGAAGGTCTTTATCTGCGCCCGTAACAAACCCGAATTGCGCCGCGCGCTCGAAAAGCTTTCTGCATCCGGAAATGCCGAGGGCGAGGTATGCGATGTCCGCAGCGAGGATCAGG
>JAKQII010000332.1 GCA_029557535.1 Acidobacteriota bacterium
AACGTTCATATCTTCTGGTGGGTGACGACGGATGGCCGGCAGGGTGTTGGGCCGCTACGCAACCCGGCGTTCGAACAACTTCATACTCTCCAGTTCGTCGTCTCCGACCGGAGCTTGCTTTGATTTGACGATGCCGCCGACCGGCCGGACCTCGCCGGATTCACACGCGTGGATCAGGGCTTCGACAACCGCACCGTCATACCGGGTTCCGATAAGACTCCGGATCCTGTCGAGAGCGGAAGGAAGGTCCATTCCCTTTGAATACGGCCGATCGGTCGTCATCGCGTCGAACGTGTCCGCAACCGAAACGATCTTCGCCTGCAGCGGGATCTCGTCGCCTTTGAGGCCCTGCGGATAGCCTTGCCCGTTCACCATCTCGTGGTGCATGTACATTCCGGGGAGGAACTCCTTCATCCGCGGAATCTGCGACATGATCTTGAAGCCCCGTTGCGGATGCGTCTTCATGATCTCAAACTCTTCGTCGGTCAACGCGGCGGGCTTTTTGAGGATCGCATCGTCGATCGCGATCTTTCCGACGTCGTGGAGAAGCGCGCTTATCCGCAGCGACTCGAGCTCTTCCTCAGACATTCTCAGCCGGCGCCCGATCGCGACCGAAAACCGTGCGACGCGCTCCGAGTGGCCGCGCG
This sequence comes from Acidobacteriota bacterium, assembly GCA_029557535.1. Classification (GTDB taxonomy): domain Bacteria; phylum Acidobacteriota; class Blastocatellia; order Pyrinomonadales; family Pyrinomonadaceae; genus JAFDVJ01. The sequence continues at coordinate 648 of JAKQII010000332.1, forward strand.
TGTAACGGTCCTTGCCATCGATCGCGGCGGCAAGCGCCTTGACCGTTCCGACGAACAGTTCGCGGTTCTCTTCGGCGGCCCGCGCTAGTTTTTCGATCTGCTCCTGAACCTTGTCGCTCATCATATTGAACGACTCGCCCAATTTGCCGATCTCGGAGAAGCTCTTGGCTTCGACACGGGTCGAATAGTCGCCGGCGGCGATCTGATGGGCGACGGAGACGAGGTTGAGAATGGGAACGGTCATCATCCGCGCGAGAAACAGTCCGACAAGCATCGCGAGGAATGCGAAACCGAGTCCGATGAGCCACACCGTGCGACGCATTTCGCCAACGGACGCCAACGCCCGGCTTTCGTCCTGCATCGCGATGACGCCGAGCTTTAGTTCATTGCGGAGATTGGCGGTCGAATAAGCGCCGATCATTTCGTGTTCTTTTCCGTCATACTCCGTCGAGAACGGCACCAGCGCCGACTGCACCTGGACGCTCGATTCCATCCATTCCTGTACTATCTTGAGCGACGCAAACGACTTCTGCGACGCGACGATCGTCGCATCCGGATGAAAGACGGCGCTTCCGGTCTCGTCGACGACGAGGATCATCGGTAACCCCGAATTCCAAAGCTCGGCCTCAGGCATCGGCCGCGCCTCGGCCATGATCCGCGAGAACTCGCGCAAGCTGACGACGGCCATGACGGTCGCGGAAACGCTGCCGTTAATGACCACCGGGGACGCGATCGGTAACACGATCTCCCCGCTTGTCGCGACCTTCTGCGGCTTTCCGAACACGAGTCTCCCGTTGCCGAACGACCGTGCAAAATCGGCCGACATTTGCTCGAGTTCCTCGGTCGCAACGAACTTCGCGCGCCGGACCGCGATCGATTCCGACCCGACGGGCTTGATGAACAGTGCCAACAAATAGGGATTTTCCTCGAGAGTGGCGCCAAGTTTCTCTTCGGTAAGCGGTGACGAGAGGACCGAGAAATCGTTTGAGAGTTCGAGCGCCTTCGCATAGCTCGCTACAAGGTCACCGTAGCGCTGCCCGAATAGCTCGATCTGTCGCGCCTTGTCCTGCACCAGTTGTGTCTGATAGCGGCCCTCGAGCGCACGAAGTTCCTTCGCGCTGCGGTCCGAAAGCGTCCAACTGACAAGCAATAACGGAAACATACCGACAACAAGAAGTGTAAGAATTACAAAGTAGATTAGACTGATCTTTGTTTTCATTGGAGGAGGAAGAGTGCGAGCGCGATCTCAATCGCACTAATAGTCTAGCGTATTGCGAAAATAGTGGTCAACAATTTTTAATGTCGTTGTACACTCATATTTCAGGCTGCGAGGATGAGTCGAGACGGCGCGTTGGACTCAGGGCGCGGTTCGCCGCGCCCCGTCATGGAACAAATGAGAATTCCAGATTCCGGTCATTCCCCGAGTGCGGAATCTGGGATCCGGGAGCCTGTCGGAGAAATTCGTGCAGGTCCGGAACTTGCCGCATGTCCACGAGAAACACGAATCGCGCGTTAGAACTTTTTGCCCGCGGATCTCAGACAATCAACGCCAATAAACGGCGATCTGACAGAAAAAACGTGGATCAGGAATTGGTCACGTAAGGAGGATTGCAGAAAGATTTGACCGGTCGCAACGCTCATCCTCTGCTTGATTCGCGTTCATTGGCGTAGATTCACAGGCGGGAACTCTCTTCTATTGCGCAATTTGGGATAAACACGAATTGAGTCCAGCGAGGGGCGACGCAACCTTAACCCCTGGCGGAGCGAAGCGGAGCCTGGGGCCGGGATCCGAATCGGATTCAGAATCCCCGAAGGGGCGCAGCAACCTTGTAACCTTCACCGCAGCGACTTAACATCCTGTCACGACTTGTAGAACAAGGAGCCTCTGACCGGCAATTTGCCTGGGTTGGGCGTTACCGTGCGCGTTCTCGGGCAGCGAATCAACTTTCGAGCGCGCCCGTGAATCTCGAGACTTGTTGATCTGGAACAACCTCGACCTTGACGAGCGGTACCTGATCTGAAGAGTTCGGATTTGCTGCGCCCCTACGGGGCTTGGATGCGGTTCTCGCCGTCTCCCCCAGGCTTGCTCCGCGCGCCCGGGGTTATCGTTTCTGCGCCCCTGCGGGGCTCGATACCTGTTCATCGTGGAGGTGCGGCAAGCACCAAACTTTGACGCATTTCTCCGACAGGCT
>JAKQII010000341.1 GCA_029557535.1 Acidobacteriota bacterium
AGTAGACGGTAGACAGTAGACGGTAGGCAGTAGACGGGAGGCAGTTGACGGTTGACTAGATGGCATACCGAATTTGCCGACCACCGACCACCGACCACCGACCACCGACCACCAACCACCGACCACCGACCACCAACCACCGACCACCAACCACCAACCACCGACCGCCGACCACTTCACCTGACATACGCATTCGGAACGGCGAGGTCGGTCGGGGCGCCGAATGATTGGATCAGTGTTCCGGCGGTCGAGCGCTGGACGTACCAGGTCGTCGCCGACGATCTGTAAACCGCGGCGTCGAATCGTCCGTCGCCGTCGTAGTCACCGGGTGCGGGCGTGTCGGTCGAGTTCCCGAACGGGAACGAGTAGAACGAGTAGTCCTCGGATCTGAGGATCAGCCACTCGCCCGAGGCGGGCCGGTAGAGCGCAACGTCGGCCTTGCCGTCGCCGGTGAAGTCGCCGGGGACGCACCTGTCGGTCGAGACCCCGAAGGTCACCGCAATGACGCCTGCCGCCGAGCGCTTCATCCACCACTGCCCCAACGACGGACGGTAGATGGCGATGTCCGTCTGGCCGTCGCCGTCGAAATCGGCCGGGACGGGCAGATCGCCCGGGGAGCCGAAGTTCTCGATCGTCGTTCCGCCCGTCGAGCGCTGGATGTACCAGGTACCGGTCGAGGCGCGGAAGACCGCCGCATCGGCCTTGCCGTCGGCGTCGTAGTCTCCCGGCGCCGGAACGTCGGTCGAGTTGCCGAACGGAAATGAATAGAAGGTTGCGTCTTCCGATCGGAGAACGAACCATTCGCCGGTCGACGGCCGGTAGATGGCGACGTCCGTCTTTCCGTCGCCGGTGAAATCGGCCGGAACCAGTCTGTCGGCCGAATTTCCGAAGGTGTAAACGATGACGCTCGTCGATGACCGGTTGAGCCACCACTGTCCCTCGGATGGACGGTAGATCGAGATGTCCGTCTTGCCGTCGCCATCGAAATCGAACGGCGAGCGAACGGTCGGGGCCGAGGAAGAGCCTCCGCCCCAGAAGCCCGAGGTCAGCGAGAAGCTGCCACCCGTGACGGGTCCGCCGGCGACCGACTGCCCGATCGTCCCGTCGAGCGAGAACGTCCCGCCGGACGTGTTCCCGCCGCCCGAGGCGATCACCGATTTAGTTATCACGAAAGTTCCGCCTGATTGGGCCGGCATTGCGACGGCTAATATCGCCAGACTCAGGATCAAAGCAATACCGTTTCTCATGGCTTTCTAACCTCGCATACTTTTGCAGTTTTATTGCTCGCGCAAACCAGTTGCTTCAACGCGTCGATCTCCGCTTGTTGCTTTTCCAGTTTTTCCTGTTGCTGCTCGATAATCCTCTTCTGCTCGTCAAGCTGGCTTTGCTGCTGCTCGATCTGGCCTTGTTGTTCCTGTGCGGCTTTGACGAGAAAAATGCTGACTTTTTCATACTTGACTCCCTTGACCTCGCCATTTTGTTCATATACGGCGAGGCGCGGTTCAGCTTCCGAAACCTCTTCGGCGATAAAGCCAAAATCCGGTGAATTGTCGGTTTTCCAGTTAAACGAAACCGGACGCAGCCGTTTAATTACGTCGAGTCCGCCGGACAGGTCAGTAATATTTGTCTTGTAACGGATCGAAGATAGGTTGCATTCCACTAGCCGATGGAGAAAGGTAGCTGTATTTTTGTAGCAGACAGTTCCGATGTAAGGCGCATCCGTATTGATTCGGACGACCGCATTTCCGTTGACGACAAGAGCATCGGATTGACCGCTGCCGACGAAGAGTCTGGTCGGTATGCTGATGTTTCCGGTATTGTCCAAGGTCAAACGATCTTGATAGGTCGTGCCGTCGTATTGTGAGATATAAAGAGTCGAATTGCTACCGGCATTAGCGGCGACACCAAAGTTGATACCGTTCGCCGCGCCCGCGCTCTTCATAAAGAAGTTGGCGTTGCCGACAGTATCGAAATAGTTCAATCCGCCATTTACCGTCAGGGTCTTCGAGATCGCCACGTTTCCGCTCGGAAATTGGACATCAGTAACGACGTTTCCGGCTCGAATGACGTTCAACCAAATGTTCTCCGCGCTTTCCGCGTCGTTCAACGCGGAAAAGCGGAGGGAGTTCGTCGTCGCGTAATTCTGCCATTTTTTCGCATCCGTTCCGCCGCCCGTGAAATTCAGCGAAAAGCGCGGGAAAACACCGGAATTGTTCCCCTCAACGCGAATATTCTGACCGACGACATGCAAATTGAACAGCGGATTGTTGGTTCCGAGACCAATATTGCCGTTCTCCAGAATTGAGAACCTGCCGCCGATCACGCCAGACGCATCGACGCGAAACGCGCCGGTGCCGCCGAAAGATGCGACAGTCCCGCCCGTCGCGTTCGTCTGAACGCGGAGTCCCGTGTTTGACCCGTCGATCACTTCGAATTTGAAATTCGGCGACGATGTCCCGACGCCGAGATTGCCCGAAAAGACGCCGTTTCCGACAACTTGGAGCCGCTGCGTCGGATTGGTCAGACCGATGCCGACGTTCGTATCGGAAGAGGCGCCATTGAGACCGTTGATGCTTCCCAAAACGAGCGAGTTGTTTTGGGAAACCACTGCGCGATACCCGATGGCGGTCGCGTTCGTCAGATTATTTGAGCTGACGTTCGCTCCGGCGCCGATGATCGTGTTGTTGCTGCCGGCAATATTCAGACTGCCCGCGTCGGAGCCGAAAAACGAGTTGTTGCCGCCCGTAATGTTCGCGCTCCCGGCGGAAGAGCCGAAGAACGAATTCGCGTTGCCGCCGGTATTGTTGTTTCCCGCGGACCTGCCGAAGAACGAGTTGAAATTCCCGGTGGTGTTCGCGCCGCCTGAAAGAACGCCGAAAAATGAGTTTGAGGACCCGGTCGAATTAATTTGACCCGACTGGAATCCGGCAAAGATATTGTCGGCTCCGTTGGCGCTCAGGACACGGTTGCCGTTGATGTTGAACTGGGTTCCGGCGTTGAAAACGTTGGCCGTGCCCGTGCCGTCGAGGTTGAAGCTCCCCGTCTGTTGAGATGTGCCGTTTTGGATGAATGTCGATGCGCCGCCGGTCGCTGTGATGTACTGATTTGCTTCGATCCCGCCGAGCCTCTGCGCGTCGTATGAAAGCAAAGAACTGATCGCGAGCGGTGCCGACCGGACGCGTTGGCGCGGCGTCAATATTGTCGGCGCGGACCCGCTTCCCGCCGGTCTGGCGCTGATCTCGATCCAGACTCCCGCACCCGGCTGGAAAAGGCCGGTCGTGCCGGTCATGTCGACGCTGAATACGCCGCTCACCACCGGAACGCTTGTGAACAGCATGCTGCCAAGCGACGTGCCGTTTACGGCGGCGTTGAAGAACTCGAACTTCAGCTCGTAGTTTCCATTCGCCGGTACCCCGCCGTCCTTCAAGTATCCCTGGTACGTGTAATCGGCAAAATCGAACTGCGCACGCGTTTCAACGACCTGCAATGCGAACAGAATCATGAAAAAACAAACGCTGGAAATAATACTTTTCATTTATTGACCTCCGACGACTAAGTGTGCGACCCGTCCTCCGCCAGTATTGGTTTGTACGCGGAATCCGGCGTTTGACGGGTCGTCAACCTGAAGCTTGAAAATCGGCGAGGAATTCCCGACCCCGAGATTTCCGCCGATAATTCCGGTGCCGCTGATATTGAAGTTCGCCGCCTTTTGGCTCTGACCGTTGACAATGAAGTTGGCGCCGCCGGTCGAAGTCGTCACCTACTGGTTCGCCGCGACACGAAATACGTCGACAGAGCCACTCTTCTCATCAGAACGAATTCCTCCCCTGTAATACTGTCAGCGCACTACGCGAAATCGTTCTGCAAACCGGCTCAAAAAGATCCACGGGCCTGCGGCCCGGAGTTAGGAACGATACCCTCCAAATCGCACGCGGCGATTTTTATTCGGCCGTAATGGCGAATTCTGCGGTAGAATTGGCTCAAAATTTATGGCGACTGACGTAACGCTACTGCTGGAGCAGATCACTCAGAACCGCGACGGGAAAAATCGTCAGGCCCTTGATAGGCTTTTGCCGCTCGTTTATGACGAACTGCGTCGGCTGGCCGCGAGCTTCCTCAACCGCGAACACGCAGTATCGATCCAGACAACGGAACTCGTTCATGAAGCGTACTTCAAGCTGACCGAGCAACGCGCGGTCGACTGGTCGAACAGCGCCCAGTTCTTTGCGATTGCGGCGCAGGCGATGCGGCGGATTCTGATCGACTCCGCCCGGCGGCGGCGAGCTCAGAAGAATTCAGGTTCAAAGGTCGAGTTAAGTGACGCTCTGACGGTCGCGGTCGACGCGCCCGGAAATCTGCTCGAACTTGATCTGGCACTGTCTGAACTCGAAACATTCGATCCGCAACAGAGCCGGATCGTGGAGCTTCGGTATTTTGCCGGCCTGACGATCGAAGAAACCGCCGAAGTACTGAAGATCTCCCCCGCGACCGTGAAGCGCGAATGGTCGATCGCTCGGGCGTGGCTTTTCCTGAAGATCACCGGTGCTTGAGCCGGTTTGCGACAGATTTCGCGTAGTGATCAGAGGCTTATGGAGATTGGCAAATGGACCAGGATCAAGGACGCCGTTGCCGCTGCGCTTGAGATGGAGGAATCGGAGCGGTCCGAGTTCTTTTTGTCGGTCGTTGACCTTGAGATCCGTGACGAAGCCGAGCGGCTTGTCTGGGCGCATTTCGAGTCGGGCAAATTCATCGAAAAGCCGGCGGCCGTGGCGGAAGGACATATTGAGGACGAGGACAACGATCCGCTGGTCGGGGAAACCGTCGGCGGCTATCGGATCGTGAATCGGATCGGTGCCGGCGGGATGGGGGCCGTATATCTCACGGAAAAGCCGAATTCAGATGTCAAACAATCATTCGCGTTGAAACTCATCAAGCGCGGGATGGACTCTGAAGCGATCCTCAAACGATTTGCACGCGAAAGACGGATTCTCGGAACACTCAAGCACGCCAACATTGCGGGGATGATCGACGGCGGAATATCCGACGACGGCCGACCGTATTTTGTGATGGAGTATGTCGAAGGCGTCCCCCTCAACACCTATTGCCGCGAGGCGAATCCAGGCTTGGTCGAGATCTTGCAGATCTTCACCCAGCTGTGCTCGGCCGTCGATTACGCCCATCGCAATCTCGTCATCCATCGGGACCTGAAACCGTCGAACATTATTGTAGCGGCCGACGGAACTGCAAAGCTCCTCGACTTTGGGATCGCAAAGTTGATTTCTGACGATTCCGAAGGCGTTGAATCGACGATCGAGTCGAGCGCGTTGACGCCCGAATATGCGTCTCCGGAACAGATCCTCGGGAGACCGGTCTCGACCGGCACCGACATTTACAGTCTCGGCGTCATCCTGTTCGAAATGCTTACGTGCAAGCGGCCTTATGACATGACGCGCGGATCGTTCAGCGAGATCGTCCGGAGTATAACCGAGACCGAGCCGCCGCCGCCGTCGTCGGTCGTCGATCGGGGCTCCGGCCGTGCTGAATCTGAAACCGATGAGAATTTCGCACCTCGGACGCTTGCCGACCGGCCGCGGTTCGATCGAAAAATGCTCGCCGGAGATCTCGACAATATCGTTCTCAAAGCGCTCCGCAAGGACCCGCTCGAACGATATGCTTCAGTTGGGCTTTTCTCAGAAGACATCTCGCGCTATCTGATCGGCCTGCCGGTTTCCGCCCGCCCGCTGACCGCGAGGTACCGATTCGGGAAGTTCGTTCGGCGACATCGCGCCGGTGTCGCGGCCGCCGGATTGGTAGTTGTTTCAATGCTCGCCGGAACATCGGTCGCGACCTGGCAGGCGGTCGTCGCCAGGCGCGAACGCACGCGCGCCGAGAAGCGGTTTAATGATGTGCGCAAGTTTGCCAACACGGTCTTGTTCGATTATTACGAACGCATCAAAGAAATGCCCGGCGCAACCGAAGTGCGCGAAAAAATGGTCAAAGATTCGCTCGAATATCTCAACAATCTTGCGGAAGAAAGCGATTATTCCGTTGATTTGCAGCGTGAACTTGCGCTTGCTTACCGCAAAGTCGGCGATATTCAGGGAGGTGACGCATCGGGCGGACAGTTAGGTGAATCGGGCGGTGCGTTGGCAAGTTATCAGAAGGCCTTGGCAATTCAGGAAAAAGTTGTCGCGGCAAATCCGGCAAATATCGAAGACCGCCGATTATTGGCGCGTTTGATGATCGATATTTCGCAAAAATATCAAAATACGGGCGATTTGAATGAAAGTGAAAATCACGCAGAAAAGGCGATTGAAATTTTCCGCCAACTCGCCGACGAACAACCGAACGAACTAAAATCGCGTTCAGATTTAGCCCGCGCCTTGTGGACTTTGGCGGCGGTCGTTCGCGCGCGCGGCGACATCGAAGGTGCATTGAAGAGCTACGGACAAGCCGCAGAAATTTATGAACAGCTTGCCGTCGAAAGTCCTGAAAACCGTAACTATTCGCGTAATGCCGCGTTAACTTTCAAGAATATCGGGGGCACGCTCGAACAGCAAAGGGATTTTGCCGCTGCACTCGAACTTTATGAAAAAGCTTTGGCCGTTGATCTAAAAAACACGACCGAAGAGCCGAACAATGTTCAGTGGAAGATGGACTTATCATTTTCTTACGGTTCGCTCTCGTCCGTTCTTCAACATCTCGGCAGAAAAGAAGCGGCTTTTGAAGGCCTTAATAAGAAACTCGCCATACAGGAAACAGTTGTCTCCGCCGACCCGAAAAACGCTTTTGCTCAAAGAGCGCTCGCCATTACTTTTCGTGAAATGGGAGATTGGTTTCAAAAACTAGCTCAAATGCCCGAAGCCATCGGCAATTATCAAAAATCAATTGAAATCCATCGGCAGCTTTCCGGGGCAGATTTGAATAATGTTGAAGTCCGTCGTAGTCTCGGCGAATCGCTGACCCAGCTTGCCGCCGTTCTTGGAAAATCAAACAGCCGGGAGGTGGCGGAAAAAGCGTTTCAAGAAGCAGGCTCGGTTCTGAGGGAACTGCCTGCTAAAGTGCAAAACGACAATTTGACTAACAAGAGCTTGGCTGTTTTTCGCGCGGAATATGGCTTTTTTCAGCAGAAAAACGCCAAGAATGAAAGTGCTTTGGAAAATTTCCGCGAAGCCTTGAAATTGCTTGAAACGCAGTCCACGCAGAATGACTCGGCTGAACTGAAGGCCTCGATTTATGAAGGCATTGGTGACGTGCAATTGTTGCTTGATCAAAAGACAGAAGCGGCTGATTCTTATCAAAAAAGTCTGGAAATCCGGCAAAACTCACAGCGAGCGGGCAAGTTATCCACCGAAAATTCAAATCGAATCAGCCAAATTCAAATGAAGATTATCAAAATTCAAAAATAAACTGCGAGTTTCAAAGATCGGGATGAATCAATGCCGATCGGCGACCGACCGTCTGGAAAAGAGCATCGCGATCTAATCGAATTATCTTGACCGTGTCGTCATTCTGCAAATGGACGCGCGCGAGCTGAGAGCCCAGGCAAATCAAAGCCTCGCGAAGTGCTCGACGACAATCGCCTCGCGATAGCGCGCCGCTAAACCGCTCACTGCTTACCGCTCACTGTAAACTACAAACGTTCCACTCGATGAAAATCGCGAATCGAGCTGACGGTTGGTGCCGAAGATAACGTAATAGCCGCTGCGCGACATCGAGGGCGGGCCGATCGTCGACGTCACGTCGGTCGAAACCGGCGTGATCCTATTCGTCGCGAGGTTTTTGATCACGATGTTCCCGCCGAGGTTCTTCGCCTTCGAACTGAACGCGACGAGATTGCCGTCGTACGAGATCGCGATCTTCTCGCCCTGTCCGAACGGGCTGTCGCCGTCGCCGGCCATGTTGCCGTCGACCGAACTCGCCCAAACGACGCGTCCCGAATCGACCTCGGCGACGAAAACGTCCTGAAGTCCGTTTCCGTCGCCCGCAACCATGTTCGTCGCGGTCGTCGCGAACGCCACATATCGTCCGTTGCCCGAGATCGACGGCGCGACGACGCGGCTCGAGCTTTCGTCGCCCCGGTCCTTGTCGCCGCCGCTCGTCGTCTTGCTGATCCGCTTCAACTTCGAACTTCCATCCCAAACATAGATGTCCCAAAGCGTGTTCTTGTCCTCTTTCGTGAGCGGGGCGTAGTTGTAAAACGCGATCCGCGAACCGTCCTCAGAGATCGACGGGTTCGATCCGCCGCCGCCTTTCCCGGTCATTTCGTTCTTGCTGATAAGTGTCACGGCGCCGCTCCGCATGTCGCGCAGGAAGACGTTCGTTGTCGAAGTTCCATCGACGCCTGACGCGAGATTGCTTGCGTTCGATGAAAATGCGATCAAACTCCCGTCGGCCGAGATGGTCGGTTCCATGCACTGCGCGTCCGCCTCGGTCCCGCGGTTCTCGCTGACCGCTGTCACCGTGTTGCGATCGTAGTTCCAGACGAAAATATCGCGGGTTCCGTTGGAATCGACCGGAACAAGGTTCGTCGCGTAAGATTCGAACGCGACCGATTTGCCGTCGGCCGAGATCGCCGGCGAAAGACTGTTCTGGTTTCCTTCTTCACCGCTCGCCGAGCGGCTGATGACCCGAGTTTCGCCGGTTTTCCTGTCGCGCCAGACGATCTGGCGGAATTTCCCGGTTCCGCCGCCGAGGCCTTTCGTGTACGTGACGAACGCGACGTAGCGCCCTTCGTCGTCGCCGGTTCCGCCAATTACCGGCTGCCATGTTTCGAAGAATGTTCCGAAGATCTTGTCGTCGGAACTGCGGCTTACCAAATCGATCGCCGGGAATGAATTCGTCGGCGGCACGGTTCCGCCTCCCGATCCGCCGGATTTGGAGCAATCGGCATTGATCGTCACCGGATTGGCCGGCACGACGCCCGCGGCGTTCGTCATACGGCATTGGCGCGGTCCGCCCGTTTGCCTGAAAACGTAATTGTCGCCAACCGGAAACGCCCCGAGATTTCGATTTGCTGAGAACGGTATCTGATACGATCTGCCGTACTCGTCCGCAAAACCGAACGTCTCGCCCGGCCCGACACCGGTGATTTCGAGCCTGAAGAGGACAATCGGAGGAGAACCGCAATCCACCATCAACGAAATGTCCTGATTCGCGAACGTTCCGTTGTTAGCACCGAGGAATCTGCATGTGCGTGGCCCGAAGATCTGGCTGACCGAGTAGTTCTGGCCGGGTGAAAACAAGCGCGCAAATTGGGCTTGTCGTGCCGAGTTCTTCAGAACTATCGTATCACCCCCGCCGATTGAAAATTCGAACCGCTCCTTGGTTGAAAAAAGACTGCTTCCGTAGGTCACTCCCAGACGAAGATTGCCGGTTCCTCCGGATCTGGAACAATCGGCCGAAATTTCCAACGGTGAGTTCGGTACGACGCCCGTCGCGTTCGTCATCCGGCACGGACGCGGCCCCTCGGTCTGCCTGAAAACGTAATTGTCGCCGATCGGAAAATTATGGATCGGGTACGCTTTGTTGATCGTTGCATAGTATGAATTTCCGTACTCATTGGCGAATAAGAACCTTTCGCCTTGTTCGATCCCCGTGACCGTGAACGTCCCGTTAACACGCGGCGGAAAACCGCACTGAACGCCGATCGTGACGTCCTCGTTAGCGATCGTCCCGATCTGGCTGTTGCCGGTGAACGTGCATGTCCGCGTTCCTGAGCGTTGCGAGACCGTATACCGCTGTCCGGTGCTGAACCGACCGGCGAAAAAGACGCTGCGATTGTTCCAGTCGATGGTGACCCGGTCGCTGCCGAGCGCGAACTCGAAACTGTCCGATTTCGACATCACCGCGTTCTGGTAAATGATCTGGATCCGGTATTGACCCTGCGCGTAGGCGTTCGTGAAACCAAGGGTGATGAAGACAAGAAACAAGATTGGTGACAATTTCATAAGTTGGAAGTCCGGATTTGAGAATCTACGCTAGCTCGATATTTTCGGATATCAAAGACTTTCAACCGGTTGATCTAAGATTCGCGATTCAAAATAAAGTCCGCGATCTCGCTCAAAACTCCAGTCGGTCTTTCAAACATTTCCAAGTTGCCGACGGCTTCGGCATATATTTCTTCCGAGCGTCTGCGTGTCTCATCGACACCGTAGAACGCAGGATACGTCGCCTTTTGCGCATCGACATCCTTGCCGGCCGTTTTGCCGAGCACCTCGGTCGTCTGCGTGACATCGAGCAGGTCGTCGGTGATCTGAAAAAGCAGGCCGAGTTTCGAAGCGTAATTCGAGATCGCCTCGAGTTCTTTTTCGCCCGCGCCCGCGATGATCGCGCCGCTGAGCGCCGAGACGCGGATCATCGCTCCGGTCTTGTTCCGGTGAATCTTCTCGAGTTCGTCGATCGAGATCCTCTTTCCTTCGGAATCGAGATCGAGTTGCTGGCCGTCGACCATTCTCGTCGCGGCGGACGATAGTTCGGCGATCAGTCTGATCCTGGTGGGATCATCGATCGTCGAATCGGTCGCGATCGCGCCGAACGCTAGCGACTGCAGCGCGTCGCCGGCGAGGATCGCGGTCGCCTCG
>JAKQII010000352.1 GCA_029557535.1 Acidobacteriota bacterium
CTTTTCGGCTTCAAAACGCTCGCGGATCAGCCGGAGAACCGGCATTTCGCGGTCCGCCCACTCGATCCGCTGTTTGCCCTGCGGGGCAAGGTTGATGTCTTTGATATCGTATTCCATTGAAATTCCTTCTCTAGGCATAAATCTGATCTTTGCGATCTGCGATTTTCAATATGCGCTTCGCAGCCTCACTTTGGAAAAAGGGAACCGGATCGTCCGACCCGAATTCCCAATCCTCACGTTCAGATCCGGGATCCGCGCTAAAAATCGCAAATCGCAAATCGCAAATCGAAAATGGTTAGATTGCCGAAGCGGCGCCGAGAGCCTCCGCGCGCAGGGCCTCGGCCTTGTCGGTGCGCTCCCACGAGAACTCGCCGTCGGTTCGGCCGAAGTGGCCGAACTTCGCCGTCTGGCGGTAGATCGGGCGGCGCAGTTCGAGCGTTTCGATGATCTCGCGCGGCGTCAGCTTGAAGTTGTTTCGGACGACGTCCGAAAGCTTCGAATCCTCGACCCGGCCGGTGCCGTGCGTGTCGACGAGGACCGAAACCGGCTCGGCGACGCCGATCGCGTAGGCCAGCTGGACCGTGCATTTTTCGGCGAGTCCGGCGGCCACGATGTTCTTTGCGATGTAGCGCGCCATATACGCGGCCGAACGGTCGACCTTCGTCGGATCCTTGCCCGAGAACGCGCCGCCGCCGTGCGGGGCATAGCCGCCGTAGGTATCGACGATGATCTTGCGGCCGGTAAGCCCGGCGTCGCCCATCGGTCCGCCGACGACGAAACGGCCGGTCGGGTTGATGTGGTACTTGGTGTTCTCATCGAGGAGTTCCGCCGGGACGGTCGCCTTGATGATCTTGTTCATGATGTCGTCGCGGAGCTGCTCGTTGGAAACATCGTCCGAGTGCTGCGACGAAACGACGACGGCTTCGCAGCGGAACGGGCGTCCGTCGCGGTACTCGATCGTCACCTGCGATTTGCCGTCTGGACGAAGATAGGGAAGCTCGCCCGAACGCCGCGCTTCGGAAAGCCGCATCGTCAGGTTGTGCGCCAGCTGGATCGGGAGCGGCATCAGCTCCGGCGTTTCGTTGCAGGCGAAACCGAACATCAGTCCCTGGTCACCCGCGCCGCCGGTATCGACGCCCTGCGAAATGTCAGGCGACTGCGTGCCGACGGCGTCCATGACGCTCAGCGTGTTGCAGTCGTAACCGTACGACGCATTGTTGTAGCCGATGTCGTTGATCGTATCGCGGACGATCTGCTTGTAGTTGACGCGGGCGTTGGTCGTGATCTCGCCGGCGATCACCGCCAGACCGGTCGTCACCAGCGTTTCGCAGGCGACGCGGCCCATCGGATCCTGCTCGATGATGGCGTCAAGGACGGCGTCCGAGATCTGGTCGGCGATCTTGTCCGGATGGCCTTCGGTAACCGACTCGGACGTAAATAAGAAATTGGCGTTGCTCAATTGTTTAAAGCTCCTTCCTATGCGTGAATATTTTTCCTTCAGGTTAGAATAACAAAACAGAAATTCTAGCCTTTCACGGCCCACGTGTCAAAAAGGTCGGCATCCGGCCGCCCAGCACATCCGGGGCGTCAGCGGGAAGGATGCTCCGGAGCGCGGACGTGGCGGGTAAAATTACCCCCCGGCGGTGCGAAGATTCCCGCACATTTTGACATTTGTCGGGGAATTTTACCCTGCCGGACAGCCTTCGGGGCACGGCACAGGGATTGCGCCCGTTGAGATGGACGAATCCGGCCCGACCGGCCGGAAGGAGGCGTCAATGAACAAGAAGGTCCTTGTGGTCGACGACGAGCGGCTGATCCGCTGGACGCTGGGTGAAGCCCTGCGCGACTGGGGGTACGAACCCCTCGAGGCAGAGAACGTCAGCGGCGCGTTCGAGATCATCGAAAACGAGCTGCCCGCCGTCACCCTCCTCGACATCAATCTGCCCGACGGATCGGGCCTCGATCTTCTGCGCCGGACAAAACAGAATCACCCGGAATCGGTCGTCATCATGATCACGGCGAACGTGCTCGTCGACGACACGATCGCGGCGCTCCGCGCGGGAGCGTACGACTTCATCGGAAAACCGCTCAATCTCGAGGAGATACGGCTCGCGATCAGGAACTCGATCGAGACGCGGGAACTTCGTTCGACCGTCCGGAGTTTCCAGAACGAGTTCTCGAAAGAGTTCGGACTCGATCAGATAATCGGCGATTCGCCTGCGATGACAGAAATGAAGATGCTCGCCGAAAAGGTCGCCCAGAGCGGCGTCTCGAGCGTCCTGCTGCAGGGCGAATCCGGGACGGGCAAGGACCTCGTCGCGAAAGCGATCCACTACGCTTCGAGCCGCGCATCAAAGAGGTTCGTCGCGATCAACTGCGCGGCGATCCCGGCGACGCTCATGGAATCCGAGTTGTTCGGCTACGAGAAGGGCGCGTTCACCGACGCGAAATCCCGCAAGGAAGGACTTTTCGAGCAGGCGGAAGGCGGGACGCTCTTTCTTGACGAGATCGGCGAGATCGAGCTCGCGCTGCAGGCGAAGCTCCTGCGGGTCCTCGAGGAAGGCACCTTCAGGCGGGTCGGAGGGCTCCGCGACATTCCGCTCAACGTCCGGGTTATCGCGGCTTCGAACCGCGACCTGCGCGAAGAGAGCGAGGTCGGGCATTTCCGGCTCGATCTTTATTACCGGCTGTCGATCATCCAGCTCGACATTCCGCCGTTGCGCTCCCGCGGAACGGACGTGATCGCGCTGTCGAAGCATTTCATCGAGAAGCTCAACAAGAGAGGCGGCGGGCCGAAGAAGCTTACGCGCGAGACCGAAAAGGCGTTCCTGAGCTACTCCTGGCGCGGAAACGTCAGGGAACTCAGGAACGCGATCGAACGCGCGATGATCCTTGAGGACGGCAACGAGATCACGCTTCGGTTCCTGCCGAAGGACGTGCGCGACGCGATCCGCGGCGGCGGCGGCGAGCATTCCGAAAAGGCGGTCGGGCGCTACATCTCGTTCCCGCCGGAAGGCCTGCCGCTCGACGAGGTCGAGAATTTGCTTATCGAAAAGGCGCTCGCGCAAACAGGGGGCAACGTCACGCGGGCCGGCGAACTGCTCGGCATATCCCGCGACCGGGTCCGGTATCACCTGAAGAAGATGAAACGCACGGAATCGCATGTCTGACGAAGATCCGATAACCGGGGAACTGCGCGATCTGCGGGCCGCGATCGACGAATCGACGATACTTTCCGTCACGGACGCCGATGGCGTCATCACGCGCGTCAACGACCGATTCTGCGCCCTCACGGGGTTCACGGCGGACGAGATCGTCGGCAGGACCTATGCGTTGGTCGCGTCCGGCGTGCACTCAAAGGCGTTTTTCGACGAGATCTGGACGACCATCCGCGGCGGCCGCACCTGGCGTGGCGAGATCTGCAACCGATCGAAGAACGGGACGCTTTACTGGCTCGCGACGACGATCGTGCCGTTCCTCGACGCCGACGGGCATCCCGTCCGTTATTTCTCGATCCAAACCGACATCACCGCCCGCAAGAACGCCGAGGAAACCGTCCGCCGGAGCGAACGGCTCCGTGGCGAGATACTTGATGCAATATCGTCGCAGGTTGCCGTCCTCGACCATGACGGCACGGTCCTTTCGGTCAACAAGGGCTGGATCGACTACATGGACGAGCACGGCGCGATCGACTTTCTGCCGCCGGACGTGGTCGGACAAAACTATCTCGACTTCTGCGACGCCGCCGCGGATTCGTCGGCGGATGCGGGGGCGATCGGCGCAGGAGTCCGGGAGGTTCTCGGAGGGGGGCGCGCGACCTTTACCCGCGAATTCAGCTGCCGGCGCTGCGGCGGCGCACATTGGTTCCTGATGTCGGCGGTTCCGCTCAGGTTCGACCACGGCGGCGCGGTCGTCACGCATACCGATGTCACCGCCCGAAAGAAAGTCGAAGAGCGCCAGCGCGAATCGGAGGAGATCATCCGCCTCCTTGTCGATCATGCGCCGGCGGCCGTCGCCATGCTCGACCGGGAGATGCGCTACATGGCCGTCACAAAGCGCTGGCTCGCCGACTACGGGCCGACGTCGGGCGACCCCGGGAAATCGCTGTTCGACACCTTCCCGGCAGCACCCGACGCTTGGCGCGAGGCCGCCCGGGAATGCCTCGACGGACGTGAGCGCGGCTCAGAAGGCACGGAAGTGCTTCTCGCCGATTCCCGCCGCGTCGACCTCAAGTGGGAGATGCACCCGTGGTCCGACCGCCGCGGCGCGATCGGCGGGATCGTCGTCTTCACGGAGAACATCACGAAGCGGCGCCGGATCGAACAGGCGTTGCGCGATTCCGAGAACCGCTACCGCGCCCTGTTCGACTCCCATCCGCTGCCGGTTTGGGTCGAGGACACGGAATCGAGGCGGATCGTCGCTGCGAACGATGCCGCGCTCGCGCTCTATGATTATCCGCGGCCCCGGTTCACGAGGCTCTTCTCGAAGGACCTGTGCGGCGAAAGGCAGCCGGGCGCGGACCCTGAAACACCGCGTCGGGCCAATCCCGAAAGACACTTCAGGCGGGACGGGACCGAGATCGAGGTCGAAGTGACCGATCAGATCATCCCGCTTGGCGGCGTGCCGGCACGCATCGTCACGGTCCACGACGTCACCGAGGAGCGGCGGCTCGCGAGGCGTCTGTCGAGGGAGAAGGAGGAGAAACTCTCGATCCTCGAAAGCATCGCCGAGGCCTTCGTATCGCTCGACCGGGAATTCCGGTACGTTTATCTGAACCCGGCGGCGGAGGGGCAGTTGGGAAAAACGCTTGGCGAACTGCGCGGCAAGGTCATCTGGGACGCCTTCCCGGAGATCGTCGGAACCCGGTTTGAACGCGAATACAAAAGGGCGATGTCCGATCGGGAATTTCGGCTTTTCGAGGAGTACTTTGAAGCTTTCGGACGCTGGTACGAGATCCGCGTTTTCCCTTCGGATGTCGGAATATCCGTCTTTTTCCGCGATATCACCTCGCGCCGCCGCGCCGAGGAACTCGATCGGGAGAAAAACCAGCTGCTCGAACAGACGTACGACGCAATTTTCGTTTGGAATCCCGAGGACGGGATCGTCTCTTGGAACGCCAATGCCGAACGGCTCTACGGATACACCGCGGAGGAATCTCTCGGAAAGAATCCACGCGACCTGCTCAAGACGGACTATCCGACGACCTCCGAACGGCATCTTGAGAATCTCCTGCGGTTCGGGGTTTGGGAAGGCGAACTCCTTCAGACGGACAAAACGGGTGAACGGGTGATCGTCGAATCCCGGCAGCACCTGATCCGCCGCGGGGGAACGAAGCCGATGGTCCTCCAGACCTCCCGCGACGTGACCGAACGCCGGCGGCTCGAATCGCGGCTCGCACGGACCGCGAAACTGGCGCTCGTCGGGGAACTTGCCGCGGGGCTCGCGCATGAGATCAAGAATCCGCTGGCGGGCATCAAGGGGGTCGTCGATATCCTGACCGAACGCCGCCGCCGGGACGGGTCGGAAGAGGCCGAGATACTTGAGAGCGTCGGCCGCGAGATCGCGCGGATCGACAGAACGGTCCGCATGCTGCTCCACAATTCGCGTCCCAAGGCGCTTGACATCCGCCCGGCGCCGCTCGACGACACCATCCGTCGCGCCGCGAAATTCGCGATTTACCAGGCGAAGCGGCATGCGTCGGGGAACGGTCACGATCGCGTCGTCCTTGAACTTCCCGAGGGGCATTCGATCGTGCCGCACGACGAGTCAGGCCTTGAGGACGCGGTGCTCAATCTTATCCTGAACGCCGAGGACGCGGTCGGGAGCGATCCGCGCGGACAGATCCGGATCAGACTGCGGGCCGACGATACCGAAGCCGTAATCGAGGTTTCGGACAACGGGCCCGGGATCGATGCCGAGCAACTGAAGGAGATCTTTCTGCCGTTCGTCACCTCGAAGACCTCGGGAACGGGGCTCGGCCTGACGTCGGTCAAACGCATCGCCCGCGCTCACGGCGGCGACTGCAGCGTCGCGTCGAAGCCCGGCGAGGGATCGAACTTCAGGATTCACATTCCCCTGCGGCAACCGTCCACGCTCCGTGACAGGGAGTGAATCGGGCGACGGAAGACGGCGCTGGCCGCGTGAAATGCCCTGAGCCAACGCGAACTTTCTCCCGCGACTCTGGACCGGCATCACCCTATCCATCGTGAAATCAGAAGTTTCCGTACGGAACGCCCGTTGCAACTCCGGATGTCAGGAATTTCAAGGAGGTGCGCTTATGGGACGTTTCAGCAACAGAAAAGAAGGCGGCAAGGCGCTGGCGGAACTTCTCTGCGCCCATGCCGGGCGCCGTGACGCCTATGTGCTCGCGCTCGCCCGGGGCGGCGTCCCCGTCGGAGCCGAACTGGCGCGGCGCCTGAGGTTACCGCTTGACGTCATGGTGGTCCGGAAGCTCGGCGTTCCCGGACAGGAGGAACTCGCCTTCGGCGCGATCGCGCCCGGCGGAATCGCGGTCTTCAATCGCGAACTTGTCCGCGGGCTTGGGATCTCGAAGGCTCAGATCGACGCCGCCGTCGCCCGCGAGTCCGCCGAAATGGAACGTCGCGCAGAGTTATACCGAAGCGGACGAAAGCCGGTCGACCCGCGGGGGAAGGCGTGCATTCTGGTTGACGACGGGTTGGCGACGGGCGCGACGATGCGGGCCGCGCTCGATTTCGTTCGCCGCCGGGGAGCCGCCGAGATCGTCGTTGCGGTCCCGGTGGGAGCGCGGGAAACCTGTATGACGATCGCCAACGGTCCCGGGGAAAGCTGCGTCTGCGCGATGGTGCCCGAGCCGCTGTACGGCGTCGGAATGTGGTATGACGACTTTTCGCAGACGTCGGACGATGAAGTCAGGCAATTGCTCGCCGAAAATCACGGCGCGTCCGATAACGCGGCCGATTTGGAGGTTGAGCGATGGCAAACGGCAAATTTCTGATCGAATCCGTCCGGATCGCGGCAGGCGAGGCGCTTCTCAGCGGCGATCTGTCGTTGCCCGCTGGGACGTCCGGGCTTGTGTTGTTCGCGCACGGTTCCGGGAGCAGCCGGCTCAGTCCCCGAAACCGCTTTGTCGCGTTTCGGATCAACGCCGCCGGCATCGGGACGCTTCTGTTCGATCTCCTGACGCCGGAGGAAGAGGCGATCGACGTTCGGACGCGGCATCTTCGGTTCGACATTCCGCTTTTGACAGCGCGGCTTGCGGCGGCGGTGAAGTGGGCGCGGACGCGTTATCCGGAAACGCGGATCGGGTTGTTCGGCTCGAGCACCGGTGCGGCGGCGGCCTTGGGATGCGCCGCGGCGATGCCGGGCGATGTCTGCGCCGTGGTGTCGCGCGGCGGGCGTCCGGACCTCGCGGGCGACGAACTATTCGGGGTGAAGGTCCCGGTTCTGCTGATCGTCGGCGAGTATGACGAGCTCGTCATCAAGCTCAACCGGCAGGCGCAGAGGATCCTCGGCAAGGGATGCGAACTGCGGATCGTGCCCGGCGCGACCCATCTTTTCGAGGAGCCGGGCGCGCTCGACGAGGTCGCCGAGACCGCGGGAGCCTGGTTCCGGGCGAAACTCGGTCACGAAGACGCCGCCGCAACGCCCGGTACGCATCGCGCGGCGTGAAAACTCACGCGCATGTAGGGAAAGTCCACCCGATCGGCTGCCGTCGACGGGGGTGTCGATTCGGCTCTAACTCGGCTGAATCCAGTAAGTTGCCGGGTCGCCGGGTCCGGGTACGCGGATTGCACGCTAAAAGGCGGACGGTCCCGGTGAGACAGATACCGGGGCCAGGCGGGACCTGACGGCCGGGCGGACGGCGGATAGGAGTTGAACATGAGCAGACTGATAGGGTTTTTCATGACATTGGTGGCGATTTTGCTCATGCATTCCCTGAACATTGTGTCGGGACGCGCTTCGGCGCGGCACGGGCGCCCGCCGATCATCGGGCGTCCGGCACTGAGATAAGGGCTGCGTCGCCCAGGCGCGCCGCGCCTCACTTCCTCCCCTGAATTCTGAGAGCAAAGGAGAATACTGCAATGAACGTTGGTGAAATAATGACAACCGAACCAGTACGGGCAACCGTGAAAACGAGCCTCCACGACGTCGCCCAGATGATGGCCGACAAGGACTGCGGGATCGTTCCGGTCGTCGAGAGCGAGAGCCGGATGGCGCCGGTCGGGGTCATCACTGACCGCGACCTTGTCCTCCGGACGATCGCGCATAACAAGAACCCGTTGCACATGATCGCCGGGGAAGTGATGACCGAAATGGTCGTCACGCTCAAGCCCGACGCGAGTGTTGAAGAATGCGTGAAGGTAATGGAGAATAACCAGATCCGCCGCGTCATCGTCGTCAACAAGGACGGGGACCTGCTCGGAATCGTGGCCCAGGCCGACATCGCCCGGCACGCGCCCGCGTTCGAAACCGCCGAACTCGTCCGGGATCTTTCGGTGAATGCCGCGGCCCGAAGCGTGGTCGAGGAACAAGAAGATAAGATGAGGGCGTTCGTGCTGCCGGCTGCCCGTCCGGTAGAGGAACGCCCGCTGTCGCTTTCGTTGCTGCCCGTGCCCCGGCCCGGCCGGCGCGAGGTTCTCGTGCGGGTCAGTGTTTGCGGTGTCTGCCGGACCGATCTTCACGTCTGCGAGGGCGAACTCGAACCACGGAAGGGAAATGTCGTTCCCGGCCACCAGGCGGTCGGTACGATCGTCGCGCTCGGCGAAGATGCGGTCGGGAAGTTGGCGGTCGGCGAGCGGGTCGGAGCCGCCTGGCTCGCGGCCGTGTGCGGCACCTGTAAATACTGCCGCGCGGGACTCGAAAACCTGTGCGATCGTCCTGAATTCAACGGCTGGACCCGCAACGGGGGATTCGCCGAGTACATGACCGCGCCGATCGATTTCCTTTACCGGCTCTCCGCCGGTTTTGCCGACGAACACGCGGCGCCGCTGCTGTGCGCGGGAATCATCGGCTACCGCGCACTCCGGCTGACCGGCATCGAAAATTGGAAGGAAGCCCGGCTCGGGATCTATGGTTTCGGCGCGGCAGGACATATCGCGATCCAGCTGGCGCGCCACCGCGGCGCCGGAGTTTACGTGATGACGCGCGACCGGGAGCGCCATGCGGCGCTGGCAAGGGAACTCGGCGCGGTCTGGGTCGGAGACACTTACGACGCGCCTCCCGTTGAACTCGATGCGGGCATCGTTTTCGCACCTGCCGGCGAGATCGTCCCGCCGGCGCTCGCGGCGCTCCGAAAAGGCGGTGTTCTCGTTCTCGGCGGGATCCACATGTCGCCGATCCCTGAATTCGAATACAGACTCCTCTACGGTGAACGGGAGATCCGGTCGGTCGCGAACAACACGCGGGCGGACGGCGATGAATTCCTCGAGGAGGCGGTCCGGGCGGGGATCCGCACGAGCACCGTGGAATATCCTTTCGAGCGTCTCCCGGAAGCGCTCATCGACCTCAAGCATGACGCCGTCCGCGGCGCCGCGGTCGTCATGATCCGCTGAATGTCGATTTCGGGATCATCGAACGCGAAACCCGCGTTTATCCGCCGCATCGGCGGTTTCGATGTCGATCTTGCCCGCGAATTCTCGCGAATCAATGCGAATGAAGCCGGCAATCTGATGAGACAGCGTCAGCGGATCGCGGCTGAACCGGTGCTCGCTTCGCCACCAGTTGATTAGCGAGAATCCGCGAGAATTCGCGGGCAAAATGCGTCCGGTTTCCGGCCGCGGTTGAACGTGAAGTGAAGCGGACTCGCGAGAATTCGCGGGGAAAGTGCTTTTGGCCTCCGGGCGCACATGAGGCGGATGACACGGATCGCGGCGCGATTAGCGATCGGGCGAGCGATCCGCGCAGATTCGGCGCGAAAGAGAATTACACCATCTGCGTCTGATAATAAAGATTATGTTGTAAGTGCTTAAGACGCCTCGCCGGCCTTGACCTTGTCGAAGACCTCTTTGAGCGCCTGCAGTATCTGCTTGCGTTCGGGCGCGGAATCCCCATCGAACCGAAGCGTCAATTGGAATCCGCTCTCTTTCGAATCATAACGGAAACGCTCCGGCCGAGAGGTTTCTTTCGGCGCGCGCGCCTTCTCGGGCCGCGCAGCCTTCCGGACCTCGTCACGTCTAAGGCTCTTGGCCGCGATCTTGTCGACGAAGACGTGCATCGCCGCGTCGTCGAACTGGCGCGCGATCTCGAGCAGCGTCGATTTGGCCGAAATGCCGGCGCCCGCGCATTTGGCGCGGATATCCTCCGGGATCCCGGCGAGCGTCATCGATTCGGTCACCGACGTCCGGCTCTTCGAGATCTTTTTCGCGATCTCGTCGTGCGTATAGCCGAAGGTCTTGGCGAGCGCCGCGAGCCCGTCCGCCTCTTCCCAGATCGTCAGGTCCTTGCGCTGCATGTTCTCGATGAGCGCGATCTCGGCGATCGCGCGCTCGTCGAGATCGAGCTCGATGCACGGCACTTCCTTGAGTCCCGC
This sequence comes from Acidobacteriota bacterium, assembly GCA_029557535.1. Lineage (GTDB taxonomy): Bacteria > Acidobacteriota > Blastocatellia > Pyrinomonadales > Pyrinomonadaceae > JAFDVJ01. The sequence goes on from JAKQII010000352.1 coordinate 10,511, forward strand.
AAGATTCGCCGCCCGCCAGCGGCGTTCACCGGCGATGATCATCCACATCCCGGTCTCCGGCACCGGTTTGACGAGCAGCGGCTCGAGAACGCCCTTTTGCCGGATCGACGCCGACAGTTCGCTGAGATCGCCGATCTCGGTCCGCGGCTGTTCGGGGTTCGGTTCGATCTTGTTGATCGGCAACACTTTACCGACGGTCCGATGGGTTCGTGCGAACTCCTCGACATAGTGCGAGTCGTGGCGCATCTTGATCTCCAGCGGCAGTCCGATTCTAGGCACGACGCATCACCTCCTTGCTCAATTTCATGTATTCCTCGGCGCCCGACGAACGCGGCGCGTAACTGAAGATCGCTTCCTTGTGCGCCGGCGATTCCTCGAGCCGAACGCTGCGCGTGATCACCGTCTTGAAGGCTTTCTTGCCGAAAACCTTCCGGATGTGCGCCTCGACGTCCTTCGAGAGCGCCGTCCGGCGGTCGAAAAGCGTCACCAGAACGCCGAGCAGGTCAAGGTCGGGGTTCGGGCGCGCGCGGACCTTCTCGATCGTCTCGAGCAGGTCGTCCGTGCCCTCGAGCGCGAAGTAGCTCGACTGGATCGGGATCAGGACGTGCGACGCGGCGACGAGCGCGTTGACGGTGATGATCCCGAGCGTCGGCGGCGTATCGAAAAAGATCAGGTCGTACCGGTCGCGGATCTTCTCGATCCGGTCACGCAGACGGAAGATCGCGTCGAAATCGCCGACGAGTTTGGCCTCGACCTTGGCGAGGCTGATCCGTGACGGCACGACGTCAAGGTTCTCGACCTTGGTCTTGTTGATGAAGTTGTCCCACGGCTCGTTGAGCTCGGTCAGGAGCTCGTAGACGCTGCCGTTGATCTGTTCCGAATGGACGAGCGACAGCGAACTGTTGCCCTGCGGATCGAGGTCAAGCAGGAGCACCCGCTTGCCGGCCATGGCGCAGGCCGCCGAGAGGTTAATTGCCGTGGTCGTTTTGCCGACCCCGCCTTTCTGGTTAGCGATTGCGATGATCATTGTCGTGAACTTATCCGATCAGGTCCGGCCAGTCCTCTGCCGGAGGCGGCGTTTCGGATTCGAGATCGGGCTCGGACGCCGTGGACGCCGAGGAAATGTCAAGAACCTTCTGCTCTGCGAAGATCGCGCTGTCGGCCCTGAGCGCGAGCGCGATCGCGTCCGAGGGCCGGGCGTCGATGGTCAGAACCTTGCCGTCTTCGTCCGTCAGCTCGATGACGGCGTAGAACGTATTCTCGCGGAGGTCCGAGATGATGACGCGCGAGACTTTAAGGCCGATCTCGGTGATCAGGTTCCGGATCAGATCATGCGTCATCGGGCGCTGCGGGACGATCTTCTCGATCTCGAGCGCGATCGCGTTCGCCTCGAACGCACCGACCCAGATCGGGAGCACGGTGTCGGAATCGACACCCTTAAGCACCACGATCGGCGAGTTGCTGTTCGGGTCCATGATGAGCGCCCCGATTTTGACTTCGACTAACATTCAGGATCTTTCCACGCCGGGTTCCACCATCTTACCAAACAACGTGTTCGTTTTGCATTCCGTGATCTCAACATCGACGATTTTTCCGAGGCACTCGTCCGGCGCGGTGAAGTTGACGAGTCGGTGGCACGTCGAATGGCCCCGGAACGTGCCTTCGGAGCGGCTCGAGCGGCCTTCAACAAGTACTTTAAGCGGTTTCCCGAGAGTTGCCTGAAAACTATTGACCTGATGGAGCTTCTGGACTTTTTCAAGTGCCAGGAAGCGCCGGGTTTTCTCCTCTCGCGAAACATCGTCTTCCATCTCGAAGGCGGGCGTTCCGGGCCGCGGAGAGTACTTGAAAATATAAGCCGAGTCGAACTCGCAGCGCTCGGCGAGGGCAACCGTCGCCTCGAAATCGGCACGGGTCTCGCCCGGAAAACCGACGATGATGTCGGTCGTCAGCGTGATGCCGCGCGGGGAACTCCGGATCCGGTCGACGCGCCTGAGATAGCTCTCGATCGTGTGCCCGCGGCGCATGACCTTAAGCACCCGGTCCGAGCCCGATTGCACCGGCAGGTGCACCCAGTTGCAGAGGTTCTCGTGTTCGTCGATCGCGTCGACGATGTCCGGGTGAAAATCGCGCGGAAACGAGGTCGTGAACTTGATCCGCGGCATGCCCGTCGCGGCGACCGCGCGCAGGAGCCTGGCGAACGGCGTCGCCCCCTTGAATTCTTCGAGCCCTGAATCGGTCTGCGGACGGTAGCTGTTGACGTTCTGGCCGATGAGATGGATCTCGCTGACTCCTTCGTTCCTGAGTCTGAGAACTTCCCTGACGATCTCCGACGCCACGAGGCTCTTTTCACGGCCGCGCGAGAACGGGACGATGCAGTAGGTGCAGAACTTGTTGCAACCCTCGATGATCGGCACGAAGGCGACGTACGGCGAGGAGCGCTGGGACTTCCCCGCCGACCAGTCGTAGTCGGCTTCCCTGTCGGCAAGATCCAGGTAACGCGATTCGCCGGCCGCGGTCGCCTCGATCGCCTTTCCGACGCGCCCGACGGCCTTGGTCCCGAGCACGAAATCAATTCCGGACCCGCGTTTGAAGAGGGTTTCCCCCTCGAGCTGGGCGACGCAGCCCATGACGCCGATCACCGGCTTGTCGTCCGGCCTCG
>JAKQII010000365.1 GCA_029557535.1 Acidobacteriota bacterium
GGTTTGATCAATCGCGACCGTAAGCCACTTCTTTGCAATACTTGTGATCCAGAATTGCAACCGAACACGCCATTGAGCTGCGACAGTCAACCGAAAAGATTTTCGCGCTTTTCGCGTATTTCGCCGGAAAAGTTCCTTATCGCGCAATCCGGGACTATCGCTATTGCGACGATCCCTGGACCGGAATATCGCCCGAAACCCCGTAGCCGATCACGTTGAACGTGTTGTAGTTGTTCGAACTCTCAAGGTAGTACCAACCGGTGTTCGACGCGCGCCAAACGGCCGGATCGGTCTTGCCGTCCTTGTCGTAGTCGCCCGGAACAGGCTTGTCGCCGACGGCTCCGAGCTGGACGAACGTGTTCGAGTTGTTGCTGCTGTTGTTGAAGATCCATTGGCCGGTTGAAGGCCGCCAGATCGCGAAGTCGCTGCGCGAATCGCCGTCGAAGTCGCCTTCAATGGGAACGTCGCCGTTTGCGCCGAAGGTCGTACCGGTCAACGTGTTCGAGCCGCTCTGGAGGACGAACCACTGTCCTGTCGACGGACGGAACATCGTTCTGTCGGCGGTGCCGTCGCCGTCAAAATCGGACGGATGATACTGTGAGGCGCGCGGTTCGCCGTAGATAAAGTCATCCATCGCGACGACGTCGACGCCATTGACGCCGTCGTTGTTCGTCGAACTCAGAGCGGCGTTTCCGCTCTCAATGACGACTCGCGCAATGCGTTCGCCGGCATTGAAGGAAATCCCGACGAACGAAAGACCGTTGTCGGCAACGGGAGCGGAAGCCGCCGACAGTTGTCTGCCGTTTCGATCGTAGACTCGGATTAGGCTGCGATTGCCGCCGGTGGCAGAATCGACATCCGTGAACACCAGCCCGAAGCCGCTGACGGTCGCCGGAATGTTCGTCCCCGGGATGACGAAATTGACCTCGAGAATATGGGTGTTCCGGGCGATGAACAGCCGTTGTGCGCTGAACGTTGTGAAATTGTTCGTGTAATTGGCATTGATATTGCCGAAGCGTACGGGAACGCCGGAAGCGGTCGTTGAACTGACGGCGAACTGGTTGAGCCCTGCCCCCGTCGCATCCTCGATTGAATTGAAGATCACGCCCCGCGGACTGTTGACGTTGAAGAAGTCGACAGGGAAGTTGTTCGGCTCCGAAGCATTATCGGGCACTCCGTCCCAGTTGATCTCGCGCCTGCCGGTCGTGAACGATCCGCCGACCCCGTTGTTCGCGCCTCCAAGATCGGCTCGGAACTGATCGACGATCGCCTGGATCGCCGCCGCATTCGCTCCGCCGCCTTGCCTGACAACGGGCGACGCAACAACAGAAATCGTCAAATAGATCGATAAGGCGAATCCGATCGCCAATTTCAAGATAGTGTTGAATTTCATCTGTAATCTCCTTTTCCTGAATCTTGTGTCTTGCTGACAACTGATGCGGCAAGTATACCTTCGGTGTCAGCCGAAATTCTTTAGGATTTTGTGAATATTTCGTGAAGGTTTTGTTTGGTATGACACAATTTACACGGCGCATCTTTCCGGTCAACCGAGGATTTCCCACGCGGGGATCGCAAAGAGCGCGAAGGGTAATACCGGGCGGACTCGGCGGACTTTGCGTGAGATGTTTTTCCCACGCGGGGATCGCAAAGAGCCGAAGGGTAAGACCTGGCGGACTCCGCGGAATTTGCGGGATGTTTTCCCACGCGGGGATCGCAAAGAGCCCGAAGGGTAAGACCTGGCGAACTCCGCGGACTTTGCGTGAGATGTCCCCATATCAGCACGAGACCTTCACGACTCATCCGGGGCTGCCGCCAGTTGTTCCGACGACTGCCGCCGCATGCCTTCAAGCAGCGAAGGGACGCAGACGTAGATCAGGCCATCACCTGTCCGGAAATGGCACTTGTGCCGCGCGACGAACGACGTCAGAACGCCGATCTCGGTCTCGAAGAGTTCAGCCGCGTCTCCTATTGCAACAAAATCGGACTCCGCGCCGCACTCGCCGCAAAGCGCGACCAGCGTCTGCGCTTTCTTCGTGATCAGCCGGACCCGTTCGTATTCGATGACGATCTCCCGCGATCTCAGAATCTTCATAATGTGCGCTTGCCTTGGCATAGCAATCTCTCTTGCGTTTACGCGGCATTCGTTTAAAATCACTCCATCTCCAAGCCGCGCAAGTTAGTATTATCGTGTTCACGCGCGCCGATTCTTTAGGAGCTTATGAAGTTTTCCTGAAGAACTTATGAATGAAACAAGATGATCGAAACTGCAAACGAGATCTATTGCTTTGGAAACTTCCGGCTTGACGCGCGCGAACGACTCCTATTTGACGGGAACAAGGCGGTTTCGCTGGCGCCGAAGATCTTCGACACCCTTGTTCTACTTGTCCGGAACGGCGGCCGGGTGTTGTCGAAAGAACGGATGATGAAGGAGATTTGGGAAGATTCATTCGTTGAAGAGAACAACCTTGCGCAGAACATCTCGTTCCTCCGACGGGTGCTCCGCGATTCCCCGGAAAACCGGTTTATTGAAACCGTGCCGAAGTTTGGATATCGTTTTGTCGCCGAATTGCGGGATCCGCCAAAAGCGATCGAAGCCGTAACCGTCGAAAGACATTCCGCAAGAGTGTTTATTCGCGATCCCGAATCTGATCGGAAAGAACGGGTCGCCGAGATCGGCACCGCGCCAACGCCGCGCGTCTTGCCGACAGCGGTCCCCGAAACGCGCTATGTCCAGAACGGCGACGTCAACATCGCTTACCAGGTCGTCGGCGACGGCGATCTCGACATCGTTTTTGTCATGGGATGGGTCTCGCATCTCGAGTATTTCTGGAAACATCACCTGTTCGCGTCGTTCCTCAACCGGCTCGCCTCGTTCTCGCGCCTGATTCTCTTCGACAAGCGAGGTACCGGATTGTCGGACCGCGTGCCGTTGTCGGAACTGCCGACGCTCGAACAGCGAATGGAAGACGTTCACGCTGTAATGGACGCGGTCGGATCCGAACGCGCGGTCCTGATCGGCGTTTCCGAAGGCGGGCCGATGTGCTCGCTCTTTGCCGCAACTTATCCGGAGCGCACGAGCGCCGTCGTCATGATCGGAACTTACGCAAAGCGCTTGAAGGATGAAGATTATCCTTGGGGAGCCGAGCCGGACGAGCACGCCCGTTTCTACGAGCTGATGCGCCGGAATTGGGGAAGCGCCGTCGGGATCGAGGCGCGCGCGCCGTCGATGATCGCCGACGAGGAGTTTCGTTCGTGGTGGGCCGAATATCTCCGTAACGGAGCGAGTCCGGGCGCGGCCGTCGCATTGACCGAGATGAACGCGCAGATCGACGTCCGGAACGTCTTGCCGCTGGTCCACGTTCCGACTCTCGTAATCCACCGCAAGGGCGATATTTGCCTGAAAGTTGAGGAGGGACGGTATGTCGCCGACCTTATTCCGGGCAGCAAATATGTTGAGTTGCCCGGGATCGATCACCTTCCGTTCGTCGGGGATCAGAAGGAGATCCTTGACGAGATCGAGGAGTTCCTGACGGGCGTTCGTCGTTCGGACGCGATCGACCGGGTGCTCGCGACCGTTCTATGTATCCGGATCAACGAAAAATTAGACGACGCGGATCTGGTTAAACGCTCCGGTGTTTTCGTCCGTCGTCAGATCGAGCTGTTCAAGGGGAACGAGGTTTCGATCACTCCCGATCGGATGGCGGCCGCGTTTGACGGGCCGGCGCGCGCGATCCGCTGCGCCAACGCGATCAACGAGTCGGCGAAGCGGCTCGGAATATCGATCTCGACCGGACTACACACCGGCGAATGCGAAGTCCGCGGCGAACATTACTCGGGACCGGCGGTCGATCTGGCTTCGGAAATCGCGGCGATTTCCTCGGAAGGCGAGATCGTCGTGTCGCGCACCGTGAAAGACCTGGTCGCCGGATCCGGAATCTCGTTCGCCGAGCGAGGACGCAGCGAACTCGGAGATCCTCCTGAAGACTGGCGTCTGTTCTCGGTTGAACGTCAAGCTTTCTCACCTTCCCAAACTTCCTCAACTTTTTGCGCTGACGCTTAACGCGGATAGGACGGATTCAACGGATTATCGCTGATTGTTCCAGTGAGAATCCCCCTGATCCGCGTGATCCGTGTCAGCGCAAGGCCCAGTCCGGAATCCGGATGAAGGACCTTCCCGAACTTCCCAAACTTCCCAAACTTCCTCAACTTCTCAAAACAAGTGATCCGCCCGCTGACGAAGGCGGTACTGACACTTTTTCACTTTTTACTTTGCACTTTTTACTTTTTACTTTTTCCTTTGTACTTTTTCATCCGCCCGCTGACGAAGGCGGTACTGACATTTCCCCTTTTCCCCTTTTCCCCTTTTCCCCTTTTCCCCTTTCCCCGTTTTCCTTTATTCTCTTTTCATGCCCGCCGACGTCATTATTGTCCTGAGTTTGCTCGGACTCGCTCTTGTTCTCTTTGGAACCGAGAAACTCCCCGTGGATGTCGTCGGCATCATCCTCGTCATTGCGCTCGTGATGAGCGGCGTACTCACGGTCAATCAAGGTTTATCAGGCTTTGGCGACAACGTGATCGTCACGATCGCGGGCCTTTTCGTGTTGACCGGAGGTTTGGTCAAGACAGGACTCGTCGATCTCATCGGGAGAAGACTTTACCGCGTCGCGGGCAGCAACGAATTCGCGTTGACGGCGCTGATCATGGCGGTGGCCGCGATATCCGCGTCGGTGCTCAAGAACACGACGACGACCGCGATGTTCCTGCCTGTCGTTCTGGGGCTTTCCGAAAGGGCGAAGATCCCGCCATCCAAATTGCTGATGCCGCTGGCGTTCGGTGCGATCCTCGGAGGAAGCTGCACGCTGATCGGGACGTCGACGAATCTGGCCGTTTCGGGCGCGATGCAGCGCTACGGGATGGAAGGCTTTTCGATGTTCGAACTGACGTCTGTCGGGTTCATTACAGTTGCAGTCGGGATGATCTACATGTTGACGGTCGGCCGGAAACTTCTGCCGGCGCGCGGCGGCGAAGAATCGTTGACCGAGCAATATCACATTCGAGAGTACGTTTCGGAACTGATCGTGCTTCCGGGCTCGCACCTTATCGGAAAGACGCTGGGCGAGGCGGACCTCGCGCACGAACTCGATCTGAACGTGCTCGGCATCATCCGCGGCAAAGATTCGGAACGGATCGTGCCCGGACCGCGCGACCGCATTCAACTTAACGATCTGCTGATCGTCGAAGGCAAGATCGGCGATCTGCTCAACGTTAAAACCCTGGCTGGACTTGAGATCAAAGCTGACTTTACGGCGCAGGACGACATGCTCGAGGGCGCGGGCGTCGAACTTTTCGAAGTCCTTGTCATGCGCGACTCGAACTTCGTCGGCCAGACGCTGAGGACGCTTGATTTCCGGCGCAATTACAACCTGACGGTGATGGCGATCAACCGTCACGGACAGACGTTCCTCGACAAATTGAGCGACGTTCAGATGGAATACGGCGACGTGCTGCTGGTGCAGGGAAGGCGGCGGCGCGTCGAGCCGTTGGTTATCGACGGCGAGGTTTTGCTGCTTGAAGACCTTTCGAAGGGCGCGATGCGGATCGAGAAACGCCATTGGGCGATCGCGGCGTTCGGGTTGTTTCTCGCGCTGTCGCTGACCAAGGTCGCGTTCGGGATCGAGGTCCCGCTGGCGGTCGCGGTGCTTCTCGGAGTGCTGCTGCTGCTCGCGACAAAAACCGTTCGTTATGCCGAGTTGTACACGTTGATCGACTTCAGGTTGCTGGTGCTGATCGCGTGCATGATGAGTTTCGGGATCGCGATGGAGCAAACCAAGACAGACGTCTTTCTCGCGGACCTTATCGTCAGGTATTTCGAGCAATTCGGGCCGATCGCGGTCCTCGGCGGCTTTTTCCTGCTGACGGTGGCATTGACACAGCCGATGTCGAACCAGGCGGCGGCGCTTGTGGTACTGCCGGTCGCGCTCAAGACCGCGGCGGCGCTCGGACTGAACCCGCGCACGTTTGCGGTGGCGATCACTTACGCCGCGTCATTCTCGTTCATCACCCCGCTCGAACCTGCCTGCATCCTTGTTTACACGCCCGGCCGCTATACCTTCATGGACTTCGTCAAGATCGGAACGTTCCTGACGCTCGTCGTCTTCGCCGTTGCGATCTATCTCGTCCCGATCTTTTGGAAAATGTGAACCGTGAGCGGTGCGCGGCGAGCGGGCGCGTCAGAACCAGGAGCGGTAACGCAGGCGGTACTGACATTTCCCCTTTTTTCACTTTTTCACTTTCCCCCATTTCACCTTTCTCCGTGCGATTTCGCCCTAAAAAGTCATTACCGATTAAGGGTCGCTGAATTACTGACAATCTGACGCACCGGGATCGGTCGCAAGGCATTTGTTGACACGAATCTTGAATCAGTCCCGCCCACCGGCGAGCAATGCAGAACCCCGCACGCAGTAAGGGGGCCCGCTCGCGGGAGCGAGCGACTGCCG
>JAKQII010000009.1 GCA_029557535.1 Acidobacteriota bacterium
CAGGATAGTCGTTCTCCGAATTGCAACCCCCGATGCCGCATCCGGTTTCTTCCGGTCGGGATGTTGCTGTATCGGAGCAATTTCGGCCATAAGGTCGATTCACGGCGAAGTTCTTAAAACGATACGCGAAAAAATCAAAAACCAACTAATGGGCGACGCGCTGTGTCGTCCTCTGAGGTCTAACCAAACATGACTGATTCTGCAACTATCGCAAGGTTATTAAGAACGCTGGCTGGATCTGTGCTTTTGTTGATGTTCATGGCCGTCGCGGCACTTGGACAGACGAACAAAGCTTCAATCTCTGGAACTGTTACCGACGCTCAGGGAGCTGTTGTCGGCGGCGCGAAGGTCACGGTACGCAACGCCAAGACCGGCGCTACACGCGAAACTACAACAAATGCGGAAGGCTATTACGAGATTCCGCTTCTCGAGATCGGAAACTACAGCGTTACGGTTTCAAAACAAGGCTTTTCGACCGCCGTACAGGATGGGGTCACGCTCGTTACCGCGTCTGAGACGCGTACCGATGTCGTGCTTCAGGTCGGCGAAATCAGCAATCAGGTGACGATCACATCCGAATCGCCCCTCGTCCAAACCGAGACCGGCGAACGCTCAAGCGTTATTTCGGGCCGTGAGGTTACCGAACTTCCATTGTCGGGCCGTAATTTTACGCAGCTCGCCACGTTGACCCCGGGAGTTGTCCGGTCGAACAATGTCGGCGTCGGCGGCGGTCCTGAGGCCCGTTCCTTCAACAACGGCGACACGCGGGCCGGTAACGGCGGCCCGGGCGGGAGCAACGAAAACGGAAGCACCGAATCGTCGCGTTTCAGCCGATCCGGCGGTGCCAACATTTCGGCCAACGGTCAGCGTGCGACAAACAACAACTTCTCGCTCGACGGTGTCGATAACAATGAGCCGCAGTTCGGAACGATCGGCGTATTCACGAATCCCGATTCGATCGCCGAATTCAAGGTTTCCACGAGCATCCCGCCGGCCGAGGTCGGCCGTGCTTCGGGGGCTGTCGTGACGGTCACAACCAAACGGGGCGGCAACGCGTTCAGCGGATCGCTTTACTATTACGGTCAAAATTCGGCCTTCAACGCATACAGCCCAGTGCTCAAGACGAAGCTTGCGGAATTGCTGGCCAATCCGAATCCGAATCCGCTCGCGGTCGATTCGCTCCAGAAAGCCACGCAGCAGATTCACGAGTTCGGCGGCACGTTCGGTGGCCCGATCATCAAGGACAGAACATTCTTCTTCTTTGATTACCTCGGACAACGAAACAATCTTCCGTTCCCTACCGATACCGCGGTTCCGACCGCCGGCGCGCGGAATGGCGATTTCTCGCAATATCCGACGATTCTGAACCCGTACACCGGTGCCGCGTTCACGGGCAATCAGATCCCGTCCGCGTTGATCAGCTCGGTCGGCAAGAAGTATCTTGAGGCGTTTCCGCTCCCGAACCGGAGCGTTTTCAGCCCGGGCAACTTCTGTAACTGCAACGGCTCGAACTACTACACTCAGCGTGCCAACAATGAAGTGATCAACAACTACCGCATCCGAATTGATCACGCATTCAACGATAAGAACTCGATCAACGGCAGTTTCAACGATCAGCGCCTGACGACGCTTCGTGCGAACCTGTTGCCGGGCAACATCCCGACGGCGGGATTCGGTGCCGGTGAGGAACGCGGCAACACGCGTCTCATCACGTTGAACGACGTACACCTTTTCAAGCCGAACCTGGTGAACGAATTCCGCTTCGGACTTTCTGAGATCCAGATCTCGATTTACAACTGCGGTGTCGGCGGCGCCTGCGGCGTTAGCCCGACCTTCTCGCGCGACATCGGAATTCCGAACGCCAACGACGGCTCGCTCGAAGCTTCGGGCGGTGTCCTGATGGGTGCGTTCGGCGTCGGCTTCCAGGAGTTTACCGGTGACGGCGGTCTGTTCCAGGTCAAGAGCAAGAACCCTTACTTTGCGGACACCGTGACCTTTATCAAGGGCAACCACACGATGAAGGCCGGCGGCGAACTCCGCATGCGGTTTCTGAACACGATCGACGGCGGTCGCTCGGGCGGTCTCAAGGGACAGTTCCAGTACGGCGACAACGGCCCGGCGACGGGACCGAACGCCAACTGTCCGGCCGGATCCGGCACGACCACCGCGTGCTACGTCCGTCCTGACGGTATCCCGTACGGCGGAACCGGAAACGCAACGGCAAACATCCTTCTCGGATTACCGGCGCTGAATGTTTCCAAGGGCGCCATCAGCGGCGGACCGTTCAATCTTCGTTCGCAGGAGTGGGGTTTCTTCATTCAGGATGACTGGAAGGTCAACAACAATCTGAACATCAACCTCGGTCTTCGGTACGACCTGTTCACCCCTTGGAGTGAAGCTGACGGGCGTTACAGCCTGTACGATGTTTCGCAACGAAAGGTTGTCGTCGCGTCCGGCGGCGGCGACGGCATCGTCAAAGCGGACACGAACAACTTCGGCCCGCGCATCTCATTTGCGCTTGCGCTTAACGACAGCAAGACGATGGTCATCCGCGGCGGTTACGGACTGATGTACACGCTCGACGGAACCGACTATCCTCCGGGTGTTCGCAACGCTCCGTTCTCGAGCAAGACCGGTTTCGATCAAATCGACTGGGGCACGGGCCGCATCGCGGGTTCCGTCTTCGGTATCGTTAACGGACCGCCGACCGTTCCGGCTGCGGCCGATCCGAACAACATCCCGTCGGGACTTTCGGTTTACGCGCTCGATATGGATCAACGCAATGGAATGGTCAACCAGTTCCAGGCCGAGTTCCAGTATCAGTTCATGAAGGACTATTCACTGAGCGTCGCCTACGTCGGCAACCGTTCGCGGAACCTTCTCTACTCGACCAATATCGGCTCGGGCGGAACGGGTGAGGCACGCAACGCCGCGGGACAAAACCTCGGCGAGGCGATCCTCTACACGAACGGTGCAAAGTCGCAGTACGACGGGATTCAGGTACAGGTCCAGAAACGGCTTTCGAATAACTTCCAGGGGCAGATCAGCTACACCTATAGTCATACGAAAGACAATTCGACCGGGGTCTTCAATGGACTCGGTGATCAGCGGACAAGCCGCTCGGGCCCGCTCAACCCGTTCGATCTGAGCGTCGATTGGGGCAATTCGTCTCTCGACACGCGTCAGCTGATCAACGGAAGCGTGATCATCGACCTTCCGTTCGGAAAGGGCAAAACGTACCTGAACCAAGGCGGAGCGGTGAACGCGATCGTCGGTGGCTGGCAGATGAACTGGATCGTCACGGGTCGAACCGGACTTCCGTTCAGTGTCGTGACCGACAACAACGGGCTTGGACGTCCTTCGCTGATCGGTGATCCGTTCTCGAATGTCCCGGCCGGCCGATACTTGAACCCGGGTGCGTTCAGTGCGACGACGAACATCACGTCGGTCACCAACGCGGCCGGCAATGTCATCCGCTATGGCGACCTCGGACGCAACACGTTCCGCGGCCCGGCGCAGTGGTTTGCCGACATGTCGATGTTCAAGAACACGCGGTTGACCGAGAAGTTCAACCTCCAGCTGGGTCTCGAGTTCTACAATGTGTTCAACCGTGCGAATTTCACGGTTCCGAACAATAACATTGGGAATCCGAGCAGTCCGAACGGCGATTTCGGCCAGATCAAGTACAACGCGTACGCGGGCCGTGTCGTGCAATACCGTGTGAAGCTCCTCTTCTAAGACTTCATCAACGGGACCGAGAGAAGGCTTTGGGTTACTATTGCCTGAAGCCTTCTTCCTTTTTGGACTCTCCCCGAAACTGTTAGAATCAGAGCATCGGATCAACCCGAAATCCCGGTATGAGAAAGTTGACGCAGATCGGAATTATCGTCTGTTCCTTTGCCATTGCCGTTCTCGCCCAAGTGCCGGAGGCGGCACCAACGCCGGAGCGTCGAACTCACGTCGAGCGTTTCAGCAGTCCCGAATCGCGGGCTCTCAAGACCGAATCCGAATCCACGGAAAAGCTCAAACAATCACCAGACTCCGCCGAACTTCTCAATGACCGAGCAGTCGCTCGCATGCGCTTGCAAAAATTCTCGGAGGCCTTCGCCGACATGCAGGCGGCGGTCAAGCTCGCGCCGACGAACGCCGAATATCGTGCAAACCTCGGATACGTGCTTTGGAAACTCGGCCGCGGAGAAGAAGCGATCGCGACCCAGCGCGAGGCGCTCAAACTGGAAGAAAAGAACTACACCGCAAATTATCAGCTCGGACGATTCTTGTTGCGGACAGGTGACGCAAAACTGCTGCCGGAAGCCATCCGTCACTTGAGACGCGCGCTCGAGATAGATCCGCGACTTTATGAAGTTCGGTTTGAGCTGATCGCCGCCTATCGCGAATCCGGCGATCTTGCGTCGGCGATCAGCCAGCTCAGCCTATTGCAGGATGCCAAACCATCCGATCCACGAGTCATATACGTCGACGCCCTGCTCAGCGCCGACCGCGGCGATTTCAAGACGGCGGTCGAACGGTTCAAATCAGCGCTCGCCAAGGACCCCGAACTCTACGGTGCCTGGCAGGATCTTGGGGTCCTCTACGTTAAACAGGGACAATGGAAAGAGGCGGCGGAAACTTTCGCGGAACTTGCCAGGCGGCAACAGAATTCGGTCGAGGCCGCGTACTTTGGGGCGCTGGCTCTTTACAACCTGGACAAGTCTCCCGAGGCCGAGGCTGAGGTCCGTCGGGCGTTGCGCCTTAATGCCGGATTCGCCGGAGCGCACACGCTTCTCGGTGTGATTCTCGCCAGCCGGGGGACTGCGGATGCCGAGGCGATCGAGTCGCTGACGCAGGCAATTGCACTTGAACCGACCAATTTCGACGCGCTTCTTTACCTCGGTCGCGTGCGATACGCCCGCGGTGAACTTTCGGCCGCCAAAGCGCCGATCGAGGAATCGGTAAAGCTTGCGCCGGCAAACACCGAGGCGCGGTTTTTTCTCGGTTCGGTGCTCGAGGCGCTTGGAGAGAGCGATCGGGCGCTTGCCGAGTATCAGGAGATCGTCAAACTCGATGAGAAATCGTTCTTCGGGCAGGTCGGTCTCGGCGCTTTGTATGTCAAGCAGGGAAAGCTCGATGAGGCGGTGACGGCGCTCGAAAGCGCGCTCCGGATCAGGCCGACCAGTTTTGAGGCGAACTGGGCCCTCGGCCGGGCGTTCGTTCTCAAGGAGCAATTTGCGCAAGCTGCCGGCGCGCTTAAGAAGGCGGTCGACGCACAGCCGAACCGGACCGACGCGCGGTACCAATACGCGATCGCCTTGCGCCGGCTTGGGAAAGCGGCCGAAGCGAAACGCGAATTCGACCTGGTGGAAAAGCTGAACCGTGAGTTCCGCGAGGGGAAGCAAAACTAGGTGAGACGTTTGCTCGAAAAGTTGATCCGCATGGCGATGTTCCTCTTGGCGCTCCTGTTGGTCTGCACGATCCAGCAGATCGCCGCGCAGCGGAAAACGACGGTGCGTCCGGCGGCTGCGCAACGAACCGACGGCCTGACACCGGAGTCAAAAGCGGCGGTCGACAATGCCGTCCGTCTTCTCGAACAAAAGTCGTTCGGCGAGGCCGAAACCGAAGCCAGAAAGGCCGTCAAACTATCGCCGCGGTCGGCCGTTGCGTACAACATATTGGGAATCGTCCTCGACGAGCAATCAAAGACGGACGAAGCGCTCGCGGCATTTACGACTTCGATCAAACTCGCGCCTTCATTCATCAGCCCGAAGAACAATCTCGGGCGACTTCTAGCGAACAAGGGAAAGGTCGCCGAGGCCCTGACGCAGTTCGAAGGCGTGCTGAAGATCGATCCGGCCCACATTCAGGCCCGTTACAACGCCGCTGCCATTTATGCCGAAAAAGGCGAATATCCCAAGGCCGCCGAATATTTTTCGGCGTTGGTGAAAGCAAAGCCCGACGAAGTTCAGTTCGCCGTCGCGTTCCTGAACGTCGCTTACCGCGCCGGTCGGGCGACCGAAGCCGACGCGATCGCGGAAAGGCTCGAGGCGGGGTTCGCCGGCAATTTCCGGGGATTGTTCTCGCTCGGTGTTGTTTTCGCCCAGGCGCAGCAATACGAACGGGCACTCAGGCTGTTCCAAAAGGTCGACGCGGCACAGCCCAACACGTTCGAGGTCCTCTACAATCTCGGGTTGGTTCTCGACAACCTTAAGCGTCAGGATGAAGCCGTCGAATACCTGGCAAGGGCAGTCGATTTGAAACCTGAGGCGGTTGAAGGCCATTTCCGGCTTGCCGTGATCGCCAGCGAGCGCAACGATCATGGCAACGCGGCTGAGGAATTCAGGCATTGCATCGAACGCGATCCCCAGAATGCGACTTTTTACTCTTTGCTCGGGCGCGAGTTTCTCCGGGCGGGATTCTGGGAAGGCGCGATCAAGTATTTCACGGACGCGATCAAACGGAACCCGAAGGACGTCACCTCGGTGGTCGGCCGGGCCAACGCGAGCTTTCGCAAGGGTGAATGGACGGCTGCGGCCGCGGACTACGATCTCGTTGCGCAGATCGATCCGAATTACCCGGGACTCGACTACCTGCGCGGTTTCATGCACAGTTCCGCCGGAAACTTCGATATTGCGCGGACGCTTCTCGAGCGGTTCCTTATCAAAAATCCGAACAGTGTCGAAGCGCTCGCGGCGATCGGGTATGTATCCATCGAGCAGGGGCGATTTGAAGACGCGGAAGTGGCGCTCAAGAAAGCGATAACGTTGGACGGCGGCGACATTGCGAGTTTGTTCGATTATGCGCGGTTGGCGGTGAAGCAAAAGAACTATGCGGAGGCGGTCGCGCGGCTTGAGAAGGTGGTTGCCCTGAACCGAGTGAATCCGCAGGTCCATTATCAGCTGTTCCTTGCGTATTCACGCTTGAAGTTGACCGACAAGGCGAACACCGCACTGGCGGAATTCAAGCGCCTTGACGCACTTGAAAAACAGGCGACGCAGGAACGGATCATGGACGAGAAACTTCGCGCCCAAAAGCTGTTGGGTCAATCACCCTAGGAGGTTGTATGCGGTATTTGCGGCAATTGGTCGCCCTCGGGGTCGGACTCGCCTGCGTGGCGGCCGTTCAGGCTCAGGAAGACTGGAAAAGCAAGAACGTCGACCACTGGACGAAGGAAGACGTCGAAAGAATTTTGAATAACTCGGAATTCGCGAAGAGCCAGGAAGTCCGACTTCAGTACGGGTCGACGCCGATTGCGGCAGCCGGGGCGAATATTCCGGGAAATGCGGCCAGCGCGAACGTGATCCAGCAAGGTTCGATCGCGCCTGCCGTGAGTTTCGTTTTCACGCTGCGAATGCGTTCGTCGCTGGCGATCCGGCTGGCCCTTATTCGCAAGAATCAGCTCGAGACCGACGTTAAGAAACTTTCGGACGAAGAATTCGCGATATTCAAAAAGAAACAGATCGGCATTTATGAGTGTCCGGCATGTGCCGACAATTACGTGCTGACGCTGACAAGCCGGTCGAGCGAAAATCGCAACTTTGACGCCGTTTTCACGACCTTTTCGGGCGCGCGGCTCGATGATCTCAAAGGCTACATCGCCCTGGTCAACGACAGGGGCGAGAAGCGGCCGCTCGTCAACTTCGTGCCGCCGAAAAAGCCGGGTGACGAGGCGATTTTTTTCTTTCCAAGGCTGAACGAAAAAAACGAGCCGCTACTGACCAAGGAGAGCAAGTTCTTTGTTTTCAACGTTACGAAGAACGAGGTCAGCATGGCAACGAATTTCAAGGTGGAGGTCGGCCCGATGGTCGTCGGCGACAAGGTTGAATTTTGATCCATGAAAAGTTCTCTAATGATCGCGGTGGTTCTATTGGCGCTTGCTCCGGCGGCGTCCGCGCAGGATTTCTGGATGGAGCGTTCGTACAAGCGATGGACCAAGGAAGAGATCGTACGTCTGATTTCCGATTCGCCTTGGGCGCAGGTCGCGGGCGATACGAGCAACGCACAGGTCCTGGATTCATCCTATGTCACGATTCGTCTGCGGTCGTCGGTGCTGATCCGGCAGGCGCTCGTGCGACTCAAAATGATCGACGCCGGCTACGACAAGTTCGACGCCGCGAAAAAGTCCGAATTCGACGCCTCGATGAAGGGAACGCTCGAATGTCCGGCGTGCGCCGATAACTATGTCGTGACGATATCTCCGCCGATCAGCGACCGGCAGCTCCGGAGCGGTGTCTTCAGCCTCATCGACGTGAGATACGAGCAGCTAAAGGATACGGTTTACTTGCTTAACGACAAGGGCGAAAAACGGGCGTTGGTACATTTTCAGGCGCCGAAGTCACAAGACGGCGAAGCAACGCTTTTTTTTTCCAGACTTGACGACAAGGGATCGCCGCTTGTGACGGGCGAGAGCAAGACGTTGACCCTTATCTTCGAGAGGAAGGGCTTGGGCTCGGGGCAGAACGCGTCGATCCCGAAGACGGTCTCTTTTGATGTCCGTAAGATATTGATAGACGGCAACCCGGAGTTTTAGGAAAGACAAGAGAATGGGATTGGTCTCGAGAAGAAATTGGGGTTTTGGTCGGGGTGCGTCGTCGGAAACAAGCGGCGCAAATGGATTTCGTTTCTTTCCCTTCGTATTGTTGCTTCTTGCTTTTTCGGCGCTCGGTCAGGCACCGTCGGTTGAAAAGGTCGAACCTCCGTCGTGGTGGGCGAAACACACGATCAATCCGGTGCGGCTGCTGGTTCGTGGTCAGAATCTCGCGGACGTGAAGGTCGTTTCGCGTTCGGCCTCGCTGAAGGTTTCGAATTTCCGGGTGAACGAACGCGGCGACTATCTTTTCTTCGATCTCGCGATTTCGCCGACGGCGAAAACCGGGAAATACGTGATCGATGCGATCGGTCGTAATGGCCGGGCCCGGATCGATTTCGAGATCCTGCCCGAGCTCGATCAACGGACCAATTTTCAGGGAATCGATTCCGAGGACGTGATCTATCTGATCATGACCGATCGCTTCGCCGACGGCGATCGGTCGAACAATTCGAATGTCGATCGATCAAATCCGCGACTATGGCACGGCGGCGATTTCAAGGGGATCACATCTAAGATCCCATATCTGAAGAACTTGGGCGTGACCGCGATCTGGCTTACCCCGTGGTACGACAACACCAACGAGATCACGACGTGCGACAAGCCATGGTGCCCGATGGCGAGCTATCACGGGTACGGCGCGATCGATTTTTATGGCGTCGAGGACCATTTCGGATCGATGGCGGATCTGCGTGAGATGATCCGCGTCGCGAAGTCGAACGGCATCAAGATCATCCAGGACCAGGTCGCGAATCATTACGGCTACCGGCATCCGTGGTTGACGAAGCCCCCGACGACGACGTGGACGCCGCCGTTCGAGCAAAACCGTTTCAACAACTCGTCGTTGTTGTCGCCGAACGCCTCGAGGAACGACCGCGACAACACGCTTTGGGGCTGGTTCGATTTTTCGCTTCCGGACCTCAACCAGAACGATCCGGAGGTACGCAAGTATCTGATCCAGAATGCTTTATGGTGGATCGGCGTGACGGGGATCGACGGTATCAGGCAGGACACGATTCAGTATATGCCGCGCGATTTCATCCGCGACTGGTCGCTCGCGATCAGGAAGCAGTACCCGAAATTCTGGATGGTCGGCGAGGTTTTCGAAGAGGATCCGGTGCAGACGGCGTTCTTTCAGGGCGGAAAGAAGGGCTGGGACGGCGTCGATACCGCGTTGCCTTCAGTCTTCGACTTCAAGCTTTGGCGGACGTCGCAGGAAGTCTTCACCGGCAAAAAGCCGATGCGCGCCCTGCGCGATGTGCTGAAGTACGACGGGCTTTACGGCGATGTGAACAACGTCACGG
Organism: Acidobacteriota bacterium; assembly: GCA_029557535.1. GTDB lineage: Bacteria > Acidobacteriota > Blastocatellia > Pyrinomonadales > Pyrinomonadaceae > JAFDVJ01. The sequence continues at coordinate 9,886 of JAKQII010000009.1, forward strand.
TGCTAGCGAACAACCACGACACTGACCGGTTCATGAGCCTTCCCGGTGCGACCAAAGAAGGCGCGAAACTCCACATCGCGTTCGTGCTGGCGACAAGAGGGATCCCGCAGCTCTATGCCGGCGAAGAGATGCTGATGGAGGGCGGCCACGATCCTGACAACCGCCGCGATTTTCCGGGCGGATTCGCAGGCGACGCAAAGGATAAGTTCATCGGCGCGGGCCGCACCGCCGACGAGCGCGAGATGTTCGAGTGGACACGTAATTGGATCGATTTGCGGCGGAAAAACGTCGAATTCCATGACGGCGAGACGACCGACCTTTACTACGACAACGACGCCTATGTCTTCAGGCGCTCGAAGCAACTTGTCGATTGGACGTCGTACGCGATCGTCGCGTTCAACAACAGCGACAAGCCGAAAGAGATCGAAATTCCATTCGTTTTGCCGGGTTCATTGCCGAGTGGGACCGTCGACTTCAAGCCGTTGATCTCCGACCGCGAGAAGATAACGCTCGGCGAAGGCAAACTCAAGATGGTTTTGGCCCCGAAATCGGCAATCGTGTACGGTTACTAGATTCGGGATAACTGATAGAGGGCCAGCGAACAGCTGAAAGTTGTAAACGGCTATCGACTGCTGACAACTGTTTACTGACTACTGACTACTGATTATGCCCTTTCCAAGAGCCGCAGGGATACTCCTGCACCCGACAAGCCTGCCGTCCGAATTCGGCATCGGCGATCTCGGCCGCACCGCGTACGAGTTCGTCGACTTTCTTGTCGCCGCCAAGCAGACGTACTGGCAGGTTCTGCCGCTCGGCCCGACCGGATTCGGTGACTCGCCGTACCAGTGTTTTTCGGCATTTGCCGGAAACACCCTTCTCATCTCGCCGGAAGTCCTTGTCGAAGAAGAGCTTCTGACCGCCGACGAAATTGCCGACCGGCCTGATTTTCCCGAAGGCCGTGTCGATTTCGGAGCGGTCATCGAGTGGAAGACCTCGCTGCTGGAGAAGGCCTATCAGCGGTTCCGCCTGACGACGAGCGTCAATCTGCGCGGTTCGTTCGAATCGTTCACGCAGGTCGTTGCCGAATGGCTTGACGACTACGCTCTGTTTCGCGCGATCAAGAAGACTCAGGATCAGAAATCATGGCAGCAATGGGACGAGGAACTGAAACTCCGCGACGAAGCTGCGATCTTGCGCGCGCACGAAGAGCTGCTCGAAGAGGTTCAGGCGCAGAAGTTTTACCAGTTTCTCTTCTTCAAGCAATGGACGCGTTTGAAGTCGTACGCGAACGGCAAGGGAATCCGGATCGTTGGCGACGTCCCGATCTTCATTTCGCTCGATTCGGCCGATGTTTGGCGCAACCCGCAGGAATTCAAACTTAACCGCGACGGCTCGCCGAAGGTCGTCGCCGGCGTCCCGCCCGATTATTTTTCGAAGACCGGTCAGCTTTGGGGAAATCCGATCTACAACTGGGACGCAATGCGCGAGGACGGATTCAAGTGGTGGATCTCGCGCGTAAAATTCACGCTCCGGACCGTCGATATCCTGAGAATCGATCATTTCCGCGGATTTGCGGCGAGTTGGGAAGTGCCGGGCGGAGACAAAACGGCGGAGAACGGCCGCTGGGTCAATGTTCCGGGAAAAGAACTTTTCCTGACGTTGAGACGGGAACTCGGCCGGCTGCCAATCCTGGCCGAAGACCTTGGCGTGATCACGCCTGATGTCGAGGAACTTCGCGACGGCTTCGGATTTCCGGGCATGCGGATCCTTCAGTTCGCGTTCGGCGGCGACACCGCTAACCACGATCTGCCGCACAACTACATCAACAATTGTGTGGTTTACACCGGTACTCACGATAACGACACGACCGTCGGCTGGTACAATTCGCAGGCCGGCGCCGGTTCGACGCGCGACGAGGATGAGATTACCCGCGAGCACGATTTCTGCCTGAGGTATCTCAATTCGGACGGCTCCGAGATCCACTGGGATTTCATCCGCGCGGTCTTGGCAAGCGTCGCAAATACCGCGATCGTCCCGGTCCAGGACCTGCTCGGGCTCGGAACTGAGGCGCGCATGAACTTGCCTGCGTCCGAATCGGGGAACTGGTTCTGGCGGCTTCGGGACGGTGAACTGAACGAGGCGATCTGCGAACGTTTGGGCAGTCTGACTGAAACGTACGGGCGAAAGTAAAAAGGTAAAAAGGGAAAAAGGTAAAAAGGTCAAAAGGGAAAACAGGAAACGTTGCTTAGAGCCAGCTAACAACCAAGAGCTAATCGATATCAGCTTTCAGTTATCAGCTATTTTGGAAAATTCAACAGCAAATGTTCGAAAGAGAAATGAAATCCCCGATTTTTGCGAAACTCATGCTGGTCATCGGACTCGCGGGTGTTTGCGCCGGTGCCCAAACGGTCGAGAAGGTCGAGCCGCCGTCCTGGTGGACCGCCTCGACGATCAATCCCGTGCGAGTTCTGCTGACGGGCACCGATCTCAACAACGCGAAGATCGTCGGCGGACGCGGTGTGTTGTCCGCGTCCAATATTGTCTCGAGCGCGAATGGGCACTACATGTTCTTCGATCTTCGAATCGCGCCGAACGCTCGTCCCGGCAAGTACAAGATCGGGGTCACAAAGGGACGCGGAACGACGAACTTCGAGTTTGAGGTCATGCCGCGCCGACGTTCGCCGCTGACCCATCGCGGGTTCACGCCGGACGACGTGATCTATTTCGTCATTCCCGACCGGTTCGCCGACGGCGACCCGTCAAACAATGATCCGGCAAAATCGAAGGGACTCTTCGACCGCCGGTTCGGACGCCACTATCACGGCGGCGACCTGCGGGGATTGATGAACAAGCTTGACTATCTGAAGTCGCTCGGAGTGACGGCGATCTGGACGACGCCGGTTTACGACAACAACGACAAACCGGACTTCAAAGAAATGTACGAGGGGATGCCGTTCACGACCGGATACCACGGTTACGGCGCGACGGACATGTACGCCGTCGACGAACATCTCGGCGACATGGCGTTGCTCAAGCTGTTTGTTCAAACCGCTCAGGCCAAAGGCTTTAAGGTAGTCCAGGACCAGGTCGCGAACCATACCGGTCCTTATCACCGCTGGGCCGACGATCCTCCGACGCCCGCTTGGTGGAACGGCACGCTCACGAACCATCTTTCAAACAATTGGCAGAAGTGGACGGCGATGAATCCGCGCGCGACGTACCAGACGCAGAAGCGGAACATCGATGGGTGGTTCATCGATATCCTCCCGGATTTCAATCAAAGCGATCCCGAGGTCGAAAAATACTTGGTTCAGAACAGCCTCTGGTGGCTTGAGGTGGCGGGTTTCGATGCCATCCGCATGGACACACTTCCGCACGTACCGCGGACATTCTGGGCCAGATGGAGCTCGGCGATCAAAAAAGAATATCCGAAGGTCAATATCCTGGGTGAACTGTTCGACGGTGACCCGGCGCTGATCGCTTATTTTCAGGCGGGGAGAAAAGGACACGACGGGATCGATCCGGGAATCGACACGCTCTACGATTTCGGGCTTTTCTACCAGATCCGGGCGGCGTTCGCGCGTGGCGAGTCGATCCGCGGAGTTTCGCAGATGCTGGCGCACGATTGGCTTTATCCAAATCCGGACGTGCTCACGACGTTCATCGGCGTTCACGATATGGAGCGCTTCATGCATGAGGCCGGCGCGACGACTGCGGGATTGAAGATGGCGCAAACGTTCATTATGACGACCCGTGGAACACCGCTTCTTTACTACGGCGATGAGATCGCGATGCCCGGTGGCAGCGACCCTGACAACCGTCGTGATTTTCCGGGCGGTTTTGCAGGCGACGGGATCAATGCGTTCGACCGGACGGGCCGAACGAAGTCGCAGAACGACGTCTGGGACCATCTCGCGACGCTCGGAAGGCTCAGACAGGAATTGGAACCGCTGAGGCGCGGGCGGTCGCTCGATTTGCTCGATGAAGACCAGCAGATGGCCTATGCGCGCGTTACCGGCCGCGGAGCTGTGATAGTCGTGTTCAACAACGACTCGAAACCGGCCGATGTTTCATTCGATGTTTCGATGATCCGTCAGATCGGTCCGGATTCGGCGCTCGTCGACCGCCTCGGCAAGATCGGTGACTTGCGGGTCGTGAACGGGATCGTCAGGCTCACGATGCCGGCGCGCACCGGCTCAATCTTGACGCTAAAACGTTGAGTTTCAAGGGTCTTTGACAATTCGTCCGTTCCAAACCGTCAGGAACGGCGCCGCTGGTCAGGACGACGCTAATGTTCGGGACGACGCCAATGTTCGGGACGACGCTACTGCGTCGTCGAAACTCAATCAACACTCAAAAAAATGTCGGGCTAACTGCCCGACAGAAAGGGGGAAAATGAAAAAACTTCACTACATCACCGCGGTGACTCACAATCGCGAATCGATCTTTAACAACGAGACTGCATGCGAAATCTTTTTCGATCAACTTAGGGAGATCAAAATGCTTTTCCCGTTCAAGCTATTTGGATATGTCCTGATGCCGGACCATTTCAACATGCTCGTTCGGCCTCACGACGGGGATGCCGAGAAGTTCCTTTTACGACTGCGTGGTTTAAGCGCTCGAAAGATCATCGACAAATTCAAGGCGGATGGGTTCTGGAACGCGCTTTTGCCCTTGAAGGTCTTTCGAAAGCGGAAACACAGGTTTGCGGTTTGGCAGCCAAAAGCATTGGTCGTCGATATTTTCTCTCGGGACTTCTTTGAACAGAAGCTGAACTACATTCATATGAACCCTGTCCGGGCTGGTCTTTGCAAGCATCCGAGCGAATGGAAATGGTCGAGTTTCAACGCGTATCACGGCGGGGAATCGCCGATCGAGGTTGATTCGCCGGATTGATTCGGGCAGTAGCCCGAATCGGAATTGGAATTGTGAACGGCGCGCCGGTAGGCGCGCCCCGAACAGAATCCGCGGACGGCGAGTGTGAACCGCGCGACCTGAACAGAATCCGCGTCCGGCGAGTGTGAACGGCGCGCCCCGAACAGAATTCGCGTACGGCGAGCGTGAACGGCGCGCCCCGAACAGAATCCGCGTACGGCGCACGTGCGGCAATAACGGACGAATTGACTAAAATAAAGAGATGAGAGCACTTATTACAATCGGTCTCGCGATTGCAGCGTTTCTGCTGTTCATCGGGATCGCTTCGCGGAAGGCCGCGGGAGCGGTACTTAGCAACGCCGTCATCGCCGGCGCGGCGTTCATCATATTGGTTGTCATCGGCAGTTGGGTCGCGGTCTTCGTCAAGCGAAAGAAGGACGCAAGATCTGACAGCGAAGTCGCGTGATCCGGCGTCCGAACCGCAAACCCGTTTCGGACCAGTGAAAATCATGTATTTGAGCCGAGGG
>JAKQII010000012.1 GCA_029557535.1 Acidobacteriota bacterium
GTCGTGCCGTAGGTCGCGAAAGCCTCGGACGTGACCGGCGTCAGGACCGGAAGCGCAAACTCAGCGGCGTCAGCGAGTTCGCCCGAGACCCCGCCGACCTGAAATCGAGCAAACCCGGCGCTCGCGGTCGTAACCGGAAACCGCACTTCGATGCGGTCGTTCGCCGGAACCTCCAGTCGCCGGCCGACGCCGTCCGTGAAACGGGCATTCGTCGAGCGGATCGCGATGTTAACCGACCGCGTCTCGCCGGTCGTGTTCTGAACGACTACCGGGACTTCCGCCCGGTCGCCGAGATTGAGAAATCGCGGCGCCGACGGCCTGATCATCAGCGGCTGGCTGGCCGTAACGGTCGACTCCGACTTGCCGAACTTGTTCGATTCGGTCGCCGCGACCGCCGTTATCCGGTAGCGCGTGAGATTGTCCGGAAGCTTCAATTTGACCGTCGCGCGGCCGTCCGCGTCGGTCCGGACCGAAGGCGAAAAGAGCGCGAGCGCGCTGAAATTCCGGCGCATCCGAATCTCTTTCACGTTCGGCGGACGCTGGAGTGAGGTTATTAGTTCAAGTCGCCGAAAAGGCGAATCGGCGTCACGCCGCGGGATCATCCCGCCGACATCGTAAAGCCCGAAGCTAACGCCACCCCCTGAACCATCACCGACCCCGTTTCCGTCCCCGTTCCCGTATCCGGCCCCTCGCCCAGCGCCGATCAGAAGTTCCTGTTCGGACTTCGGCAGAAAGTCCCAGGGATTCGCAAGGATCACCGACCCGCGCGAATATTCGGAACTGACACGCGGATAAACTCCGGTGTAGAACGAGTCCGTCGGATCGCCGACGTGATAATCCGTCAACGCGAGGACGCTTTCGTCGGCGGCCACGACCGCAACCTCGGTTCCAGACGCGGGCCGGCCCTTGTCGTCCTTTACCGCGACCTCGATCTCGGTTTCCCCGCCCGGCGTAAGGTCGCGTTTTCGCGCCTCAGCCGAAACGGTCAATTGCCGGGTCGTTTTGGCAACGTCGATCGTCAGTTCGCCCGATGCGTACGCAGGTCGGTCGGGCAGTTTTTTGTCACGTTCGTCTTCGAAAAAGATCCGTTTCTGCGAGCCGTAGAGATCGACCTTCACGCTGAATCCGGGAACAAAGCTCTCTTCGACCGGCACTTTCAGCACCATTGACGGCCCGTCGACGGAGATCCGCTCGGTCCGAACGATCCCGCGCCGGCGGACGGTCAGCACGCCTTCAGCCGGATAAAATGGTGCGTTCAACAGCACTTCCGCGTCCTCGCCGGCGACGTATTTGCGCTTGCCGGGAATCAGTTCGATATCCTCGCTGGTTACTGTCGTCACCGGTTCGCGCGACTCGCCGCCGACCCAAACGGTCGTTTTCGTCACGTTTTTCCTGCCCTTTTCGTCGCGGACGCTGGCGGTGAATTCGTACGTTCCGCCGCGCTGGGCGTTGAAACCGCACTTTGAAACGGTTTCGGCCGACCTGACCTCGCAGGATTCGGTCGAGACTGTCACCATCTCCCACTTCCCTTTTACCTGCTCGTAGTCCTTGAGTTCGGCGACGATCGTGACGGGAACTCCGGATACCGATTTACCGTCGAAGTCGGTGACGATCGACTCGAGCTCGAACGACTGGTTCGGTTGTACGAACGTGCGCGCCGTCCGCAGTCCGACGTAATAATCCGACGGATGCACGAGCAGCGACGCGGTCGACGCGAACGTCTGGCGATTAACGTCCGTCACCTTCGCTTCCGCCTCGATCGAATACGGCCGCGCCTCGTCCGCGCCCGCAAAATCGATAGCGATCCGCTGGCGCCCTGCGGCGTCCGTTTTGCCCTTGATCGTGCGCGTCACCGAATTGCGGCTCGATCGCGAACGGTATGTCCACCACGGCTCGAACTCGCCAAAGGTGAAATCGTCACGGTTCGGCGGCGTGTAAGTCGTCGGCGTCGACTTCACCGTCCATGTCGATTCGGCGCCGGCGAGCGGCCCGCCCGAATAATAGTTCGCATTGACCGCGACGACTGCCGATCCGCCGATCTGATACGGTGCGGCCGAATCGGGCTTCGCCTTGACCTCAAAGTCCGGCCGGCGAAACTCTTCGACCCGGAAATAGTGATCGAAATCTGCGCCGTCGAGCTGGCTGGCGGTCTTGAATTCAAGTTTCTGCCGGCCGAGATTCACGTTATCCGGGAGCTTGATCGTCATGTCGAACGCGCCGAACTCCTTGACCATAACCGTTCCGCGTGAAAGCTCGTTCGCGAGCGGATCGCGAAGAACCCAGTTCGCCGAACTGACCGTGCCGCGGAGTTCATCGATATCGGGCGCGGCGCCTCCGGTGAACCGCCGGATGTACCCTTTGACGGCGACCGTCTCGCCCGGACGGTACAACGCGCGGTCGTCAAAAACGAACCATTTAAGCTGGTCGTCAGACCGCTTGCGCATCCAGGTCATGTTGGTCCGATAGCCGTAGCCGGCCAAGAGGATCGCGGAATCCGTACCGCGGCGCGCGATCAGCCAGTCGCCTGTCGCGTTCAATTCCGGAAGATCCAATCGGGCCAGACCGGTGATGTCCGAGGCGGTCGTCGCACCGCCCGCGAGCGTGAGACCAACATCGTCCAGCGGCTTTCCGGTCATCAGGTCACTGACGTACGCGACCAGTTTCCCCTGATCGCTGACGGCATCGACGCCGATCTTCGTTGACTGGAGCCACATCACGATCCGCTGTTTGTGAGCCGTCGTCGAATCGGCCTCAGGTTCAACGACAACGATCGCGTGTCCCGTTCCGCCGGGCATCGCCGGCGCGAGGCCGATCTTCAATTCACGCGCTTCACCGCGCTTGCCGCCGACCTTTAGCTTTTTTTCGACGACAAGTTTGCCGATCGTCGGAGCGCTTCGTTCGGCTTTCGATGCCAGAAAATCGACATACGCGGCGAAATCTTCCGGAGTCACCGCGTAGACCTTCACCCTCAGGCGCTTGAATCCTTCGGAGAGAACCGAATAATAGGGCTTTCCCGCGGGATCAATCGTCGCAAATCCTTCGTTTTCCTTCTCCGCCCAGATCTGCGGCTCGTCGGGCACGATCGTGAATTCAGCCGAGACGTCCCGTCCGAGTTCCTGTCCAAAAACGTCCGTTAGCTTCCCGGAGATTGTGACGCGATATTTTTGGCCGGGCTTGCGCTCGCCGCGCTCGATGTCAATCTGGTCGTTGTAAATCACGATATCCGCATCCTCGATCGGCGGTTCGATGCTGACGAGCGATTTGTCGAACTTCTCGGGATCAATACGGTTCGTGAAATCGAACCTGAAGTCTTCGTAGAAAATGCAGTTGGTCGATCTGGTTTCCTGCCAGCCACAACTCGTTCTTTCGAAGCGGAACGAACCGTAGGTTTTGAAAACGCGCAGGACGTCTGCTGTGGTTGTCATCGGACCTTCCGCGGAAGGCAATCCGGTGCCGAAAACCACTTTGACCTGTGAATCCGGCGGCAGCGGATTGACCGCGCGAAAGACGACGATCCTGTCTTTCGGAAGGTCTTTGATGAATTTCAGGATCTCTTCGTCTTTTTTGATCTCGTCCGGCGTGGCTTGCCGCAGCGCGAGCGGCTTGCCGTTGATCGTCGCGACGGTCTTCTCAAGGATCTTTTCCGCTTCGATCCGCTGATCGAAGATCGCCGCCATCAGCGCATTCGGGCGGATCTGGCTTCCGACCGGCCGAAAACTGGCCAATGAAACCGTCGGCGTCGTAAAGGTCCAACTGACGTCCTTGTCCAATACCGCACCGTCCAGAGAGCGGATTCCGGCGGGGATCGTCGCCGTGAACGTCGACGACATCGGAAAGCGCTTGTCGGCGTCGAAAATGAGTGTTTTCGTCCCGAGCCAACGCCAGCGTCCCTTCACCTCGGGTTCGAGCCTGACCGGAATCGTCTTCGACGCGTCCGATTGCGCGCCGACGGCGACCATCGGCTCCGAGAAGGTAACGCTGAGATCGGTCGCGACGGGCGTGAGTCCGCGGGGGCTGAAGCGCAGGACCTCGAGTTTTCCCGAAGTCGAAGTCTGCGGCTGGTCCTCAGTGCGGTTCGGAGCGAAATCGACCGGGATAACACGACCGGCCTTCGGCGGCGGCAGGCTTTCGGGCCGGATCGAATAGTCCTTCATGTCAGACGTATCAACCGGCATCGGCGGCAAGCGATCGAAGATCTCCTGCGCCGAAGCGTCGTCGAGAGCCAAGACCGTCGGCGTCACACCGGTCGGTTTCGGCTGCGACGGAAGTTCGCGGAGCGAGAAGATCAAGCCCTTCTCAGGCTCGTCGCTTTTTTCCGTTGATTGCGCCGGGACAAATCCGGCAAAGATGTTCGTGAAGATCGACAGTACGATCAGCGAGCTCAGCGTGCGTTGCATCATTCGTATTTCGGAAAGCCTATTCTACTTGTTTGATGCCCGAGCGCCGATTTGGTTCCTTCGGACGCGGAAAAATTGTCCAGAGAACTACGCTCGGAAAGTGCATCCGAACGGTTCTTGCTGCGGATTATCGCGGAAATTCGCGGATCTTCTTTCTCCTTTTTCCGACCGATCCGCGTTATCGGTGTGATCCGCGGCCAATTCTCTGACGCTTGGACCGGGCTAAATCCGATTGCTAGCGGAACTTTGCGCCTTAGCGCCTTTGCGGGAACATCTCGCCCGGGAATCGGCGGTTGGGTATTCCAGCCAAGTCGCAACGCCGCGAAGTCCAATGGTTAGACCAGTTCCGACCAGACCATCCATCGACCGACTGCTTGCAAATCACGTCTGAATCGATTTCTCATGCACAAGTCAAAGAAGAGAAGATCTCGCGCATTTTGCGGGTCCACGCGGAAATCGACGGATTCTCCTCTGATTTATCCGCGTTATCCGCGTCATCCGCGGCCAAACATCGCTTAGTAGATCTCGTCGTCTTCCAGGCCGTTGCCTGAACCCGGTAACTCTTCGGTTTCAAGCGGCGCGAGCACGGGATTTCCCTTCTGATCGGCGAGCAGGACCTCGATCCGGCGTTCGGCCTCGTCGAGTCGTTCACGGCACTCGCGCGTTAGTTTGACGCCGTTCTCAAAGAGTTTGAGACTCTCTTCCAGCGACAGATCGCCGTCCTCAAGCTGCCGGACGATCTTTTCAAGTTCGGTGAGCGATGTTTCGAAGGATTTTTTCATGTCATTGTGTGACCCGCATCAGTTCCCCGCGCAATCGTTCGGCCTCGATGCGGACGCGAAAGGCATCAGTATTCTGCCATCGCCGTCGGGAAATTGCACGTGGGATCGAAAAGCGCCGGGGTTCGACCGAGCTGACTAACGAGGTCCGGCCTTTTTCAGTTCGATCGCATCAAGTCTGAGGTCGCCGAATACCGGGCATGGATTGTTGTCACAATGTTCTCGGCGCAAACCGACGATCACGAACGCTGTTTCAAGCGAATCGAAATCGACCGAGCCGCGCACCCACTGTCCGCGGGTTCCATTGAGCGGCGCCGACCGGACCAGTTCCGTTCCGTTGCCGCTTCGAAGCACGAACTGCGGAAGCGCGGCCGAAACCATCTCCGTGCTGTTGTAGACGTAGCTCAGGCGGTACTTCGCCCGGGGTGTGACAAGGAGACGTTGCGAGATCACGTCCGTGTCGGGAGCAATGTGTCCCGAGTATCGAATAAACAGAGATCGGTTCCCTTGAAATGCACCGTTGGCGTCGAATTTCACGTTCACCGAGCCGTTCATTTTGGTCACGTCCCACCCGAACAGTCCCCGGTCGTTGATCTGATCGTCCTCGAAACCACCGTCATAAACCGACCCGTCATCGACCGCGAAGCGACCGTCGATAGTTGTCAGCCACACGGCGCGGGCAACCGCGGGCTTTCCATTGTCCAGCAGTCTCCTGGCGATCGCTTCCTTTTCGTAGTTCGGCAAACCATCTCCGGTCAGCAGCGCCATCACGGGCTCAGTCAGAATCGAATTGACAACAAAATACTCTGCCAGCTTGATCCTTCCCACCAGTTCGGCCGTCCCGACAAACGAGATGATACGGTCCGGATCGCCGGACGCGATCCGGGCTGCACTCTCGATCAATTGCGGATAAAGTGAGTCGTCTCCGCGCGCGGCCACCCTGAGGTGTGCGAAGCCATCGTCGTATTGACCGCGCTCGACGAGTACCGACCCGAAGACAAAATTCGGCCGGCTGTAATGGGGTGCGAGCCGAACCGCGTCACGAAATGACCTCTCTGCCAGTGCGGCATTGCCGATCTCCTTTTGGATAGACCCGAGGTCCAGTCTGGTCCGATAGTCGAATCTCCGAAGTTCGATTGAGCGCTCATACTCGATCGCTGCCGCTTCGAACTGACCGTTTGCCCGAAGTATTCCGGCGAGCGCCTGATGCGCGCTCGCGTTCAGAGAATCGAATCGAATCGCACGTTCGGCATCAACCGCATCGCGGCTCGCGATTGACCGGGCGACAAAATTGTCCGAAATTCCGAACTTCGCCGCGAAAGCTGCGATCAGGATAATCATCGATCCGATGAACGCGAATCTGATCCAGTCCGATCTTCGTGTCGAATTCGGCGGCAAGATCCGGGAATTCGTCGTCGCGATACCGATCAGTGCGAAAGCGGTGAACGCGTTGACCGGTATATGCAGCCCGAAGTCGACCGTGCTGTGAACTAAGATGCCGGCAAGACCGAGCATCGCCCCGGTGCGCGCTCCAAGTTCAAATCCGGCACTCTGCCGAAGGCCAACCGTCGCTTCCCTTGCTGCCAAGACAAGAAACCAAACCACGAGCAAAACGCCGATCAGTCCCCCGCTTGCAGCTAGTTCAAGATAGTCGTTGTGTGCTTGTTCGAGGTCGAATTTACCGGATGATCGGTCGAATTCGGTCACTGCATCGGGATACGCGCCAAAACCGACCCCGGCAATCGGGTTTTCCCGTATGAGGTCGGCAGTATAGGACCAGATCGCACGACGATTAATGTTCGCTGTAGCAGGTTTTTTCTCAAGTTCCCGATTTACGTTCTCGAACCGGCCGACTATCGATTCACCTCCGACCGTCGCGATCAGGGTTGCGATTCCAAGAACGAGCAGTAGGCAAAACGCCGCTGCCTTTGCCGTGGTTCCAAGGTGTTTCGTCAACGACGGCCTCCCGCCGTTCAGTTCCGGTGCGCGCCGACGTTCACGGGCAACCACGAAAGTCAGCACTCCGAAGAGGCTTATCGCGGCCCAACTCACAAGCGCACCCCGCGATTGAGCGTCGATCAAGGCAAGTACGATGACGCCATACGCAACCAGGGCCGCGAAGATCTGCCACCGCGAGATCCTGCCGAGAACAATGAGCCCGGTGATCAGTCCCAGCCCGGCCTCCATCAGAAATCCGAAATGATTCCGATTCGCAAACTGTCCGTATCCCTGATCCGATACCCCGGTTGCGCCCGGCCAACCGAAGTTCAATGGAAGGAACCATTTGATCGTCAGGCCGTAAACTGCGGAGGCCAATGCGAGGGCGATCAAGAACAAGACGGTTTTCCTGATATGCGACTCGTTCCCCAAATAGGCCGCCAGCCCATCCTGGAAGAGAATGAGCCCGCCCAGAAGGCATGCGAACCGGAATGTGGCACCGGGATCAAGACTGACAGGAGTTGCGCGGCCGGGAACGGCGAAGCCTTGGGCCAAGGCGAACAAAGCGATCGCCAAAAGCGGCAGATTCAAGGGTGACCGGCGGATCCGACCGTTGAGTTCCCCGAACAACCGAACAAAAGCCAAGATACAGACGATCAGGACAAGAAACATCGCGCTTCCGTCGCCGATCGTCCTCAAGATCGTCGCCGCAAACAGAATGACAAGTAGCGACCCGAACAGGATCGTATTCCCAAGCCGATTCTTGTCAGACGGGAAAGTAACCCGAACCTTGATAGCTTCAGACATTTGACTCGCAGCCCGCTCAATGTCCGACGGCCGGCTATTCGGCAAAAGACGGGCTGAGTTCCTCTTCGGAAGGAGCCTTGACAATTGCCGGGAACGCCACGGCTTTCGCGGTCCGCGCGATGATCACAAGATCGGTCTTCCAGGTCTTGCTCCTGACGAAATTCGAGTAACCTTTCAACTTAAACGGCTGTATCACTTCACGGTAATAGCGTTCCTTGTCCGCGACCTTGGCCAAGAGGTGCTCCTCGTTCCGGAGACGCAGCGTAACGGGATCGGTTATCCCGGGCCGATGTTCAAGGATCACCCGCCATGTGTCGTTTGAAAGATCAACGTATTCGGGAACCTCTGGTCTCGGGCCGACAAACGACATTTCGCCCTTCACTACGTTCCAGAATTCCGGCAATTCGTCAATCTTGAACTTTCTGAGGAGTCGCCCGATCCCGGTAACGCGTGCATCACCCGCCGCCGTAACAAGCGGTCCCTTTATTTGAGAGACGGTCATTGTCCGCAGTTTGATGATCTCGAATTGCTTCCCGTAGCGGCCGACGCGAACCTGCCGGAAAAACATCGGACCGCTTGAACCCAGTTTCACGAGAATACCGCAGATGGCGACCAGGGGCGCGACGAGCGTAAGCCCCAATACGGCCAACGCAAACTCAATTGGTCGGGGAATACCCTTTACTGAAGCCATAAAATCTAAATCATGCCGCCTTTGAATGGGCAGTGCTCGCGTTCCGCAAACAAATGTCTTTTACGGTCCGGGTCACGTGAGATCTCTCCTCTTCGGTCATTGCTGAGAATATCGGAAGACTAATGGTTTCGTACCACAGGCGTGTCGCCGCAGGAAGGTGTTCATCTCTCCAACCAAGGCGATCGCGGTAGAGCGGATGCTTGTGCAACGGACGCCAATGCACCGAACATCCAACGCCGGCTTCCTTGAGTTGTTCAATAAACTGATTCCGGTTGATCGACAATCGCGAAAGCTTCAATCTGATTGGGAAAAGATGCCAGGAGTGGAGACGATTGCCATCCGACCGCGGCAGTCCGATCTCTTCGGTCTCGGCAAACTCCTTCAGGAAGAACTCCGCGACGCTTTCCCGCTGCTGTCGCATTTCTTCGGCCCTTTTCAGTTGATGTCGGCCGATCGCCGCCGCGATATCCGTCATGTTGTACTTGTATCCCGGCTGGACGATTCGATAGTCCCAACTGCCTGCTCCGGAGTAGCGCTTCCATGCATCGTGCGAGAGCCCGTGCAACGACATGAGTCGGATCCGGTTCGCGAGCGACTCGTCGTTCGTCACAGCCATTCCCCCTTCACCCGTCGTGATCGTTTTGTTGGCATAAAACGAATAGCAGGTAACGGCCGCGGTTCCGTCACCGCAGTACTGCCAGGAGCGCTGGCGATGCGGCCGCCAAGCTGAAGGAAAGGCGTGCGCGGCGTCTTCGATCACCCACAGATCATGTTCCCGCGCAAAGCTCTTTACGTCATCGATGTTGAGCATGTAGCCGCCGACGTGGACCGGAATCATCCCGACTGCCTTCAAGTCCCTGCCATGTAGGAACGGCAGCGCGCGCCGCTTCAGTTGAGCGAGCTTGCGTTCGGCATCCTCGAGATCCATATTCCCGGTAACGGGGTCGCAATCGACAAGTACGGGAACGGCGTTGTTGTAAAGCACGATCTCAGCGGTCGCCGCAAACGTCATCGTTGGCACGAGTACCGCGTCTCCTTGACGCAGTCCCATCGCCTCGACGGCAAGATGCAACGCGGCCGTACAGGAATTCAGCGCCACCGCGAAGCTTCCGTTCACGGACCGGGCGAACTCCTGCTCAAATTTGGAGACCTGCGGGCCGGTTGTGAGCCAACCGCTGCGAAGGGTCGCGATAACTTCATTTATCTCATCATCGGCGATATGCGGTCGGAAGAACGGCACATTCATCGGCGATTTCAGGCCATTTTCCGCGAGACCGTGTGATTCCAATGAGATTTGCTTGTCGGGCGTTTCGAAAGTCATAAGATTTTTGCCGCTGAACGCATGATTTCTCCGCGCTCGAAATTTGGTGAAAACAGAATCGAACAATCTCCAGATTCTGTCGCAAACCGAATCGGTGCAACTATTTGAACGTCGCGCTTTAGACAAATTGTCAGCGTATAAGAACGGTAACAGGTTCGTGCCAGCGAGAAATCGGCCAGACGGATAGTTTTTTTTTGCACAAATGAACTATGAGGTCGCAACCAAAAATCGTATAATTCTCCGACGTTCGCTGCTATGAAACGATCGGTTGAAGTCCGTCGATCAATTTTTCGGGTCAGCATTGTTGCAGGGGCGTTGACCGCGAAATTATTGGAAGTAGCTACCGATTGTTCTTCTATTTATATTGAGAGGCTTGCATAGAGGCGGGTCGGGCCATTCCCGACGATTGGTTTAACCGCTCTAATTAGCGAGTAGTGTCAATCCTTGAATACTGAAATGTGATCCGGGCAACGGTCATGGTTCTTTCTCGCCGATCGCAACCTTCCCCCGATACGTTCCCGGGATCTTAATGCAGAGTTTCCCCGAGCTCTGAGCAGTGCGTCTTCCCCGAATCTAAAAAGAAAATGAACAAAGCAGTCGTGCGTTTTGGCGTCGTGTTTATAGTTGTATTCATGCTCCTCGGAGCATTCGAAAGGGGTCTCGGACAGGATGCGATCGGAACAGGTCAATTTCCGTCGATCGCAACCAGGTATGATTTCGACGGTGACAGGAAGTCTGACATCAGTATTTTCAGGCCTTCAAGCGGCGATTGGTGGTATCGGAGGAGTTCGGATTCGTCGGCGTTCGCTTCGAGATTCGGACTCAGTTCCGACCGGATCGCAGCGGCGGATTATGACGCTGACGGAAAAACTGACATCGCGGTCTATCGCGACGGGGTCTGGTATCGGCTCAGCAGCTTAAATGGCACGGTTGACGTCTCGAATTTCGGCGTCGCGACCGATCAGCCGCTGCCCGCCGATTTTGACGGCGACGGCAAAGCCGATACGACGGTTTTTCGGCAATCGAACGGTACATGGCATATCCTGCAGAGCGGATCGGGCCAATACGTTTCGTTTCAATTCGGGTCGGGCGGCGATGTTCCGCTTGTCGGCGACTATGACGGGGACGGAAAATCCGATCCGACGATCTTCAGACCGTCGCATGGAACCTGGTATCGACTCAACAGTTCGGACGGCTCGACCTTCACACAGAATTTCGGGTTGGCGGGCGACACACCGGTGCGGGGCGACTTCGATGGCGACGGCCGCTTCGATCTTGCCGTTTGGCGGCCATTGAACGGCACGTGGTATGTGCAACGAAGCTCTGATGGCGGTTTCATGATTCGGCAGTTTGGCCTGGCCGGTGACGTTCCGGTTGCGTCTGACTACGATGGTGACGGATCCGACGACCTAAGCGTCTTTCGTCCGACCGGCGGAGTTTGGTACCGCATCAACAGTTCGAACGGTACATTCCAGTCGCTTCAGTTCGGACTCGGCTCCGACCTTCCGGTTCCCGGACAGGGCATCGAGAACGCACAGCCAACTCCGACACCGACCGCAACGCCGACGCCTTCGCCGACCGCAACGCCGACACCGACCCCGACGCCATCTCCGAGTTTCACGTGCGATTACTACGCGTCGCCGACGGGAACGAGTTCCGGAAGCGGCTCCAGCTCGAGTCCTTGGGATTTGCGGACGGCATTAGGTAGACAGCTGTAGTAGGCAACGGAAAAACCCTTTGCCTAAAGGGCGGAACATATCGCGGAAAGTTCTCGTCCAAGCTAAACGGGGCGGTGATACGAAGCGCTCCGAGCGAGTGGGCGAAAATCGACGGATTCTTGACTACGACGTTGG
>JAKQII010000025.1 GCA_029557535.1 Acidobacteriota bacterium
ACGCGATACCGAGCCACACTACGGGCGACTCGTATTTCCAGCATTTTGCCGGTGTATTCGGATCTACCTTTATCGCGTCGCCCTCGGCCTCCAGGATCAACCCAGATAGCACGATAAGGATCTTTGCCCGCGATATACCCGAAACGCGCCAACGCGTCGTCGGATGTTCGCCGGCATGCAAAAGCGTTACCGGGCGCTATTCCGGATCACAAGTATGGCAAAGAAGCGGTTTACGGGCGCCAGCGATCAAAACAACTTGGATCCGACCGACGTCTTGGAGGACGGTCGTTCGTCGCGTGTTCAGTGTGTTTCGCAGGAAGCAAATCGTATTGCGTAATCCCGGTTCAAAGGATTTCGGCACCTGAACGGTTTGAGACGTCTCACACTTCTCGTCGTTCTTGAGCGAATGCGAATTGCAAACGTGCCTTCGAATTCAAGCCATTTCCAGGACTGCGAATCCGGGCTTAGAATATGACCAATGAGTGAAAACAGACTGCCGATCCTGCCCGTCCTGAAGGATCTCGAAAACCAGGCGCGACGGCTTTTTGAGATCGAACGATCGACGACGACGCTTGAGGATGCACGCACCGTTGTTGCAAATCACTACGGAGCGGAAAACTGGCAACGGCTGGAATCCGCGTGCCAGCTCGCGGAGGCCTTATGGAAGGACGAAATCGAAATGGTCAAAAGACTGATCGAACGCGATCCGTCGCTGGTCCACGAACCCGTTCTGATCCGCGAAAACAACTGGGGACCGCCGCTGAGTTATGCCGCTACGGCCGGCAGTCCGGCCGCCGTCACGCTGCTTCTCGAGGCCGGTGCTGAAGATATCGATTACGCCTTACGACGCGCCGTTTTGAAAGGTCACATTCGGATCGCGAAACTGCTGTATAGAAGTTTGGGCTCGCCTCAACCGCCCGACGACGCGCTCGCGGGACCGGCATACACGCTTGACGTAGCGGGCACCGAATTCCTCTTTGAGATCGGCGCTCGCGCTGTCGATCCGGACGGCGGGCAGCGTTCAGCTCCGGTCGATGTCGTCCTCGAAACCGACAGCCGGAAACCGGACGCAAAGCATCGAATTTTGGAGCTTTACGTCGAGAACGGTCTCGCACTCCCGGACACTCCGGTGATGGCGCTCCATCGAGGCAGGATCGATCTTCTCGAAAAACTTCTCGTCGATTATCCGTCCTTGCTCAACCGGCGCTTCACACACAATGAGATCTACCCGCCGGAACTCGGGTGTCATGACGAAGTGCTTGCGACGCAAGGAACGCCACTGGCCGGCACGACGCTCCTTCATCTTTGCGTCGATTATGACGAGTTTGAGATCGCCGAATGGCTGATCGCTCGCGGCGCGGACGTGAACGCGCGGGCTACGGTCGCCCCGACGGCTTCGGCGGGCACACGCCGTTGTTTTGCACGGCCGTTTCGCAGCCGAACTTCTGGAAGAACTATGGCGACGGCGCGGGGAGCCTTCGATTTGCCGAACTTCTGTTGAAAAACGGAGCGGACCCGTCAATTCGGGCTTCGGTCCGAAAGAGACTGCATCCGGGATACGGCCCGAGATACGATACCGAGACGACCTACGAATATCGCAATGTCACCGCGTCGGAGTGGGGCCGGCAGTTCCACGCGCAGATCTTCGTAGACCAGGACACGGTAGATCTTATCGAATCAAAGACCTAACTTTCGAAACACTCGAGGTACTTCACGCCGGCGCCCGTGTTGAAGATCACGACCTTTTCGCCTTCGTTGACGACGCCGTCAGCAATGAGCTTCTTGAGCGCCGGCAAACATGCCGCGCCTTCGGGAGCGCAGAACATTCCTTCGGCCGAGCCGATCTCGCGCACGGCGGCGATCAACTGCATGTCGGGCACGGCGACGGCCGTTCCGCCTGATTCCCGAATCGCGTCCAGGATCAGGAAGTCGCCGATCGCCTTCGGGACGCGCAGGCCGGAAGCGGACGTGTGAGCGTTCGGGAATTCCTCGGCGAACCGCTCGCCGGACTCAAAGGCCTTGACGATCGGGGCGCAGCCCGCTGCCTGCACCGTCACCATTCGCGGTCGTTCGGGACCGATCAACCCCATCTGTTCCATTTCATCGAACGCCTTCCACATTCCGATCAGCCCGGTGCCGCCACCGGTCGGATAAAGAATTACGTCCGGGAGCGTCCAATCGAATTGTTCGGCAAGTTCGTAACCCATCGTCTTTTTGCCCTCGACGCGGTACGGCTCTTTAAGCGTCGAAACGTCGAACCAGCCTTCCGCATCCTTGAGATCGGCAACGATTCGTCCGCAGTCCGTTATCAGTCCGTCGACAAGCGTGACGAACGCGCCGTTTTGTTCGCATTCGACGACGTTGGCCCGCGGAGTATCGACAGGCATGAACAGATGAGCTTCCATCCCGGCCCGGGCGGCGTACGCGGCGAGTGCCCCGGCCGCGTTCCCGGCCGACGGCGCCGCCGTTTTCGTGACGCCGAGTTCGTTCGCCATCGAAACCGCGGCGGTCATACCGCGGGCCTTGAAGCTCTGCGTCGGATTCGTCGATTCGTCCTTGATGTAAAGATCGATCTTGACCGACAACGTCGACGCCAAACGGTCGACCTTCAGCAGCGGCGTCATTCCCTCGCCGAGCGAGACGATATTCTCGTCGTCGACGACAGGAAGAACTTCGCGGTAGCGCCAGAGGCTAGGTTCGCGCAGTCGGAGCGATTCTTTCGTCATCGTCCGCGACGCGGCTTCAAGATCGTATTGGACGAGCAGCGGCTTACCGCACGCAGTGCACAGATTGTGCAACTTCCCCGCTTCGTAGCGGACGTCGCAATTGGCGCATTCCAAATGGGTTACGTTCATTTTTTGATCAGTTCCCTGAAAAGATTGACCGCCGCGTTGAAACCGAGCGAGATCGTCCCGTTGCGCAAACCGTCGCGGTAATTGTATCGATTCGGATACCAAACTTCGGCCGCAACGACGCTTGAAATGTATGTTCCGGCGATTCGCGGAACGCCAATAGTCCGTTTGCCGGACGGCGTCCGGGCAGTGACGGTCGACAAGAGCGCATTCCCGATCTTCGACTTCAGATCCCGCTTCTTGCTCCTGTAAAAACGGCTGTCGACCTTCATGACCTCATCCAATCCGGCCATCGCGGATTGCTTGATAATATTCTTTCCGAAATCCGAGGCCAGACGTCGTCCAAATCCTTCGGGCCTCTTGCCCCATTCCTCGGGGCGATTCCCGAGCGTGCCGAAAAGGGCAGTTGCCGCCACCCGCGCCAATGCGGTCGGCCCGAAAATGCTCTTCAAATAATGACTCCGGCGCTCTTCCGGATCGGGCCTTTGGTAAGTTCCGGACGTTTGGGCCGAAGCCCCCGATACCACGCAGACCGACAGCACGGCCGCGATAAAAAACAACTTTGCCTTGTTCAATTTCCCCTCCCTACTTGCTCAGCATCGGCTTTAAAGCCTTGTAAACGTTTTCTGTCATGATCTTCTCGCCCTCGGCGTTAGGGTGGATCCCGTCCGCCTGGTTGAGGTTCTTGTCGAGCGCCACTCCCTCGAGCAGAAACGGCAGGAACTCGACCTTGTATTCGGTCGCGAGATCCGGAAAAGCCATTTGAAAATCGCGCTGATAATCGCCGCCGACGTTCGGCGGCGCGAACATTCCGCACAACAGCACGCGGATCTTCTTCGCTTTTGCCTTTTCGATGATCGTCGCGAGGTTCTGCTTCATGTCCGCAACGGGCATCCGCCGAAGGAGATCGTTCGCACCGAGTTCGAGAATCAGAATGCGGACGTTCTCCATCTCAAGGACCCAATCGATGCGCTCGAGCCCGCCGAGCGACGTATCGCCCGACACGCCGGCGTTGACAACCTCGTAGTCGAAGCCGTCCGCGTTGAGTTTTTGCTGCAGCAGGTACGGGTATGATTCCTTCTCAAGCAATCCGAATCCGGCCGTGAGACTGTCTCCGAACGCAACGATCTTCGGGCGGTCCGCGCGAACCGACGGCACAACGAGCGGCCGGTTCAGATTGACGTTGCTTTCACGCGCCGCGCTTCCGCCGCAACCCGAAAACACGATCGCCAGTGCCGCGATCGCCGCGATTATTACGATTTTTCTAGTTAACCCCATGATTCGAATAACTTTTTACGTGTCACGACGTTTAATCGGTTCAGAATTTATTTGAACTTGAGGGCCGAAATTTCGCAAGTTATCATCGAAAAAAGAATTTGAAATGCCTGACGCCGTTTTGCGGCAGCCAAAATATGATCAAACTCTCAAATATTTCAAAGGTGGTCCGGTCCGGAACCGAAGACCTGACGATCCTTGACGATGTTTCGCTCGAGATACCCGACGGCGAGTTCGTTGCGATCACAGGCGCGTCCGGCAGCGGAAAATCGACGCTCCTCGGACTCATCGCGGGACTTGACGCGCCGTCGTCCGGCGAGATCCTGATCGACGGCGACAGCGTGACCCGGATGAACGAAGACCAACTTGCCGCGCTGCGCAGCCAGAAGATCGGATTCATCTTCCAGTCGTTTCACCTGATCCCGAGTCTGACGGCGTTCGAGAACGTCCTGATCCCTATGGAGATCGTCGGATTGACGGGCGCGCGCGACCGTGCGAAAAAACTGCTCAGCGATGTCGACCTCACCAATCGCGGCCATCACTACCCGACCGAATTGTCGGGCGGCGAGCAGCAGCGCATCGCGATCGCGCGCGCTTTCGCGAACGAGCCGACAATTTTGCTGGCCGACGAGCCGACCGGAAATCTAGACTCGCGCAACGGCGGACATATTTTCGAGCTGATGACCGATCTTCATCGCCGGAACAATGTCACGCTTGTGCTCGTGACGCACGACCAGACGCTGGCCGACAAGGCCCAGCGGCAAATCACGCTGAAGGACGGCCGGGTCGTCGGCGACGAGGTGAAGACCATCTGATATGGGCTTTATTTTCAACCTGACAATCCGGGAGATACGCTCGTCTTGGCGACGATTGTTGTTTTTCTTTCTATGCATCGCGATCGGCGTCGGTTCGGTCGTCGCGCTGCGCTCACTGATCCAGAACCTCGGACAGGCCGTTGGCGGCGATGCCCGGGCGCTTTTGACGGCCGATTTCGAAGTCAATTCGACGACCGATTTTTCCCCGACAGACATTCAGAAGATCGAAGAAATTGTCGGAAACTCGACGATCGTCGAGGCACGTACGGAATCGATCACGACATCGGCAATGACGCGCCCGGTTGACGACTCGAACGAGACACTTTCGTTCGTCGAACTCAAGGGCATCGAACCCCCGTTTCCGCTCGTCGGAAATTTCACGACAAGCGACGGTAAGCCATTTGATTTTAAGCTTTTGGCGAACAGCGGTGCGGTCGTCTCGCCACTTCTGCTCGACGATCTCAAGGTCGAAATCGGTGACAGCATCAAGATCGGAAGCAGCGTCTTCCAGATCCGGGCGACGTTCGAAGAAGAACCGGGCGGATCGGGCGGATTCAGGCTCGGACCGCGCGTTTTCATCGAAAAGAAGGCTTTCGATTCGGCGGGGATCACGACCAACAGCGGCCGCATCCGGCGACGGATCTCGTTCCGCACGTCGGAGAATCCGGCGGAATTGGTGAAACGACTGCGAGAGAATCTGAAAGGAACGGTGATGACTGTTCAATTCTATCGGGAGACCCAGGAGAACCTCGGCGAACAGTTCGCGCGGACCGAGAACTACCTTTCGCTGACCGGTTTGCTGATACTTGTCCTGGGCGGCGTCGGAGTCTGGAATGTCGCCCGCGTATTCGTCGAACAGAAGCGGCGGTCGGTGGCGATCCTGAAATGCCTCGGGGCGGGCGGCGGGCGCATTATCACGGTTTACCTGATGCAGATCCTGACGCTCGGCTTCATCGGAAGCGTCTTTGGCGTGTTCCTCGCCCAGTGTTTTCTGTGGTTCGCGCAATACCGTTTCGCGGACGCGCTGCCCGCAACGCTCAGCTATTCGGTCACGTTCGGCGTTTCGATGCAGGGATTGCTGCTCGGCGTTCTGATTTCCCTGCTGTTTTCGGCGCTTCCCTTGCTTCAGGTCCGGAACATCAAGCCGCGGCTTCTGCTGCACGACGCATCGGGCGAAAAAATGCGCCGGCTTGACTGGACACGGACACTGATCGGCGGGGTCTCGATCGCGGGTCTGCTCGGCCTCGCGACATGGCAAGCCGGATCGGTGAAAGTCGGCGCGTTCTTCCTTGTCGGTCTGGCGTTCACCTCGGTATTTCTATATCTCGCGGCGCTTCTGCTGACGCGAATTCTCCGCCGGTTTCGCAAACTCAGCTCGTTCGCCGTGACGCAGGCGATCAACTCGCTTTACCGGCCCGGAAACCAGACGCGGATCATTCTCCTCGCCGTGGGTCTTGGAGCTTTCGTAGTACTCGCCGTGCAGTCGCTGCAGTCGAATCTCGTCCGCGAATTTGACTTTACCCGGAACCAGACGCTTCCGGCGCTGTTCATAATCGACGTTCAGAAAAGCCAGATCGAACAACTGTTGAAACTCCTCGAAGCACGGACAGGTGAGCCGGCGCAGGCGCTGCCGACCGTGCGCGCGCGAATCGCGTTCATCAACGGCAAGCCGATCGACTACCAGAACCGCGAAACACGGCAGCAACAGGGTCAGATCGGCCGCGAATTTGCGGTCACGTACCGCGAGAATCTAGACAAGAACGAGTCCATTATGAGCGGCGAATGGTGGAATCCCGCGCGCGGCGTGCCGCAGGTTTCGGTCGAAGAAGAGATGTCGAAACGCCTGAACGTCATCCCGGGAGATTCGATCACGTTCGAGATCTCGGGCCGCGACGTCACCGTTCAGGTCGCCAACATCCGCAAACTCGATCTGCGGAACACGCGCACGGCGTTCATCTTCGTCTTCGCGCCGGGTGTGCTCGAAAAGGCGCCTCAGACATTTGCCGCGAACGTTATCAGAAAGCTGCCCGAAACGGACCGGCAGCGGCTTCAGCGAGGGATCATCGACACTTTCCCGAACGTCCAGATCTTCGACGTCGCCGATATTGTCGCGACGTTCCAGAAAGTCGTGAACAACATCGTTTTGGCGATCTCGTTCGTCGGCAGCTTCGTCATCCTGAGCGGCATGCTGATCCTGATCGGATCCGTCGCGCTGACGAAATCGCAGCGCATTTACGAGAACGCGATCCTCAAGACGCTCGGTGCCAAACGGCGCACGCTGGCGTCGATACTCTTCGCCGAATACGGACTCTTGGGCCTGCTCGCGGGCTTTATCGGCGCGGCGTTCGCGACCGCGCTCTCTTTCGCAGTCTCAAAATACATTTTCGATATCAACTGGGAATTCGATCCCGGCTTGAGCGCGATCGGTGTTCTCGTGACCGCCGCGCTTGTGACGATCGTCGGCGCCCTCGCGAGTTTCGACGTCCTGTTCCGCAAGCCGCTGGCGACGCTCAGGTCGCAATAGCGCCGGAATTCGCGTCATCTGCGCATTCCGCGGCAAAATCGAACAACGGCGTTGAGGAGCCGAAGTGTCTGTTGCGCGATTTCGGATAATGCAAGAAGGTCCGCAGCAAATGCGCGGCCAAAGCCAGGATCAACTTTGGAAATTACTGCTTTTGAAAATCGAACGGATGCTCGGCAAGCACGACGCGCATGTTCACCTGGCCGAAAAGAGTCTCCAGGTACGCGCCGAAACGATGTAGCAGCGGCACGAGATCCTTCTTGTTGGCCGTGACCGAGACCTCTTCGATGAACCGCTCGACCGTCTCCCGGTCCTTGAAGAAAAGCAGATTGAGCCCGGTCTTGAGGAACGAGTTCAGATGCGCCTTGAGTTTTTTCGCCGGGTATTCGCCGTTCATTTGCTCCGCTTCCTTGACGATGTTCAGGAGTTCCCACATATCTTGCCTGAGTTGCAGCGAGTGCGTGAGTTTGACCTTCAGGTTCGGGAAGATCGAATCCGAGCCGATCGCCGGATCGAGCATCTGTGCGAAGTTGATCAACGTCAGCTGGAAACTGTCGTTCAACAACGCCCAGGCGGTCTCGATCTTCGCGTAGATCATCGGAACCGAGCGCATTTCCGTCAGACCGGCAAGCTCGTGATTGTAGACCTTCCGGAGCTCGATAGAGGCAGTGTAGACCGCGCCGTCGAGCTGGCCGAACAATTCGGATTCCTCGTTCGGGAATCGAAGAAGACGGTTGTTTATGTAGGACGTCAGATCCTGGATCTGCTCGTAGACGCGCGAGAAGATCAGCAACGACGATTTTAGCGGCGCGTCCGACCTCAGCATTTCCTCGATCACGCTAAGCCATTTCAGAACTTTCGCAAAGCGCGGCAAGACAAGCCTGAGGTCGGCCTCGACTGAAAATGGCAGCGGTTTGTTGTCCAGCAATTTACGAAGTACGTCGGGAAGGAACTCTTCGCCCGTCTTTTCGGCCCGCGAGATCAGTTTCGCGACGATCGGAACCGAATCGAGCTTCTCCTTCAGCGTGTTGCACCACGCGGTCCACTCGCCGAATTTGAGCGGCGCCGCCCGCATCATCCCGTCGTTCAGAAGTGACGCGTCTTTGAGCGACATTGAGAGTCGGTAGATCTCATCGGCGGAGATATCGTCGTTGCCTTTGAGCCCGTCAAAGTCCTCGACCAAACCCACGACCTCCACGCCGCCGGAGGATCGTTCCTCGTTCAGTACTTTGCTGAGTTGAAACGTGAGGCGTGAACAAAGCAGCAGCGTCGATCGCGTCAACCTGAACTCCCGCGTCCAATCACGGGACGAGGCCTTCGTCCGGCTCTCCTCGATGAACGCGTGATTGCGGATATTCAAAAAGCTATCCAACCCGGACAGCCACATCCCGAGGTCGAAGATGAGCCGGTCCTTATCGACGGCTTCTATGATCGGCGTGACGGTCCTTTGCTTCGCTCCTGACGAAACGGGACCGAACAGCTCACCGGCTGAATTATGGTTCACAAGCGCATCCAAATGGGGATTCCTCACTGAAGTGTCGGGCTGCGTAAGGTGCGGATGGGAATTCCGCTATATCTTTTATACAGTATCGGTTGGAGTCGAATCAAGAAATTTCTTGCGGTCGAACGGTCAGAACCGTCCGATTCGACGGCCGTTTTTCAAAGGACATTGCGTCAACCGTCCGCTATCATAGGTGGTGATGAAACCGATGACGATCGTCGCCGCGACGCGCAACCCGGGGAAGATCCGCGAGATACGGCTTCTGCTGGCGCAAATTCCGGTCCGCCTGGTCGGTCTCGACGAATATCCCGATGCCGGCGAAATTGAAGAGACCGGATCGACGTTTGTTGAAAACGCCGAGCTCAAGGCGACAGGCTATGCCCGTCTCACCGGCGAAATGGCCGTTTCCGATGATTCGGGACTCGTCGTCGACGCGCTCGCCGGCGCGCCCGGCGTGCAGAGTGCCCGCTACGCCGGCGCCGGCGCTTCGGACGCGGAACGGATCCGAAAGTTGCTTGACGAGATCGGATCCGCCGACGAGCGGAGCGCACGGTTTGTCTGCGCGATCTCGGTGGCTGACCGGAACGGGCGGATACTGTGTTCGGTTGAGGGCAAATGCGAAGGACGGATCGCCCTGGTGCCGACCGGTGAGAACGGATTCGGCTACGATCCGGTCTTCATTCCGACGGGTTTTTCGCGATCGTTCGGTGAACTGCCGGACGAGGTCAAGTCGCAAATAAGTCATCGCGCCGACGCAAGCCGCAAGATTATGCGGTTTTTTGCGGACTTTTGGGGAAATCGAACTTGACCAACGCATTTTTGCCCTGTAAAATTCGGCACTTGTTGATGTTTCTTGCATGAAACGCGAAGATCTTGCGGGGCGTAGCACAGCCTGGTAGTGCGCTCGGTTTGGGACCGAGAGGTCGGATGTTCGAATCATCTCGCCCCGACCAGCTCATCGTCCTCAAAGCCGCAACAATTCTGCCCCATTCAGAATTTGCAATCGTGCAGATTAAGATGTTCAATTGAAGTAGTTTTTATTCACAAACTTTGGAGGTTAAATTTACAATATGGCAAAGATGACTCAAACGGAGATCGTTAACAGTCTTGCGGAATCGACCGGCTTGAAAAAGGCTGACGTCAAAGGCCTTTTTGACGCCCTGGCCGGCCTCGCGGCGGGCGAAGTGAAAAAGAGCGGTGAGTTCACCCTTCCGGGCTTCGGAAAGCTCGTGAAAGCGACCCGCGCGGCTCGCGAAGGACGCAACCCGGCGACGGGCGCGACCATCAAGATTCCGGCCAAAACGACTGTTAAGTTCCGTGTTGGCAAGTCAATGAAAGACGCGATCGGCTAAGCCGATCGTTTCATCGTTCAGAAGAACCGGCCTGCTTTCTCGCACGCGGCCGGTTTTTCTTTTTCTTTCCGATGGACCGATCTGACCGCGCCCCTGTAAACATTGACCCGCGCGCCATTCTCGCCGAAAAAAAAATGGTGACAACCAGGTGTTTTTTTGTTAACATTTGGTTCATAAGTTGAGACGTTCCGACCGAATCAGGATTTTAGCAACCAGACGTTTTTATTATTCAACTAAAATTGCGGGCGCGGTCCATTTTATGGGCGGTATTCAACTTAATAGTTGCAATTGCAGGCAACGCTTAACGAAATGTATTTCGAAGAGAAAGGAGACGAATATATAGTGGCAGCAGCAAGACAAATGACTTTGCAGGACAGAATCCTGCAGATCGATCATATTCAGGCGCGCCGATTCGCGAAACTGAGCGGACCGGCCTTGGAGATCGCAACGGAAGGGATCATCCGGCACCTTCGTGCATGTGCGCGCATGGACGTTAATCCGGATGCGTCGGCAGTCCGTGAGATCATCGACGACGCGCTCAATGGCCGTCGGGTTTTTGCGGAAACTTCGAACGACCTACTCGCAGCCTAAGTTGTATTAATTGCTTTACATTTGCATACCTGAGCCGCTCGAAAGGGCGGCTCGTTTCATTGGGGATTATAGATTCGGGATTGGGGATTGCGGATTCAACATTCAAGATTAGATTCAAGATTCGAGATTCAAAAAATTCAAAAATCATCATCCCGAGGGATTCTCGATTTTCTTGAATCTTGAATAACTTGAATCTTGAATATCTTGAGTCCTGGAGCCGGTCGGAGAAATTCGTGCAGGTCCGGAACTTGGTGGTTGTCCAGAATAGAAAGATATTAAGCCCCGCCAAGGGTTATCGCTCCGGCGCCGCTTGCGGGGCTTGGCCTTCAATTCAGGTTCAAGATTCTTGAATTTTGAATATTTTGAATCTTGATTCTTATCGCAGACTCAGCTTGTAGAGCAGGTAATTCCCCACGATCTCGCCGTTGTCGCGTTCGTAATACCTATCAAGATTTGTCAGGTCGACCTCGCGATCGTTCGGAATCACCGCGTATGAGAGCATCGTATCCGGCGAATTCCGCGGGTTGAAGGAATCGATGTAATTCCCGTACCGCGCCGCTTCCTGATCGACCTCACGGTAGGTCAGAGGCTTGTATGCCGAGTTCAGGCGGTCGGTGTGACGTCCCCAGCCGAAGAGCGCGATCGAAGAGACGAAGTCGCCGCCCTTTATGCTTTCCGCAAGGTCATTCGCCGTATAATTCCTGAAAAGCAAATACTGATAATAACGCTCCTTGTTTTCCTGCCAAGTGACGCCCGCGAAGACGTGTTGATGGCGCGCCCACAGAACCGATTGCGGAGCGATCGTCGGGAGATCGTCGCCTTCGGCGATATCGTAGTGGAAGACGACCTGATGGCGAACATCGGCGTTTCCCGATCCCAGTTGGGTAAGACGATTGCCCACGGGCATCGCGGCATCGCGCGCGACGTTCACATCGTCGAGCACTCGGACCGTGTACTTACACTCTATCAATCCCCAGGAAACTGCGATCAGGGCAACGTACGCCGCGACGGCCTTCCATTTCGCTGATTCGAAGACGCCCGACTGTTTAAGGATTACTCCGATGGTTGCGACCGCCGCGAGCGCGGCAACGTAATTGCCGATGAACACCTGGTAATGGATCGGCTGCAATTCCCTGCCGGTCACGATCTGCTGGTTGAACAGGATAAACGGAACGATCGCGAACGAGAGCGCGAAAATTGTCTCTTTTGAACGGAACACGATCACCTTGAAGGCGATCGCAAGTCCGAGGACGACGAGGACCGCGGCGGCGATGTATTCGGGAAACCTCGCCAAGTCCGGAGCCCGCGTGTTGACGAGCAACTGGACATCGTCCATTGTGTGCGAACGCTTCGACAGCAGATACGCATACGGGGCCAGAAAGGCGGCACAGCCCGCTCCGACGCCAGCGAACGAGGCAAGGTCACGTTTGCGGTTCCCGCTCCCGAACACGAGCCACAGCACCCCGATGCACGCGAGCCACCCGGCGGCTGTTGTCCATGTATAAAAATAAGAAAAGACGGTGTAGCCGAATGCGACGACCGCGAGCGCGCCGAAGATCATGCGGCGGCGAAGATCCTCGCTCCCAACCATCTTCCAAATGAATCCGATCGTCAGAAAAAAAGCCGCGAACGGGATCGCCGGAATGTACCGCCTGAATGCCGGAAAGTACGGGTACGAAAATCCGGTCCCGAGCAATTCACCGATTGCCCCCTCGCCCGCCGCGATGGCCCCGCCCGCAAGCACTATCAGCGTTCCGGTCATTGCGAGCCACGAATCACCTGTCAGACGGCCGAGAACCCAGAAACACGCGAGAGCGGCGGCAAATCCAGCCATCGCGCCGGCGATCGTCATCGCCCAGGGTGCGCCAACTCCGAGAATCCTGGCCGGGATCGCGATCGTGTACGGGGCCGCGAACTGGATCGAGAAAAGCGATTCGGGTTGGGGAGAGTCGGGCGAATCGTCGCGGCCCGTGTAAGGGTCGTTCTTGCGCGGCCGGCCGTCGATCAGTGCCTTCACGTACGACGCGTACGCAACCTCGTCGATGTCGTTGTAGGCATAATGGCCCTGCCATTCGTCGCCGCGCAGATACCACATCTTGATTTGCGGGTACATCGTGAAAACGATCATGAAGATCCCCGCGATGACACCCAACCGCCAATCGAGTTTCATAGAAAAAAGGAACTGACAGATTAGCACAAGGCGCGCCCGATTCGCGAGGAAACCGCAGGTTTTGAAACACCCAGGCAGATTCCGCTAAACTGTTTGTCATGAGCTTGAAAGAAAGACTCGTCGCCGACATGACGGCGGCCATGAGAGCAAAGGACGCGAATCGATTATCAACCCTTAGAATGGCGAAAGCGGCGCTGATGAACGAAGAGAACAAGCGCGGCGTCGGAACGGTGCTGACTGACGACGAAGTAACGAAGATCCTCACGACTTTGGTGAAACAGCGAAAGGATTCGATCGAGCAGTTCACGGCCAACGGCAGATCGGAACTTGCCGAGAAAGAACGTTCGGAACTCGCCGTTCTCGAGGAATACCTGCCGCTGTCGGCGTCTGCAGAAGAGATCGCAACAGCGGTCGATCAAGCAATCGCCGACACCGGAGCCGCGTCGATGAAAGAAATGGGTATTGTAATGAAGGCCGCGCTTGCAAAACTCGCGGGCAAGACCGTTGACGGAAAACTCGTAAGCGAAACGGTCAGGTCGAAACTTTCCTAGTCGGCCTGCGGTCTGACCTCGTTCACCTGCTCGGTACCGACGAATCCCGTGATCGGTTCCGGTTCGTCAGAATCGGAGTTCGAATCGGCCACTGCGGCGACCATCGCCTCGACCAATTGTAATTCGGACTCATCCCAATCGCCGACGATCCGGCAGCCGGCGGCGTTGTTGTGCCCGCCGCCGCCGAACTGTTCGGCAACCTTGGCGACGTTGATGCTGCCTTTCGAACGGAAGCTTACCCGATACTCGCGGTCGCCGATCTCGCGCATGTAGATGGACGCGAGGACATCTTTCGCGGCGAGCGGGATGTTCACAAAACCATTGTTGTCGCCGTCGGCCATCTTTGACGATTCCCGCATCTCCATTGTTTGCCTCATATAGGCAACGCGACCAGTGTCATCGCGCTTGACGGTCGAGAGCACTCGGCTCATCAGTTCGATACGGGACCACGGGTAAGAGTTGTAGACCGCTTCGGAGATCACCGCGGGTTTGACGCCGACCTTCACAAGTTCGGAAGCGACCTTGAGCGTGCGGTCGGTGGTGTTTGAAAAGTGAAAACTGCCGGTATCGGTCACAAGTGCGAGATAAAGACACTCCGCGATCTCGCGGGTGATGCGGCCGCCGACGGCCTTGCAGAGATTGTAGATCATCTCCCCGACCGCGGATGCGGTCGTATCGATCCAGTTGATCGTTCCGAAATTATCGCAGGTGGCGTGGTGATCGATGTTGACGACGTACTGTTTCTCGAGGTTGCGGATGTTGGGACGAGATACGTCCGAACACTCGATCACAAAAACCGCGTCGTACTTACCGTTTACCTCGCTCAGGTAAACGATCTCGTCGGCTCCCGGTAGGGCTTGATAGGCCATCGGAATACCGTCGCTGACAATGACCTCGGCATCTTTTCCGAGCGACCTCAAGAGCCAGCAAAGCCCAAGTGACGACCCGATACCGTCGCCGTCCGGCCGAACGTGCGTCGTAATCCCAAAAACGTGCCTATTTTCAATTAACTCAACAACTTGGCTTAACATCACTGAAAGCCGGGGATCTTAGGGAGGCGGAAACGCGTTTTGCGGTCCGCGCAATTCCCCGACAGTTAACTTCCTTCGTCGAATTCAGATTCACGACCGACCTCACCAAGAAGCCTGTCGACTCTCGCCGCGTTCTCTTCGACGGTGTCCCGCGCGAAGTGAAGGTGCGGCGTGTGGTGAAGGTTCAGGTTGAGCGCAACCTGCTGCTTCACGAACGAAGACGCGTGCTGAAGCGCCTTCATTGCCTCTTTGATCTCGGGTTCGCTGCCCTCGACCAAAACGTAAACCTTGGCGTCTCGGAGGTTTTCCGACACGCGGACATCCGTCACGGTTACCGCGGCGACACGCGGATCGTCGAGTTCGAAACCGACGATCTCGGTGATCTCTTCCCGCAGAGCCTCAGCAAGTCTTTCCGGACGACGCATCTTTTCAGTAATGGGTGTCCAGTGGTCGGTGGTCAGCGTCTACTGCCTACCTCTACCGCCTACCGTCTACCGCTCAACTATCACAGTTCAGTGGCCGCGACCCTCTCGATCACGAATGCCTCGATCTCATCTTCAAACTTGATATCGTTGAAGTTGACAAGACTGATACCGCACTCGAAGCCTTGACGGACCTCGTTGGTATCCTCCTTAAAGCGCTTCAGCGACGCGATGTCGCCTTCCCAGATCACCACACCGTCGCGGATCAGCCGCGCCTTTGCCTGACGACGGATTACCCCATCGGTGACCCGGCAACCGGCGATCGTGCCGACCTTCGAAACCTTGAATGTTTCCTGGACCAGCGCTTTTCCGAGAATCACTTCCTTCTCGATCGCGTCGAGCATTCCGATCATCGCCGCCCTGATCTCCTCTTCGACCTTGTAAATGATCGAATGGAGCCGGATGTCGACCTCTTCCTGTTTTGCGACCTCGGCCGCACGGGCTTCCGGTCGGACGTTGAAACCAATGATGACGACCGCGGTCTGCGTGTTGTCCGCCTGCGTCGCCGACGCAAGCAAAACGTCGGATTCGGCGATCGCACCGACGCCGGCGCGGATGACCCGCACCTTGACCTTTTCCGTCGAGAGTTTCTCGAGCGTCGCGCGCAGAACTTCGACCGAGCCCTGGACGTCCGCCTTGAGAATGACGAGCAGTTCCTTGACGTCTGCCTGACCCAAAGATTCGATGCCGCGCTTGGTCGTCTTGACCATCGCCGCCTGACGCGCGTGCATCTGACGCTGCTGGGCGATGGTCTGGGCCTTTTCGATATCGGAAACGACCTGGAACGTGTCGCCCGCCTGCGGGACGCCCTGCAGACCAAGAACTTCAACCGGCGTGGCCGGAGCCGCCTCCTGCGTCGTTTCACCGCGATCGGAGAACATGGCGCGGACCTTGCCGTAGAATTGTCCGACGATGAACGGATCGCCGACATGAAGCGTTCCCTGCTGGACGAGCACCGTTGCGACCGAACCGCGGCCCTTGTCGAGCTTGGCCTCGAGAACGACACCCGAAGCCCGCCGAGTCGGGCTCGCCTTGAGATCCATGATGTCGGCCTGCAGAAGAACCGTTTCTAGCAAGTTGTCGAGATTCTCGCGTTTTTTCGCTGAAACGGGGACCATTTCGATATCGCCGCCCCAATCGATTGGCTGCAGCCCGAGACCGGCAAGTCCCTGTTTGACCTTGTCAGGATTCGCGTCGGGCTTGTCGATCTTGTTGATCGCGACGATGATCGGCACGGCGGCGGCCTTCGAGTGCTCGACGGCTTCGATCGTCTGCGGCATGACGCCGTCGTCGGCCGCGACGACGAGGATAACCACGTCCGTCGCCTTCGCACCGCGGGCACGCATCATCGTAAATGCTTCGTGACCCGGCGTATCGAGGAACACCACACGGCGTTTTTCTTCCGGATTGTCGGGATTGGCGACGAATACCGAATACGCACCAATGTGCTGCGTGATACCGCCGG